>JAABRX010000016.1 GCA_011390675.1 Trueperaceae bacterium | reverse complement strand
CAACTGCATCACCCGTGATGCGGTGACAACCGCATCACCCGTCGTGCGCTGCTAGCTGACCGCTTGTCAGGCACCCACCGGTGTGCCATCATCCCGAAGGCTCGTACGCCGCAGCCGGTCGACGCGATCGACGGCGACCGCCCGGTGCCCGCCGATCGCGCCCCTGGCGCGCGGCGACGGCATTTCGAAGTGCTACAGTGCGCGGGACCCGAGCAGCACGCTCCAGCCCGCCGGAGGAGGATCCCGTGGACGAAGCCGCCATCCTGGACAAGATCAAGGACGTCGTCGCCGACAAGCTCGACGCCGACCCCGCGGACGTGGTCGACACCGCGTCCTTCATGGACGACCTGGGCGCCGATTCGCTCGACGTCGTCGAGCTGATCATGGGCCTCGAGGACGAGTTCGGCATCGAGATCAGCGACGAGGAAGCCGAAGGCATCCGCACCGTCGGCGACGCCGTCAAGTTCATCGTTGCGAAGCAATAGGGCGCGCAGCCGGCGGTTCGCCGCTCTGCACCCCCGCTGCGGCGCGGACGTCCCCGACCGGGGCCTCCGCGCCGTTCGGCCGTCGACCCGGCGGCGAACCAGGTGCCTCGGGCACCGCGCTACGCTAGGGAGACCATGAAACGAGTCGTCGTCACCGGCATCGGACCCGTCACCCCCATCGGGGTCGGCGCGCAGGCCTTCCTGGAAGGTCAGCACGAGGCGCGCAACGGCATCCGGACCATCACGCGCTTCGACGCCTCCGACCTCACCGTGCGCATCGCCGGCGAGGTCGACGTCGACATCGAGGCGTACGTCGACCGCAAGGAAGCCAAACGCGTCGACCGCTTCGTCCAGCTCGCGCTCGTCGGTTCGGCGCTGGCGCTCGAGGACGCGGGCCTGAGCGAGGACGACGTGCGCGGCGAGTTCGCCGGCACGTCGATCGGCAGCGGCATCGGCGGGCTGTGGAGCTGGGAGCAGCAGTCGCTCATCCGCGCGGAGCGCGGCGCGATGCGCATGAGCCCGTTCTTCATCCCCAGCGTGATCGCCAACATGGCGAGCGGCCACGTGGCCATGCGCTACGGGCTCACCGGCCCATCGAACACGATCGTCACCGCCTGCGCTACCGGGACGGGCTCGATCATCGACGCCATGCGCGTCATCCAGCGCGGCGAGGCCGAGCTCATGCTCACCGGCGGCGCCGAGGCCTGCGTCACCCCCATGGGCATCGGCGGCTTCGCGATCATGAAGGCGCTCTCCACCCGCAACGACGACCCCGGAGCGGCCAGCCGCCCCTTCAGCGCGACGCGCGACGGCTTCGTCGCCGGCGAGGGCGCCGGCGTGCTGGTGCTCGAGGAGTACGAGCGGGCCAAGGCCCGTGGCGCGCGCATCTACGCCGAGGTGCTCGGCGGCGCCACCAGCGCCGACGCCCACCACATCACCGCCCCCGCCCCCGGTGGCGTAGGTGCGGTGCGCGCCATCAAGTGGGCGCTCCGCGACGCCAAGGTCGACCCCGAGCAGGTGGGGTACGTCAACGCCCACGGAACCAGCACCCCGGCCAACGACCTCAACGAGACGCTCGCGTTCAAGGCGGTCTGGGGCTCCGCGTCCGCGGTGCCGCCGGTGTCGTCGACCAAGTCGATGACCGGCCACACGCTGGGCGCCGCCGGCGGCATCGAGGGCATCGCCGTGGTGCAGGCCATCGTCAGTGGGGTCCTGCCACCCACGCGCAACCTGCACGACCCCGACCCCCAGCTCGACCTCGACTACATCCCCCATACCGCGCGCGAGGCGAAGGTGGACGTGGCGCTGTCGACGAACTTCGCTTTCGGCGGGCAGAACGCCGCGGTGGTGTTCGGGCGGATCTGAGCCCGCCAGCGCCCAAGGTGTGACGCTTCCGGCTGCGCTCGGACCGGGACCGGGTCGTACGCTTCGGCGCATGCTGCCCCGGACCGTCCTCCACGCCCCCCCAGCGACGGCCGCCACGCCCGACGTAGCGGCCGCGCTGCGGCGGATCTGCGTGCGCCCGCCCTACTTCGCGTTGCGCGACGGTGCTCGCGAGGGCCGCTTCCTCCACGCGACCGCCGTCGCCGAGTCGCCGCCCTTCTTGGAGCTCGGCCCCATGCCTGCCGCCGAGGTGGGCCGCCACGCGGCGATCGCCGGCCTGCTGCACGCTGCGCTCGAGCAGCGCGACGACGCGCGGCGGTACTACCTGGCGCGGGAGGCGACCTGCGTCTACGTGCCCAACCCAGCGCCCTACGGCGCGCCGGTGGCGTTCCGCACCGAGGTGCTCGACCTCGATCGGCGCTCGGCGCACGTCCTCAGCGAAGCCCGCACGGACGAGGGCCCGCTCGCGCAGATCGAGCTCCGCTACGCGATCCTGACCGAAGCGGCGTTCGAGCGCCTGTTCCGGCACCGGGCCATGGCGACGTTCGCGGCGCCGTCGCCCTTCGGCCGGCTCCTGACCGAGACCTTCGAACGGCACGGCGACGCGGTGTCGCAGACGATCGAGGCGATCCCGGTCGCCGCCTGCACCGGCCACTTCGACGGCTTCCCGGCGATGCCGGTGGCCGTGCTGATGGGGCAGCTGGCGTTCCTGGCCGGCCGGCTCTTCGACGACGACCGGGGGGCCCCCGCTCCGTTCCGGGTGACGCGCGGGGAGATCGCAGCGGACGACCTCGCGTGGGCGGGCGAGCCCGCGCGCTTCGTCGTCGCGCGCGACGGCGCCGACGCGGACGGCCGCCGCTTCCGGTGTCAGGTCGACGTGGACGGTCGCACGGTCGCCACGATGGCGCTCTGGCTCACCGAAGCGTCCTGATCGAGATCAGTTGAACAGCGCCGCGCGCTCGTCGGTGCGCAGCGGGTCGCCTGGGCGCAGGTAGAGCTCGACGAGCTCGGGCGTCATCGGCTGGGCGAAGTAGAACCCCTGGCCCAGATGGCAACCCAACGACTTGAGCAGCTCGACCTGCGCGCGGCTCTCGATGCCCTCGGCCACCACCGAGAGGTCGAGGTAGCGCGCGATGCCGGTGATCGCCTCGACGAGCGCGAGCGCGAACTGCGGGCCCTTGCGCGGCGAGCCGAGGTCCTTGACGAACGAGCGGTCGATCTTGATCGTGTCGATGGGGAGGTCGCGCAGGTAGGCGAGCGAGGAGTAGCCGGTCCCGAAGTCGTCGATCGCCAGGCCCACCCCCAGCCGCCGCAGCCGGTCGAGCGTCGAGGCGACGTGGTCGACGCCGTGGAGGACGATGTTCTCGGTCAGCTCCAGCTCGAGCGCTTCGGGCATCAGGCCGTGGTTCTCGAGCGCCGCGACCACCGAGTCGTAGAAGCTCGGCTGCGCGAACTGCAGGGGCGAGACGTTCACGCACACCTGGATGCGATCGTGCGTGGTCCGCTGCCAGGTCCGCACCTGCTTGCAGGCCTGGTTGAGCACCCACGTGCCGAGCTGGACGATCTGCCCGCTCTGCTCGGCGAGCGGGACGAACTCGGTGGGCGACACGTGGCCCCAGGTGGGGTGCGACCAGCGGAGCAGCGCCTCGAACTTGCGCGCCTCCCCGGTGTGCAGGTCGTGCAGCGGCTGGTAGACGAGCGACATCTGATCGCCCTGGAGCGCCGATCGCAGGTCGCGCTCGAGCGCGCGCTGCCGTTCGAGATGTGCGTCGGTCTCGCCCCGGTACTGCTGGACGCCGTTCTTCCCAGAACGCTTGACGCGGTACATGGCGCTGTCGGCGTGGCGCAGCAGCCCCTCCGGATCCGCGGCGTCGTCGGGGAACACCGAGATGCCGATGCTGACGGTCACCCGGAACGCCTGGTCGAGCACGTGGAAGGGCGCGACCAGGTCGGCCTGCAGCTTCTGGGCCACGAACGCCGCGACCTGCGGTTCGTCGAGCCCCGCGACCAGGAGCACGAACTCGTCGCCGCTGATGCGGGCGATGAAGTCGTCCTTGCGGACCACGCGCCGGAGCCGATCGGCCAGCTGCCGGAGCAGCTCGTCGCCGGCCTCGTGGCCGATCGTGTCGTTGAGGACCTTGAAGCCATCCACGTCGATGAACAGGACGCCGAGGCGCTCGCCGCTCGCCTGCGCCTCGGCGAGCGCGCTCGTCAGGCGCCCCTGCAGGGCGAAGCGGTTCGGCAGCTCGGTCAACGGGTCCATCGAGGCGAAGCGCTCGGCGGTCTCCACGCGCGCTTGCGTGCGCACGTACGCCTCCTTGAAGCCGATGAAGGCCTGGGTGAGCGCGAGCAGGACGCCGTTCGCCAGGTTCAGTTGGATCAGCGCCGAGACGACGCCCAGGCTGCGCGCGGGCAGGTCGGGGGCGAAGGCGTACGCCAAGGTCACGAGCAGGATGCTGGCGGTGAACGCGACCGAGATCTGGCGCCCGAGCCGCACGTGCGGCAGCACGAACGAGAGCAGGTAGATGATCGGCACCCAGAAGAAGCTCTCGGTCAGCTCGGCCTGGACCTGCGCCGACCCCATGTCGAGGAAGAGCAGGAACACGAGTTTGGAGAGCAGGAAGACGCTGGTCCCGCCGACGATCGTCAGGACCACGAACGTCAGCGCGTCGCGCCGCACGGCCAACACCACGTGCAGGGCGAGCAGCACGATCGCCATGACCGGGTACACGAGCGCATCGAACGTGGTCGCCTGCCCGCTCGGCCCATCGAGCGCCCAGCCGGCCACGAAGGCCAGGACGCCGAACGGCAGCGCGAGCACCAGCGTGCGTTGCCAGCGGGCAGCGTACGAGGCCTCGGCGCCCGGGGGGTTCGAGGTCGGTTTGGTGGCGGCAACCATGGAGCCACGTTAGGCGGCTCGTGTCACGCGGTTCTGACAGGCGCCGGCGCGATGGTCGCGTGGACGGGCCCGCGCACGCCCTGCGGCCTCGGATGCCGGATCCCGCACCCCGGCTCCTCGTTCCATGCGTACACTCGAGCGAATGAACATGGCGATGCGGGCTGCCGCTCGAGCACGCCAGGCGGCCGGCCGATGAGGTTGGCGCGCTTAGCGCAGGTGTTGACGGTCGTCACGGGGGTCGGCGTTTTGACGCTGGTCGGCCTGTTCGGGCTCGCCGCGGCCAGCCAGTCGGGGCACGAGCGGGCGATGCGCGAGCTGATGGCGCTCATGGAGCGGGCGGACGCGCTCTCCGTAGCCGGCGACGCCGTGCTCGTCGCGGGGCTCGGCCCCCAGGACGTCGCCTCCTTCGCCGCCGCCGCCGACGCGCTCGGCGTCGAGCTGCGGGCGTCCGGCGCACCGGCCGCGCGGGTCGCCGAAGCGTTGGCGGCGATCGACCACATGGTGGCCGTGGCCGAGGACACCTGGGCCGACGCCGCCATCCCCGGCGGTGCGGCGTCGCCGCTCGGGGTGCCGGCCACGACCGCCTCCGCGATGACGTCGATGGCGGCGGCCGGCGTGGCGCTCGACCACGTGATGGCCCGGTTGGTCGACGCGCACCTTGCCGAGAGCTCGGCGCGGGCGCGCGCCGCGACCGCCGGCTTCGGCGCGGCGGCACTCGGGTTCGGCGCGCTCAGCCTCGCGATCCTGCGGCTCCTGCACCGACGGGTCGGCGGGCCCGTGTCGCGGTCGGCTGCAGCCGTCGAGCGCTTCGCGGCCGGCGACCGGAGCGCGCGCTCGGGGGTCGGCGGACGCGACGAGATCGGTCGCCTGGGGGCCTCGATCGACGCCCTCATGGCCGGCGTCGCGGCGCACGAGGACGCCCTGAGCGCGTCGAACGAGCGCTTGCAGCTCGCGCTCGCGCAACGGCAAGCGCTGTTCGACGCGCTGCCCGCGAACGTCGCCG
>JAABRX010000015.1 GCA_011390675.1 Trueperaceae bacterium | reverse complement strand
AGTTCGTGCTCGAGTACCAGCCCAAGGTCGTCCTGGCGACCGGCCGGATGGTGGCGGCCGAGGCGCTGGTGCGGTGGCTGCACCCCGAACGTGGGCAGCTTCCGCCCGGAGCGTTCATCCCGATCGCGGAGCGCAGTGGGCTGATCGCGCCGCTCGGGGACTGGGTGCTGCGCGCGGCGTGCCGCGCGCTGGCGCGTTGGCGCCAGGCGGAGCTCCCCCCGATCACGGTCGCCGTGAACGTGTCGGTGGAGCAGCTGGCCGTCGGCGATTTCGCGTCGGACGTGGCGCAGGCGCTGGCGACCGAAGGCGTGCCCCCCTCGAGCCTGACGCTCGAGATCACCGAGAGCGTGTTCATACGCGAATCCGCGGCGCTGCGCGACCAGTTGGCGCGGCTCCACGACCTGGGGGTCCGCCTCGCGCTCGACGACTTCGGGACCGGCTTCTCGTCGCTCCAGTACCTCAAGGAGTACCGCTTCGACGAGGTCAAGGTCGACCGCAGCTTCGTGCGCGACGTCGCGCGCGTCGGCTACAGCCGCGATCTGGTGGAAACCGTGCTCGGTCTGGCGCGGGCGCTGGAGGCCGAGGCCGTCGCCGAAGGGGTCGAGGAAGTCGGCCAACTCGAGGTGCTGCAGGCGTTGGGGTGCACGGTGGCGCAGGGGTACTACTTCAGCGTGCCGGTGCGCGAACCCGACCTTGTCGCGATGCTCGCGTCGGGTGCGGCGTTGCCGGTAGGCGTGGCACCCCAAGCATGACGTCGGGTCGGACCGTCGTTCAGGAACCGACGGCGCCGGCGTCCGCACCCGACAGCCCGCTCAACACGCGGCAGTCGTCGATCTCGTGCTCGCCGTCGCACCGCGCCCTGAGCGCCTGGAGCTGCGAGCGCAGCCGGTACAGCGCGCCGATCCGTTCGTCGACGTGGGCGAGGTGATCGTCGATCATGCGGTCGATGCCGGCGCAGTCGGGCGCCGAACCGTCCGCTTGAGCCAGAAGCGCGCGGATCTCGTCGAGCGACAGGTCGAGCGCGCGGCAGCCTCGGATCGTGCGCAGGCGCTCCAGGTGCACGGGCGCGTACGTCCGAAAGTTGCCTTCGGTCCGCGCTGGTTCGGGGAGGAGCCCCGCCTGCTCGTAGTACCGGATGGTCGCGACGCTGCACCGGGCCGCACGCGCGAGTACGCCGATCTGCATGGTGGTCCTCCTTTCGCCCCTTGACTCTACAGCCGCTCGAGGGTGTGGACTGGACCATGGCCAGCACGACGACCCCCCGCAGCGACGCGCCTTCGGTCACGAGCCGCATGCGGATCGAGCAGATGGATTGCCCGACCGAGGAGGCGCTGATCCGAAACCGGCTCGAGCGGATGACCGACGTCCATCGCGTGGATGTCGACCTGGTCCGCCGGATCCTCACGGTCGACCATGGCCCGGCGACCGGCCGCGCCGTCGAAGATGCCCTCCGCAGCCTCGGCATGACGCCGACGAACGCCAGCGCACCGGCGCCGGTGCGGCGGCCGGGCGGCACTTCGGTGCTCGTGGTCGCAGGGGCGTTGGCGATGGCGTCCGAGGCCCTGCACTGGGTCGGCGCGCCGGAGTGGTCGTCGGCGATCGTCGCCGTCCTGGCGATCGGACTCGCCGGACTCGGCACGTACCGCAAGGGCTGGATCGCGGTGCGCCACGGGGAGCTCAACATCAACGCGCTGATGAGCATCGCCGTGACGGGTGCCGCGATCATCGGCGCGTGGTCCGAGGCGGCCATGGTCATGGTGCTGTTCACCCTGGCCGAACGCATCGAAGCGGGCTCGCTCGATCGCGCCCGCCGAGCGATCGCCGAACTCCTCGACCTGGCGCCGCAGACGGCGACCGTGCGCGCAGCCGACGGCTCGTGGGCCGACGTCGACGCCCGGTCGGTGGCGATCGGCACCGTGGTGCGCGTGCGCCCCGGAGGGCGCATCCCGCTCGACGGCGTCGTGGTGGCCGGGCGCTCGACGGTCGACCAAGCGCCGATCACCGGTGAGGGGCTGCCCGTCGACAAGGCCGAGGGCGACGTCGTCTACGCGGGAACGATCAACGAGATGGGCGCCCTCGAGTTCCGGTCCAGCGCCGCTGCGGACGGGACCACGCTCGCGCGCATCGTGCGCGCGGTGGAGGAGGCGCAGGGCGCGCGGGCGCCCACCCAGCGCTTCGTCGATCGCTTCGCCAGGGTCTACACGCCGCTCGTGGTCCTGTTCGCGCTCGGCGTGGCGGTCGTCCCACCGCTGGCGTGGGGGGCCGGGTGGGCTCCCTCGGCGTACCAGGCGCTCGTGCTGCTCGTGATCGCGTGCCCGTGCGCGCTGGTGATCTCGACCCCGGTGACGGTGGTCAGCGGCCTCGCGGCGGCGGCGCGCACCGGGATCCTGATCAAGGGCGGCGCCTATCTGGAGCGCGGGCGCGACCTGCGATGGCTGGCGCTCGACAAGACCGGCACGCTCACGCACGGTGCGCCCGAAGGCACGGACGCCGTCGTGCTCGACGGGCGGGCAGACGTCGATGCGCTGGGCATCGCCACCGCCCTGGCGGCGCGTTCCGACCATCCGGTGGCGCGGGCGATCGCCCGGGCCGGCGCCGAAGGCGCATCGGTCGAGATCGAAGGCTTCACCGCGACGGCCGGCCTCGGCGTCGAGGGCCGTGTGGGCGGCGTTCGCTACCAGCTCGGTCGCCCCACGCTGGCGCCGGACCCTGCGCCGGAGCTCGCAGCGCGTCTCGAAGCATGGGAGCGTCAGGGCAAGACCGCCGTGGTGCTGGTCGACGACCGCGGGCCGCTCGCCGCCTTCGCCGTGGCGGACACGATCCGGGCGACCAGCCGCGCTGCGGTCGCCGACCTGCACGCGCTCGGCATCCAGACGGTGCTGCTCAGCGGCGACAACGTCCACGCCGCCCGCGCGATCGCATCGCAGGCGGGCATCGTCGACGCGCGCGGGGCGCAGCTTCCCGAGGACAAAGCTGCCGCCATCACCGACCTGCGCGCTCGCGGAGGCGCGGTCGGGATGGTGGGCGACGGCATCAACGACGCCCCCGCGCTCGCCCGCGCCGACATCGGCTTCGCGATGGGGGCCGCGGGCAGCGACACCGCGATCGAGACCGCCGACGTGGCCCTCATGGACGACGACCTCGGCAAGGTCGCCCGCTTCGTGCGCCTCTCGCGCGCCACCCACCGGGTGCTGGTCCAGAACATCGCGTTCGCGCTCGGCGTCAAAGCGGTGTTCTTCGCCCTGACCCTCACGGGCCTCGGCACCATGTGGATGGCGGTCTTCGCCGACGTAGGCACCAGCCTGCTGGTGGTGGCGAACGGGTTGCGGTTGCTGCGGCCGGCGGGCTAACCGGCGCGTTCGGAGTCGGCCAGGCGCGCGCGGAGTGCCTCGACGCTCGGCCACCCCTGCGCCCGCATGTCTCCGTAGCGCCGGCAGGCCATCACCGCCGGACCGGTGTACCCGAACAGGTCGACGCCGTCGACGCGGATCGTCGGTGAACCGGCGAAGCCGGTCAGGTCCTCGGGCGGCAGGTCGGCCACGTCGCGCAGGCGCACGGTCGCGTCGATCCGCGATTCGGCCAAGGCCTGGCCCAACGCCGCCCACGCGTGCGCCCAAGACGGGCAGCCGTCGAAGTAGAGCAGTTCGAAGGTGCGCATGCGGGTAGGGTACCGGCCTCCCAGCGTTCGCTCGTGGCTAGAGATCGGCCAGGTCGTCCGACCCCGGCGTCACTCCCGACACCCACCGTTCGTCCCGCGCCCGGGTGACCGCCACGTAGAGCAGGTGCCGCTCGGTCTCGTGCACCTCCTCGCCGAGGCGGGAGCGGGCCGCGACGCAACCGGTGCCGGGCGCGCTGGTCAATGCTGCCCGTGGGCTTCGGGCGCGCGCGACTCGCCCGCCGGCTTCCCGGAGCCGAACCCCCCACGCGGTGCGCCGATCCTCGGCAGAACCCAGTAGTCCAGACCGTAGTAGCCGGCGACGCGCCACGCGAGGACGACCCAGGTGGCGAGAATGAACATGACCGGGTTGCTCGACACGGTACCGGCCAGCAGGAAGGCGGCGTTCATCAGTCCTCCGACGAAGGCGCTCGCGCCGGTCAGGAACCCTGTGATCAGGGCGATGCCGACGAGCAGTTCGCCGAAGGCGACGAAGTGGCTCATGATCGCCGCGTTCGGCAGGAACACGTTCTCGATGAGCCAGGCGTACCAGCCGGTCACCGACGGACGCTCGCCGACGGAGAGCTCGAGCGCGCGGTTCAGGAACCCCCGGACCGCTCCCCCGGCCTCAGCGCCGATCCAGCCGCCGCCGGTCACCTTGCCCCAACCGGACGTGAGCCACTGCCAGCCCAGGTAGATCCGGACGATGGTCCATAACGGCGCCATCGCCTTGGAGGCGAAGAGGAATCGGGTGATCCTCGGTTCGGGGTAGTGGATGTCTGGAGCTGTGTTGAACATATCGCTGTCTCCTTCCTGGAGGTGACGCCGCATCGCGGGGCGGCGGTCTGCAAGGGGCCGAAGCCGATCCGGACGACCATGGGATCCAAACGCACCTCCTCGGGTCAGGCAATGCAAAGGTACCGAGGGTTCATCAAGCTGGAGTGAAGCGCATCCGGTACGTCGACCCGAGAACGCGCCACGCGTTCGGTTGCCCCGACGCTCGGTGGCGCCTACCGTGGCGTTCGTGCGATGCCGATTTCGGCTCGTGCGCCTTGGCCCCCACGCCGTGCGGTGCGGAGAGCGGCCCGCATGGCCAGCCGCAGACCGTGCCGGTCACGCGAACGAAACGGCTCCGCACCCAGCGTCATGGGCCCCTGGGCGAGCGGCGGACGTGGACCGACGCGACGACGCCGCCATCGGCTCCGCTTGCCTCGGCTTCAGCCTCCCTCACCCACACCCCGGCAGCGTGAACCAGAACGCCGCCCCACCCCCCGGCGCCTCGTCGACGCCGATCGCGCCCCCCTGCCGCTCGACGAGCGCCTTGGCGATGGTCAGGCCAACGCCGCTGCCGACGCCGACCGTGGCGCCGCGGGCGGGGTCGCCGCGGTAGAGGCGGCGGAAGACGGCCTCGCGCTCGCGCACCGGGACGCCGGGTCCGGTGTCGCGCACCTCGACGCGCACCCCCTCGCCCGCCGTGCGCACCGCGACGGCCACCGTGCCGCCGACCGGTGTGTGCCGCAGCGCGTTGGCGAGCAGGTTCTCCAGTACCTGACCCACGCGCACGGGGTCCGCGAGCGCGCACGCGCCGCCCGGGGGCGCCGTGCAGGTGAGCGCGATCCCCTTGTCGGCGAAGCGTGCCTGCACCGCGGCGACGCCAGCGCTCGCCAGGGCCACGACGTCGGTGGGCGCGATCTCGAGCGATACCTGGCCGGCTTCGACGTCGTGGAGCGTCGCCAGGTCGGCGACGAGCCGCTCGAGCCGTTCGACCTGGCGCCCGAGCGCCGCTCGGGTCGCGTCGTCGAACTCGAAGACGCCGTCCTCCAGCGCCTCGACGTAGCCGCGCAGGTTCGAGAGCGGGGTGCGCAGCTCGTGCGCGAGGTCGGCCACCAGGCGCCGGCGTTCCGACTCCCCCCGCTCGATGGCCTCCGCCATGCCGTTGAAGGCCGCCGCGACGTCGCCGAACTCGCCGGGGGCGTCCTCGTCGAGGCGAGCACCGCGTCGACCCGCCGCGATGGCGGTGCTCGCCGCCTGCAACGCGCGCAGCGGAGCCAGCAACCGCAGCGTCACCACCCAGGCCACGCCGGCCGCGGCCACGGTCGCGACCACCGCCGCCCAGCCGAGCGATTGGCTCAGCGCCGTCCGGTACGCCGCCTCCAGATCGGCCGTCATCGCGCTCATCCCCGGCATCTGGGCCATCGTCCGGCCCATCATCCCCATGTGGCGGTCGAGCAAGATCGGCGAGAGCGCCGAACCGGCGAGCAACGCCCCGACCACGGCCACCGCGACGACCACCAGGTTGGCCGCGAACACCCGCGCCATGAGGCCGCTGGCGCGCCGCGCCGTGGCGCCGCGCCGGACGCCCTTCATCGGAGCGCGTACCCGACGCCGCGGACCGTGCGGATGAGGTCGGCACCGCCCGCCTCGGCCAGCTTCTGGCGCAGGTTCGACACGTGGACGTCGACGACCCGATCGTTGCCGTCGTACGCGCCGCCCCATACGCGCTCGATCAGCTCGTCGCGGCGGAACACCCGCGCGGGGGCCGCGGCGAAGGCGTGCAACAGGTCGAACTCGAGCGTCGTGAGGTCGACGTCGCGACCGTCGAGCCGTGCGATGCGCGCGCCGACGTCGACCTCCAGTGCCCCGTGGCGCAGCACCTCGTCGGCGGCGACCGTGGCGGCCGTCCGCCGCAGGACGGCGCCGACGCGCGCCACCAGCTCGCGCGGGCTGTACGGCTTGGTCAGGTAGTCGTCGGCCCCCAACTCGAGGCCCAGCACGCGGTCGGCCTCGTCGGTCCGCGCGGTGAGCATCAGCACCGGCACGCCCCCGTCGGCGCGCAATCCGCGCAGGACGTCCAGACCCGAGGCGTTGGGCAGCATCCAATCGAGGACGACCAGATCCGGTCGCGCGGCGCGAGCGCGCAGGAGGCCGGCTTCCCCGTCGCTCTCGACGAGCACCGCGTAGCCCTCGCGCTCGAGGTAGGCGCGCGCCACCCGCACGACGTCGGGGTCGTCCTCGACGATCAGGATGGTCCGGTTCACGAACGGCTCCTCACAAGGGGGCGGCGGCGGGGAAAGCCCTTCACGCCAGCTTGACACTCCCCCGACGCCCGCTCCACGAAGCGCGCCTAGGCTGCGGGCGAGGTGAGACCATGATGCACGCTTGGAACGGTTGGATGGGCTGGGGGAGTGGGATGGGCATCGTCTGGATGCTCCTGCTCGTCGGCCTGACCGTCGCCGCCGCCATCGCGCTGGCGCGGTCGCTGTTGCCGCGCTCGGGGGCGCCGCGCGACGAAGACGACGCACTGAGCGTCCTTCGTGCCCGCTTCGCCCGCGGCGAGATCGACGAGGACGAGTACCGCGCCCGCCGCGCCACCCTCACGACGAACACAGGAGGTCGATCATGATCCGGATCGTACGCACCACCCGAGCGCTCGCGCTCGCAACGCTCGTCGCGCTTCTCGCGACCGCGCTCGCGCAAGGCATGAACCACGGACAGATGCGCGGCGGCGCCACGCCTCCCGGCGCGACGTCCTCGTTCGGCGGAATGGGCTTCGGCATGCCCATGGCCGGGCAGACCGTCGACGAGGCCAGCTTCCTGGTGCACATGATCCCGCACCACCGCGAAGCCGTCGCCACGGCGGAAGCGCTGGCCGTCGTCACCCAGCGACCCGAGCTGCGCGATTTCCTCGAGGGGATCGTGGCGGGCCAGACCGCCGAGATCGAGTCGATGGAGTCCTGGCTCGACCAGTGGCACCCGGACGTCGACCGGGACGTCGCCTACCAGCCGATGATGCGCGACCTCGGTCCGGACGCGGCGGTCGCGGACGTCGAGCGCGCCTTCCTCGAGGACATGCTCGGCCACCACATGATGGCGGTCCACGACGCACGGACGCTCCTCGCCGGCGGTTTCGCCGAGCACGAAGAGGTGGCCGACCTGGCCCGCTCGATCGTGAACACGCAGATGAGCGAGATGCAGCAGATGGCCACGTGGCTCCGGACCTGGTTCGGCGTCGACGCATCGATGGGCATGGGCTCGATGGGCATGGGCTCGATGGGCATGCCCGGCATGGGAATGGGCATGGGCACGAGCGGCTCGACGGGCTTCATGGGCGGCTACGGGATGAACGGCTCGGGCATGGGCGGCTACGGCATGGGCATGGGCATGGGCTACGACGGCATGCACGGTCACGGGATGGGTGGCTACGGCGCCGACGGCTCCATGGCCGGCTTCCACCAGGGCATGCACGGCGGCTCGTCCGGCGCGACGATCGGTGCGGCGGAAGCCGAGCGGCTCGCGCTGGCGTTCTTGGCCGGCCGCGGCGAGGCGGCGGACGCGGCGCAGATCGCCGGCACGACGATCGCCTACGAGGTCGTCGTCCGGGTCGGCGACGTCGAGCAGGTGGTGCGCGTGGACGCGCGCACCGGCCAGGTGACGCTCGTGTCCGAGCGCTGACGTGCAGGATCCTCGAAGCGACCGATCGGTCGCGCGTGGGGCGGTCGCTTCGGCGACCGCCCCACGGCGCCGTCTGCCCTGGCTCGCGTGGCTGGCGATCGCCGCGGCCGCTGCCGTGGCGGCATGGGCGGCGGGGGCGTACGTGGCGGGCCTTCGCGCCGACGCCGGCGCACCGATCGACCGCCTCACCCACGTCCACGGCATGGACGCGCCCGCGTGGGCCGACGGGGCGCTGCTCGTCGGCACCCACACGGGCCTCGTGCGCTGGAGCGAGGGGCACGGCTGGCGATCGGTGGGCACCGGGCGGCACGACCTGATGGGGTTCCGCGCGAACGCGCAGGACGAAGGCACGCTCTACGCCAGCGGCCACCCCGACCTGCGCAGCGGGCTTCCGAACCCCCTCGGGCTGATCGTGAGCCGGGACGGCGGCCGCACGTGGGTGCAACGCTCGCTCGCGGGCACGGCGGACCTGCACGCGCTCACGTCGACGGCGGGCGATCGACCGGCCCTGCTCGCGTGGGACGCCACCGGGAGCGCCCTCCTGCGGTCGGACGACGATGGCGCGACGTGGTCGACCCTGCCGTCCGAAACCCTGGCGGCCACCGGCGGCGTCTTGGCGCTCGACGCCCACCCGAGCGATCCGGAACGGGTGTTCGCGGCCACGGCGCGCGGGCTGTGGCGCAGCGACGACGCGGGCGCCACGTGGGTCGCGGCAGGGCTTCAGGGATCGCCGGTCACCACCGTGCGCCGACTCGGCGACCGCACGGTGTGGGCGTTCGCCGTGGGCCCCGACCGTGGACTTCGGCGCAGCCGCGACGGCGGCGCCACGTGGACGCGCGTCGCGTCGCCGATCGGCGACGATGCGTACGCGACGGCGATCGCGGGTGGCCCGGACGGCGGCGTGTTCGTGGCCACGTCGACCGCCGACGTGCTTCGCAGCGACGACGGGGGGACGACCTGGACGCCGATGGTGGTCGCCGGCGAGGTCCGGTGACGCCGCCCGACCCGAGCGGTTTGCCTACCCCACCCCAGGTGGGGTAGGCTAGCGCCCAACAGGAATCGAGCCCCGAGGAGGGACCATGGCGCAGCACGACCACGGGCAGGACGTTGAGCAGGACCACGAAGGCCATCGGGGCGCCGAAGGCACGCCGCCGCACGAGGCGCACGGCGATCACGCCGGCCACGACGCCCACGAAGGCCACTCCGTCGAGGCGTTCCGGAGCCGCTTCTGGCTCGCGCTCGCGCTGACCGTCCCGGTGGTCGTGTGGTCGCCGCACGTCGAGATGCTGCTCGGCTACCGCGCCCCCGTGTTCCCGGGGTCCGCATGGATCCCCGCGGTGCTCGGCACCGCGGTCTTCTTGTACGGCGGGCTCGTGTTCCTGCGCGGCGCGTGGGGTGAGCTGAAGGCGCGGCTGCCGGGGATGATGACGCTGATCTCGCTCGCCATCTTGGTGGCGTTCGGCTTCTCGTGGGTCGTCGAGGTGGGCGCCATCGACTCCGTGGCGCTCTGGTGGGAGCTCGCCACGTTGGTGACGATCATGCTCCTCGGGCACTGGATCGAGATGCGTTCGATCGATCAGGCGCAAGGGGCGCTGCAGGAGCTCGCGAAACTGCTGCCCGATACCGCGACCCGGATCGCCGACGGCAACGAGGAGCGCGTCGCGGTCACCGAGCTTCGCGAGGGCGACCTGGTGTTGGTGCGCCCGGGCGAGAGCGTGCCGGCCGACGGCGTCGTGCGCAAGGGCGAGAGCTCGCTCGACGAGGCCGCGATCACCGGCGAATCGCGACCGGTGAAGCGCGGCGAGGGCGACGCGGTCGTCGCGGGCACGATCAACGGTTCCGGCTCGCTGCGCGTCGAGGTGACCGCCAGCGGCGAGGCCACCAAGCTCTCCGGCATCATGCGTCTGGTCGGCGACGCGCAGGCGTCCAAGTCGCGCGCCCAGCACCTCGCCGACCGCGCCGCACGGTTGCTCACGGTGGTCGCGCTGACCGCGGCCGCGCTCACGCTGATCGTCTGGCTGCTGGTGGGGGCCGACGTCGACTACGCGATCGTCCGGACGGTCACCGTCCTGGTGATCGCCTGCCCGCACGCCTTGGGGCTCGCCGTCCCGCTGGTGGTGGCGATCTCGACGACCCTGGGCGCACGCAACGGTCTGTTGGTGCGCGACCGGCGCGGGCTCGAGGAGGCGCGCCGGGTCGACACCGTCGTGTTCGACAAGACCGGCACGCTCACGCTCGGCTCGCACCGGGTGGTGGCGGTGGCGACCGCCGACGGCGTGACCGAGGACGAGGCCCTGCGCCTCGCGGCCGCCGCCGAGGCCGACTCGGAGCACCCGATCGCGCGCGGGATCGGCCGCACGGCCGAGGAGCGCGGCCTCGACGTCCCCGCCGCCGAGGGCTTCCGGGCGCTCGCCGGCCAAGGCGTGGCCGCGACCGTCGAAGGCGGCGAGGTCTTCGTGGGCGGCCCGGCGATGCTCGACGCGCGCGAAGCCCCCGTGCCCGACGGCTTGAAGCGCGCCGCCGACGAAGCCGCCGAGCGTGGGCAGGCCGCGATCTACGTGATGCGGGGCGACCAGGTCGTCGCGGTCCTCGCGGTCGCCGACGCCGTTCGCGAGGAGAGCCGCGAAGCGGTGCAGGCACTGCACGAGCGCGGCATCGAGGTCGCGATGCTCACCGGCGACGCCCAGGCGGTGGCCGACGCGGTGGCCGAGGCGTTGGGCATCGACACCGTGTTCGCCGAGGTGCAGCCCGAGGACAAGGCGACGAAGATCCAGGAGTTGCAGCGTGGCGGCCGCCGGGTGGCGATGGTGGGCGACGGCGTGAACGACGCCCCGGCGCTCGCGACCGCCGACGTCGGGATCGCCATCGGCGCCGGGACGGACGTGGCGGTCGAGGCCGGCCACGTGGTGCTCGTCCGCTCCGACCCCCGCGACGTCGTGCGCATCGTCGACCTGTCGCGGGCCACCTACCGGAAGATGGTGCAGAACCTCTGGTGGGCGGCCGGCTACAACGTGATCGCCCTCCCGCTCGCCGCCGGCGTGGCCGCCCCTTGGGGGCTGGTGCTGTCCCCCGCGGTCGGTGCGGTGCTCATGTCGGCCAGCACGGTGGTCGTGGCCCTGAACGCGCAGCTGCTGCGGCGCTGGGGAACGGGGGGAGACCGATGATCCGGCGGTCCGGACGTTTATCCCCTGCGCACCGGGGGTGGGGTCGATACCCTAGTCCCATGCCCCACATTCGTCCGCTTCGATCCCTCGCGCTCGTCCTCACGATCACCCTCGTCGCCTCCGCCTTCGGCCAAGGCGCCCCGTCCCCCCGCGCGCTCGAGGGCCTCGACGCCCGCGCGGCCGTCGAGCTCGCGAACGCCTGGAAGGGCAGCGACGTCACCACCTTCGCCACGCCCGAGGCGGTCCACTTCGCCTTCCCCAACGGCACCGAGGTCGTCGTTCCGATGCCCGAGGACCTGATGTTCGTTTCCGTCGCCCCCTACCTGCGCCAGACCCATCCGTGCGCCACCCACTACATGAGCGGCTGCCAGGGCGAACTGGTCGGCGCGCCGGTCCACGTCCAGGCGATCCTGGCCGATGGAACCGTGCTGATCGACGAGGTCATGCCGACCATGGCGAACGGCTTCATCGACCTCTGGCTCCCGCGCGACCAGGCCATCGACCTGTTCATGAGCCTGGACGGCACTTCGGTGGTCGGCCGGCTCACGACCTTCGCCGACAGCCGCACCTGCATCACGGATCTGCAGCTCACGTCCGCACGCTGACCTCGCGCCGCGCCCGCGGCCCCAGCGTCCGATCGACCAGCACGAGCAGGACGAGCGACACCGCGCCCCCGATCAGGAACGACCGATCGGGGGCGCGGCTTCCGAGCCACCCCGCCAGCGGGTAGGCGCCCAGCCACCACAGATGGCTCCAAGCGAAGTGGGCGCCGTACACGCGTCCCTGCAGTGCCGCCGGGGTGCGCTCGGCCAAGAGCGTCAGCATCGGCAGGTTCACCCAGTTGGTGCCCACGCCCGCGAGGAACCACAGCGGCAGGAGCGCGCCGAAGCCCACCAGGTTCGCGGGCAGCACCGCCAGCGAGATCGCCGCGGCCCCCACGAGCATGAAGCGGGTGCGCGGCCAGCGCCCCTCGCAGGCGCCCAAGGCGAGCGCCGCCGCCGTGGCGCCGGCGCCGAAGACGGCCAGCGCCCACCCGTAGGCCAGATCATCGAGGCCCATGCCCCCTTTGACCAACACCACCGAGTTGACCAGGATCCAGGCGCCGGCCACCGAGGCGACCAGCTCGAGGGAGAGGCCGTAGCGCACGATCGGATCGCGCCACAGCCGCCGCGTGCCAGCGGTGAGCTCGCCCCAGCCGTTCTCGACCGGGACGGACGGCGCGGTCACGTCCTCCGCACCGTCGAGACGCCGCCGCAGGCTCAAGATCAGCACCGCCGCGGCGATCGCCGTCGCCCCGGCGACCCAGAACAGCGCCCGTCCGCCGAAGGCGACCGCCAGGCCACCCGCCAACCCCGGCCCGAGCACCCCCAGCATCTCGAACGTCGCGCCCGACAGCGCGATCGCCTTCGGGTACTCGGCGCGCGTCGTGACCGCCGGTACCGAGGCCTGGTAGGTCGGGGTGAAGAAGGCGGTCAGGGCGTTCATCGCGAGCATCCCGACGTAGAGCTGCCACTCCTGCGTGGCCGCCGCCAGGTACGCGAGGACGCCCACCCGCGCGCCGAGCGCCACCACCAGGATCGCCTTGCGGCTGAAGCGGTCGGCGAGCACCCCGGCGATCGGCGACAGCACCACGAAGGCCGCCACCCGCAGCGTGAGCGCGATCCCGAGCACCGCTGCCGCCCGCGGACCCGCGAGGTCGTAGGCGAGCACCGCGATGGCCACCCACACGAGCGCGTCGCCGAGCAGGTGCGTCAGCTGCGCCAGGTAGAGGCGGGCGAAGGCCGGGTTCCGCAGGGCGCCCACCGTCGTGCTCACGCCGCGAACGACGCCGTCGATCCTCGGTCCGACGCGCCTCGGGTTCATCCACGCGATCATCGCGGTTCGCTGCAGGATCGGGCAAGCACGTCGCACGGTCCCTTCCCTGCCCGGCGACGAACCGGTATCATCCCCTTACCCCACCCCGCCTGGGGTGCCCCTTCGGCGCATCCCGCGCCGAGGCACCCGACGGGAC
Organism: Trueperaceae bacterium; assembly: GCA_011390675.1. Classification (GTDB taxonomy): domain Bacteria; phylum Deinococcota; class Deinococci; order Deinococcales; family Trueperaceae; genus JAABTL01. Next base: position 25,427 of record JAABRX010000015.1, on the reverse strand, counting down.
CCGGCCAAGGAGGCCCACGATGACCGAACTCACCATCACCGGAATGACCTGCGGCCATTGCACGGCGGCCGTCAAGAAGGCGCTCGAGAAGGTCTCGGGCGTGACGTCCGCCGACGTCGACCTGGCCGCCGGCCGCGCCACGGTCGCCGGCGACGCCCCGGTCGCCGCGCTCGTCGCGGCCGTCCAGGACGAGGGCTACCAGGCCGTACCGGCCGCATGAGCCTCCCGTCGGGCGCCGCGACGACCGGTGCGGCGCCGACCGAACCGATCGCCCTGGAGGACCACGCCGGCCACCTCCACCTCGACCCCGAGGTGCGCCGCGACGCGGCGCTGCGCCTCAAGAGCGTCAAGGGGCACGTCGAGGGCGTGCTGCGCATGCTCGACGATCCGAGCGTCTACTGCGTGGACGTGCTCAAGCAGGTCAGCGCCGTCCAAGGTGCGCTGCGCAAGGTGAGCGACGGCGTGCTCCGGGCCCACATGCGCGACCACGTCGCCACGGCGGCGCAGCGCGGCGACACCGAGCACCTGGTCGAAGAGCTGATGGAAGCGCTCAAGTACCGCTGAGGACCGAGGAACCCATGGACCCCACCCCCGTCCCGACCCAGGACACCACGCTCCGCGTCGGCGTCGCCGGCATGACCTGCGCCAGCTGCAGCGCGCGCGTCGAGCGCGCCCTCGGCAAGCTCGGCGGCGTCGCCGAGGCGAACGTCAACCTGGCGACCGAGCAGGCGACGGTGCGCTTCGACCCCGCCGCGCTCTCGCCCGTGCAGGTGCTCGCCGCGATCGAGGAGGCCGGGTACGAGCCGGTGGTCGCCGAGGCCGAACTGAGCGTCACCGGCATGACCTGCGCCGCGTGCAGCGCGCGCGTCGAGCGGGCGCTCGGCAAGGTGGACGGCGTGCTGGCGGCGAGCGTCAACCTCGCGACCGAGCGCGCCACGCTGCGCTACCTGCCCGACGTGGCGCCACGGGAGCGGCTGATCGACGCCGTCCGCGACGCGGGCTACGACGTCCTCGAAGAGGCCGGCGCGCAGTCGCGCACGGACGCGGAGCGCGAGCGCCGCGCCGCCGAGTACACGTCGCTGACGCGCGCACTGCTGCTGGCGGCCGGGCTCACGATCCCGATCTTCGTGATCGAGATGGGCGCGATGCTCGTCGCCCCGTTCGGCGCCTGGCTGCACGGCCTCGTGCCCATGCAGACCATCTACTACGTGATGTTCGTGCTCGCCACCGCGGTGCAGTTCGGCCCGGGCGCGCGCTTCTACGCGAAGGGGTGGCCCGCGCTGCGGCGCCGCTCGCCGGACATGAACTCGCTCGTGATGATCGGCACCAGCGCCGCGTACGGCTACTCCGTGGTGGCGACGTTCGTGCCTTGGGCGCTGCCGGCGGGGACGGTGCACGTCTACTACGAGGCGTCGGCGGTGATCGTCACGCTGATCCTGCTCGGACGCTGGTTCGAGGCGGGCGCCAAGGGGCGCACCGGCGACGCGATCCGCTCGCTGATGAAGCTGCAACCGCGCACGGCGCGGGTCGAGCGCGACGGCGTCGAGCTCGAGGTCGACGTCGGCGCGGTGCGCCGCGGCGACGTAGTGGCCGTGCGCCCCGGCGAGCGACTGCCCGTCGACGGCGTGGTCGTCGCGGGCAGCTCGTACGTGGACGAGTCGATGATCACCGGCGAACCGGTCCCGGTCGCGAAGGCATCCGGCGACGCGGTCACCGGCGGCACCATCAACGGCACCGGCGCGCTGCGCTTCGAGGCGCGCGCGGTGGGCGCCGACACCGTGCTCGCGCAGATCGTCGCGATGGTCGAGGCCGCGCAGGGCTCCAAGCTCCCCATCCAGGCGCTCGTCGACCGCGTCGTGCAGTGGTTCGTGCCCGCGGTGCTCGCGGTCGCCGCCGTGACCTTCGGCGTGTGGATGGCGTTCGGCCCCGAGCCGGCGCTCACCTTCGCGCTCGTGAACACCGTGGCGGTGCTGATCATCGCCTGCCCCTGCGCCATGGGCCTCGCCACCCCCACGTCGATCATGGTCGGCACCGGCAAGGCGGCCGAGATGGGCGTGCTGTTCCGGAACGGCGTCGCCCTGCAGAGCGTCGGCCAGGCCGACGTGATCGCGCTCGACAAGACCGGCACCCTCACCAAGGGGCGCCCCGAGCTGACCGACCTGGTCGGCGCGCCCGGCGCCGACGCCGACGCGGCGCTCGCGCTCGCCGCCGCGGTCGAAGCGAGCTCCGAGCACCCCGTCGCCGGCGCGATCGTCGCCGGCGCGCGCGGCCGCGGGCTCGCGGTGGCGACCGCCACCGGCTTCGACGCGGTGCCTGGCTACGGCGTGACCGGCGTGGTCGACGGCCGCACCGTGCACGTGGGCGCCGGCCGCTACCTGGAGCGCCTCGGCATCGACGCGGGCTCGCTCACGGCGGACGCCGCGCGCCTCGCCGACGACGGCAAGACCGCCATGTACGTCGCGGTCGACGGCGTCGCCGCTGCCGTGGTGGCGGTCGAGGACCCGATCAAGCCCTCCACCCCGGACGCGATCCGCGCGCTGCACGCGCTCGGTCGGACCGTCGCGATGGTCACCGGCGACGACGCCCGCACCGCGAACGCGATCGCGGCTCGGCTCGGCATCGACACCGTGCTCGCCGAGGTGCTGCCCGACGGCAAGGCGGCTGCGGTCAAGGCGCTGCAAGCCGACGGTCGCACGGTCGCCTTCGTCGGGGACGGCATCAACGACGCGCCGGCGCTCGCGCAGGCCGACGTCGGGTTGGCGATCGGCACCGGGACCGACGTGGCGATCGAATCCGCCGACGTGGTGCTGATGTCGGGCGACCTGCGCAACGTCCCCAACGCGATCGCGCTCTCCAAGGCGACGCTGACGAACATCCGCCAGAACCTCTTCTGGGCCTTCGCGTACAACACGGTGCTCATCCCGGTAGCCGCGGGCGTGCTCTACCCCAGCCTCGGCGTGCTGCTCTCGCCCATGGTGGCCGCGGGCGCGATGGGGCTCTCGAGCGTGTTCGTGCTCAGCAACGCGCTGCGGCTGCGGCGCTTCGCGCCGCCGATGGCGGCCGACGTCGGGCGCGCGCCGGAAGCGAAGCGGCCGCGGCTGGCGGTGGCGCGGTGACGAGCGCACCATCCATCTTCAAGGACCTGGTCGGTCGCAGCCTGCTGGCGGCGGCGGTCGCCACCGCGCTCGTCGCCACGAGCATCGCCATCGACCTTCCCGGACGGGGGGCGGCCCAAGTCGATCCGATGGCGGCCCACGTTCAGGTGTCGAGCGAGTCCGACTTCGTGATCGGCATGATCCCCCACCACCAGGAGGCCGTGGACGTGGCGCGGGTCGTGCTGGAACGCGGCGAGCGCGCCGAGGTGCGGGCGCTCGCGGAGGCGATCATCGCCAGCCAGGCCGACGAGATCGCGGAGCTCGAGGCCTGGCGCGCCGCGTGGTACCCCACGGCGACGTCCCCCGCGTACGTCCCGATGATGCAGTCGCTCGACGGCCTCGATCCCGACATGGTCGACCGCACCTTCGCGTCCGACATGATCCACCACCACGCGATGGCGATCGGGATGGCCGAAGCGGTGCTCGCGCTCGACGGCGTGCGCCCCGAGGTCGCGGACCTCGCGCGCGACGTGATCCGCGTGCAGACCGAGGAGATCGGCACCCTGCGCGGTTGGATCGCGGTGTGGGGCGCGGCTCCCCACCCCACCGGAGGAGACCACTGATGGACGCACCCTCGCTCGGCGCCTACGTCGCCGGCCTGCGCGCCCCACGCGACCAGGTGCGCGACCGCGCCGCCTTCCTGGCGCGCTCGGCTACCAAGGAGTCCGCGCCCAAGCTCGCCGGCCTGCCGATGGTCGGTCTTGGCGGCTCGTGCGGCAAACCCGCCTTCGCGCTACCGTTCGCCGTGCGCTTCGACGAGGCCCGCTGCGCGCGCCTCGAGCGCGTCGCCGTCGACTTCGGTTGCTACGTCGAGTACGGCGCGTATCCCCACCTCAAACTCGAGGACGACGGCCAAGAGATCGCCGCCGTCCAGGACTGGTCGGTAGGGGCGTTCGTGTTCCTGCGCCCGGGGTACGAGCGCAAGGAAGCGCTTCTCACGGCCCTGGCGGACGCATTGCGGTGAATGGGCGGGCGGCCCGTTCGGGCCGCCCGCGATCCCTCACTCGGGGACGATCAGCACCATCCCGGAGAAGATCAGGTCGGGCGCGTCGATCAGGTTGGCGTTGGCCTCGAGGATGTCGGGCCAGCGGTTGCCGTTGCGGTAGAAGAACGTCGCGATCGACGACAGCGAGTCGCCGGGCTGAACCGTGTAGATCCCGCGCGCGCCGGTCAAGCGAGCGATCTCGTTCTGGGTGGTCTCGAGCTCCTGACGCACCGACTGCAAGGTGTCGCGCTGGGCCTGCGTCGTCTCTTGCAACCCTTCTTGCTCGTCGAGCAACACGCCGAGCTCGTCGGTCAGGGTCGTCGCCCGCGCCTGCGCGTCGCCGAGCGCGTCGGCCGTGGTCTCGAGCTGCGCGGCCGTCCGCTCTCCGCGCGCTTCCGCGACCGAGAGGCGCTCCGTCAGAGCTTCGCGCTCGACGACGAGGGCCGCGACGTCCGCAACGAGCGCGTCGCGTTCCGTCTCCAGCGAAGAAAGGTCCGTCGCCAGGGCATCGCGTTCCGTACGCAGCGCACCCACGTCGGTCGTCAGGGCGTCGCGCTCGGTCTGCAGCGTCGCCAGGTCCGTGGCAAGCGCGTCGCGCTCGCTTTGAAGCGCCGCGAGGTCCGCCGCAAGGGCGTCGCGCGCCGAGGCGGTCTCAGCCACTTCGGAGGTGAGGGCTTCGACCTCTTCGGTCAAGCCGCTGCGCTCTGCAGCCAAGGCGTCGCGCTCCGCGACCAGGGCGTCGCGCTCCGCCGTCGCCGCTTCGAGATCCGCGGTGAGGGTGGCGCGCTCTTCCGTCCAAGCTTCCGTCGCGGTTTCGAGCTCGGTCGTCGACGCTTCCGCGGCAGCCCGGGCTTCGGTCAACTCGGAGGAACGCGCATCGATCTCCGAGCGCAGGGCGTCGAGGGTCGTCTCGGCGTTCGCGATCTGGTTCGTGAGGTCCTGCTCACGAGTGCTGGCGGCATCGAGCTCGGTGCGGAGGGCCGTGAGGTCGCCTTCGAGCGACGTCGCGGCCGCTTCAGCTTCTGCTTGCGCGGCGCGCACGGACGCCAGGTCGGCCTCGACGGCAGCCAGACGCTCGGCGGCGGCCGCTTCCGCCTCGGCAGCTTCGGTCCGCGCGGACGCCAGGGCCGCTTCCGCGGTCTGGACCTCGGCGCGCAGCGCGTCGATCGTGGTCGTCGCCGCGTCCACTTCGCCGTCCAGCGTCTGCAAGCGGGCTTCGGCGTCCGCGAGCGCGGCGTCCTTGGCCACGAGTTCCTCTTCGAGCGACGCCACGCGTGCAGAGGTAGCGTCCTGGGCCGCAGCTGCGACCGCCCGAGCCTCGAGGGCAGCGGCGAGCTGGGCCTCGAGTTCGGCGGTGCGTTCGTTCGCCGCCGTCGCTTCGGCCGCGAGGTTCTCGCGCGCAGCGTTCAGGTCCGCGACCTCGGCAACCGCAGCGTCGCGCTCGGCCACGGCGGCGTCCAGGTCAGCGACCGCAGCGTCGCGTTCGGACGCGGCGGCTTCCAAGTCGGCAACCGCAGCGTCGCGCTCGGCGACGGCGGCGTCCAGGTCGGCGACCGCGGCATCGCGCTCGGCGACGGCGGCTTCGAGATCGGCCACGGCGGCGGCGCGCTCGGCGACCGCGGTCTCACGCGCGGCAACGGCCGCGTCGCGCTCGGAAACGGCCGTGTCGAGATCGGCGACGGCGGTCTCACGCTCGGCGACGGCCGCATCGCGCTCACCGACGACGGCATCACGCTCGGCCACGGCTGCATCACGCTCGGAAACGGCGGCGTCGAGATCCGCGACGGCAGCGTCGCGCTCGGCCACGGCCGCATCACGCTCGGACACCGCAGCGTCGCGCTCGGCCACGGCCGCATCACGCTCGGAAACCGCAGCGTCGCGCTCGGAACCGGCCGCATCGCGCTCGGCCACGGCAGCGTCGCGCTCGGAGACGGCGGCATCGCGATCCGCGACGGCCGCATCACGCTCGGCCACGGCGGCCTCGCGCGCTTGCTCGGCAGATTCCTGGGCCTCGTTCGCTGCGGTGAGCTGGGCTTCGAGCGCCTCGACGCGCTCGGCGGCCTCCGCCAACTCGGCCGCTACGGCGTCGCGCTCGGCGTTCAGCCCTTCGATCTGGGTGACCGCGGCGTCGAGCACACCGCGGACGGCGTTGCGCCCGACCACGGCCTGATCGACCTCGGTTCGCGCGGCATCGCGTGCTTGGATGGCGGCCTCGAGCTCGGTATCGCGCTGCGCGAGCTGCTCCTGCAGCGATGCGCGCTCGGCCTCGGCCTCGCTCAACGCCTCCGAGGTGGCCATGGCTTCGGCCTCGACCTCGGCCAAAGCAGACTCCGTGGACTCGACCTCGGCCTCAGCCGCGGCCAACGCAGCCTGAGTGGTGGCGATCTCGGCCTCGGCCGCCTCCAGGGCGGCCTGAGTGGTCTCGACCTGGGACTCGGCCGCCGTCAACGCCTCCGCGGCCGCCGCGATCTCGGCCTCGGCGGTCGACAGGGACTCCGCCCCGGCGGTCGATTCGGACTCCAAGCGCTCGACGGTCGCGTCCAGTTCGGCGACGCGGGCCGTCAGGCGTTCGTTCTCGGCGGTGAGATCCTGCTCGACTTGGCTCGGGCCGCACGCGGCGACGAGCAGCACTGCGAGCGCGGCGATGAAGAATAGGGCTCCACGCGATGGGCGGTTTCGGAACGTTCGGAACATATCGTCTCCCTTCAGGAGCGAGGGACCGATCGGCACGGACGGTTCGGACGGACCCGTCTAGGGTACGCCGAACGAGGCGTACGGCGCACCTGCACCCGACACCGCGAAGGGTCGGCCGAGGTCGGTACTGCACCGTACCCGGAAAACGTCAAGCCTTCGTACGCTTCGCCGGCGCCCATCAGGGCGACCGTCTGCACGGGCAGCGATCGTCAAGCATCACGGGGGGCCTGGCCTTCGAGGCGCCGCGCCAGCTCGTCGGTCGCCACCTGCCACACGATCCCCTCGCGCGCGACCGCGAACCCGAGCGCCTCGTTGATCGCGAGCATCGCCGCGTTCGTGTCGGCGTTCCCGGTCCGCACCACGCGCACGTCCGGGCGCTCGCGATGCAGCCGCTCGAGCATGAGCGCCTTGAGCCACTTGCCGAGGGCGTGACCGCGGTGTTCGGGCGCGACGGCGGTGTCGCCCTGCTGCGCGACGCGCGGGTTGTCGGCGTTCCAGTAGAGGTCGGTGAACCCCGCGTACGCGCCGTCGTCGCGGCGGCGCGCGACGAGGGTCCACGCCACGTCGCCGCGGGCGGCGGAGGCGGCTTCGAGATCGCGCAGCGCATCGGCGGTGTAGACGCGGTCCTCGACGTCGAGCGTTCCGCGCGGGGCGTCGTTCATGCTGCGCTGAAGGGCCGCGAAGGGCTCGAGGGTCTCCTCGGGCAGCGGGTGCGGCAACCACTCGATCGCGTACCCGGGCGCCCGGACCGGCCCGTCGGCGAGCCAGCGGGCGACGAGCCCATCGGCGCCGAACAAGTGCTCACCGTGGCGCACCAGGTCGAGCTCGTTGATTCGAGAGCGCAGCCCTTCGCTCGCGCCCAGCGCGCGCGCGAACGCCCCACCGGCGGGCGCCGTGTCGTGGCTGAAGCCGATGATCAGGCGCCGTCCACGCCGGCGTGCGACGTCGAGCGACCAGGCCACGAGCGCCCGGCCGACCCCGCGGCGCCGCGCCTCGGGCGCGACGGCCACGTCGATCTGCAGCAGGTGCACGTTGTCGCCGGCGATCGGCGCGAGGGCCGCGCCGAACCCGACCACGACGTCGTCCATGCGCGCGAGCACCAGCTCCACGGCCAGTTCGCGGACCTGGGCGATCGCCGCGAGCCGCCGCCGCGTCGCCTCCTCGGTGGCCGGTGCGTCGTGCGGCTCGGACTCGCGGCGCAGCGACTCGCGGACGGCCGCGAAGCCGGCGACCATGGCCTCGTCGGGGGCCGTCGGGTCGACCGCCACGATGGCGATGGCCGGGCGGACGGACGGCACGGGATCGTTCACGGATGCACCTCCCGCGGGCACGCCGGCGATTGCGGCGTGCGCGCCTCGACCTCAGCGCCGCCGCAGGCGCGCGGTCAGGGCCCGCACGTCGCGCGCCCCGATCGCGACGCCCACGGCCGCGTACGCGATCCCGAGCGTAGCGCCGCCGAGCACGAGGACGAGCGCATGGCGCACCCACCCCGCCTCGGCGCCGCCGGCGAGCGGCGCCGTGACCGCCCACGCGAGCGCACCGGCGGCCGCGGCGGCGATCGCGACGCGCCCGAGGTCGCTCAGCAGCGGCGCCGGCGACCAGCCTTCGGCGCGCGCGTGCCACGCCACGAGCACGACGGCGAGCGAACCCTGCGCGATCGCGGTACCCCACGACAGCCCGGCGATGCCGAGGCGTGGGGTGAGCACGACGAACAGGACGGCCGTGAGCGCCGCCGTGGCCACGGCCAACGCGACCGGAGCGCGCACTCGGCCGCGCACGAAGAAGGGGCGCAGCAGGTAGTTCACCCAGCCCGAGGCCGTGAGCGCGGCGCCCAGCGGCGCCAGCGCCGCGACGGCCAGGGCGATCGCGCGGTCCTGCCCCGCCGCCGGCTGCAGGAACTCGAAGAGCACGCGCACCGCCGGCTCGGCGAAGAGCGCCATCGCCACCCCGGCCGGCACGGTCAGCGTGGCGATGAAGCGCGCGCCCCCCTCGAGCGCGGCGCGGAAGCCGTCGCCATCTCCGTCCGCAGCGCACCGCCCCAGGCGCGCGTAGAAGGCGACCGCCGGGCTGATGGCGCCCAAACCCAGCGCCAGCGCGAACAGCATCGAGGCGAGCGCGTACCCGGTCACCGCACCGGCCGGGAAGAGCGCCTCGTTCGACACCATCCGCTGCGCGACCACGTTCAGCACCTGGCGGGCACCGGTGGTGAAGGCGAAGGGCCCCATCAGCGCCAACGCCGCCGGCATGGCCGCGTGCCACCAGCGCCAACGCGGCAGCAGACCGGCGCGCGCCATGGCGGGCCACTGCACCAACGCCTGGAGCACGCCGCCCGCGACCACGCCCAGGGCGAGCGCCGCCGGCGCGCCGGGGAAGGCGAGCATCGCCGCGATCGCCGCGGCGTTGAGCGCCACCGGCGCCCACGCGGGGGCGGCGAAGCGCTCCTCGGCCTGCAGCACCCCCATCGCCAGCGCCGCCATGCTGATCGCGCCGAGCACCGGGAAGGTGAGCCGCAGCAGGTGCACCGCCAGGTCGCGGTCGACGTTGGCATCGGTGGCGAGCAGCAGGTCGACGATCCAGGGGGCCGCGACGAGCGCGATCGCGAGCAGCAGCGCGTTCGCGAGCGCGAGCGCGGCGAGCATGGCGCCGGCGAAGGCGCGGCGGTCGTCGCCGCGCAGGCGCTGCACCACCGGCACGAAGGCGTTCGTCAGCGCCCCCTCGGCGAGCAGTTCGCGGAACAGGTTGGGGACCGCCCAAGCGATGCGGAAGGCGTCGGAGGCGCGCACGGGGAAGAGGGCGACCAACAGCACCTCGCGCAGCAAGCCGCTGGCGCGCGAGCCGAGGGTCCCGCCCATGAACACGAGCGCGCCGCGCACGGCGGACCGTGGCGGCGCAGGCGATGGGACCTTTGGATCGAAGCGCTCCACGACGACGATCGTACGGGTTCGGAGCGACCGCGATCGTCGACGGCTCAGCCGGCCGCCACCTCGACCTCCAGGTCCGCGCGCTCGAAGCGCTCCGGCTCGGGGATCAAGTCGGGGCCGACCGCCGGCCCGGTGTCGGGCCAACCTTCGGTCTGCTTGGTCTTGAGCACGCGCACGGTCATGTCGTGCTCGACGAGCACCTGACAGGAGAGGCGCACCGGGTCGCTGGCGTCCGGAGCTGCGAGCAGGCCGGCGTCCTGAAGCTTGAGGTACTCGGCGCGGGTGTAGGTGTCGGGCGCACCCGCGTCGAACGCGACGCGGCACGTGGTGCAACGGGCCTTGCCGCCGCAGCGGTGGCCGATGTCGATGCCGAGCGCTTCGATCGCGAGCACCAGGCGGGTGCCGGGATCGACCTGGACGCTGCGGCCTTCGGTGGTGACGGTGGGCATGGTGGGTCCTCCTCGAACGACCCGAGAACCGTACCCGCCGCGCCGCGGACGCAATGCGAGCGCGGCGACCGTCCTGGACCCATCACGGTATCAGCGCGGCGCGGTCCGGGACCGGCCGCACCGTGGTCACGGTACGAGCAGCACCTTTCCGGGCGTACGCGCCGCCACCGCTTCGAACGCGCGCTCCCACTCCACCAGCGGGTAGGTCGCGCCGACGATCGCGCCGAGCGAGACCGCGCCCGAGCCCGCGAGCACGAGCGCGCGATGCCAGGAACTGGGCGTGGTGGCGAAGCTGCCGCTCACGCGCAGCTCCTTGTAGCAGACCTGGTCGAAGTCGAGCGCGATGGGCCGACCGTAGAGGCCGACCTGAACGAACCGGCCGGCCTTGCGCACGAGGCGCAACAGCAAGGTCGCGGCCGGCTCCGCCCCGGAGCACTCGATGGCGACGTCGGGCTCGCCGCCGAGCGCCTCCGCGGTCGCCTCGGCGAGCCCGTCGGCCGCCTCGACGGTGAGCACCCCGTCGGCGCCGAGCCGATGCGCGAGCTCGAGGCGCGCCGCGTCGGCCGCCGTGCCGAGCACCACGACGCGAGCGCCCGAGGCCTTCGCCACCTGCAGCGCCAACAGGCCGATCGGCCCCGGGCCCGTGATCACGGCGCGGTCGCCGGCGCGCAACTCGTTCAGCTCGAGCAGGGCGCGGACGACGCACGCCAGCGGCTCGACGAGCGCCGCCTCGGGGAAGCCGAGGTCGTCCGGCAGGGCGTGCAGGTTGGTCGCCGGCGTCGACAGCTTGGGCGCGAAGCCGCCATCCTCGAACGAGCCGATCGAGCGGCGCGACGCGCACAGGTTGGGCCGGCCCGTGCGGCAGTGCTCGCACCGGCCGCAGGTGGAGTAGTACGTCTCGGTCACGACGCGCTGGCCGACCTCCCAGCCGGTGACGCCGTCGCCGAGCGCCGCGATCGTCCCGGCGACCTCGTGGCCGAGCGTCACGGGCGGATCGGAGCGGTACTCGTCGTGCATGATGTGCACGTCCGTGCCGCAGATGCCGGCGGCGGCCACGTCGACGACGACGTGGCCCGGCCCGGGCGTCGGCTCGGGGACCTCGAGCAACGCCAGGTTGGGATCGTTCGGCGCGACCTTGCGCAGGGCGAGCATGGTGGGACCTCCAGGTCAGCCCTTCACGGCGCCCATCGTCAGACCGGTGACGATCCAGCGCTGGATGATGAGCGTGAGGATGATGACGGGCAGCGTGATGAGCACGGCCGCGGCACCCAGGCCGCCGAAGTCGATCTGCCCGTAGGAGATGAAGTTGAAGACCGCCACCGGGACCGGTCGCGTGTTCGGTCCGGAGAGCACCAAGCTGAACAGGAACTGGTTCCAGCTGAAGATGAACGCCAGGATCGCGGCCGCCACGATCCCGGGCGCCGAGAGCGGCAGGATCACGCGCCAGAACGCGCCGATGCGGGTCGCGCCGTCGACGTAGGCGGCCTCCTCGAGGTCCTGCGGGACGTTCTCGAAGAAGCTGATCATGATCCAGACGATCAGCGGCATCCCCACGATCAGGTGCGTGAGGGTCAACGCGAAGTACGTGTCGATCAGGCCCAGGGCCCGGAAGGCCAGGTACCAGGGCACCAGGTAGGTGATGTAGGGCGTGAGGCGCGCGATGAGGATCGCGAGCGCCAGGCCGTCCTGCTTGAAGCGCGCGATGGAGTAGGCGGCGGGCAGCCCCAAGACCAGGCCGAAGAAGGTCGACAGCCCCGCGATCACGAACGAGTTCCACGTGTACTCGAGGAAGTTGTTGCGGGCGATCACGTTCTGGTAGTTCTCCCAGGTGGGCGTGAAGAACCAGACCGGGACGCGGCTGACGTTGTCGACCTGGCTGCGCAGGCTGGTCAGCACCATCCAGTAGAAGGGGAAGAGCATCACGGCCAGCGTCACCACGATCAGGACCGCGATGCCGACGTTCTTCAAGAGCTTCAGGCGCTGCGCGCGCGCCCGCGCCTGCGCCGCGGACACCCGCTGCGCGTCCACGCTCGCGAGGGCGCTCATGCGCGCCGCCGGATCGCGTTGAGCAGCACGGCGATGCCGAGCACGGTGAACATCAGGAAGATCAGGAGCGTCGCGGCGTAGCCGGCGTGGAAGAAGTTGAACCCCGTCTTGAAGGCGAGCACGTTGAGCGTCTCCGAGGCGATGCCCGGCCCGCCCTCGGTGATCACGTAGATGATGTCGAAGGTCTTGAGCGCGTCGACCGCGCGCAGGATCAGCGCGACCACGATCGCCGAGCGGATGCTCGGGATGGTGATGCGCCAGAACGACTGCCAGCCGGAGGCGCCGTCGATGCGCGCGGCCTCGTACAGCTCGGCCGGCACGCTCTGCATGGCCGCGAGCAGGATCAGCGCGATCATCGGCGACCACTGCCAGGTGTCGACCAACACGAGCGACGGGATGGCCAGGTTCGACTGCGCCACCCACAGCGACCGCTCCAGGCCGAGGCTTTCCAAGAAGTAGTTGAGGACCCCGAGGCTGGGGTTGAACATCAGCGCCCAGATGAGGGCGATCGCCACCGGCGTGGCGACCATCGGCAGCAAGATGACCGTGCGCGCGAGCCCCTTGCCGGGGAAGTCGCGGTTGAACAGGACGGCGATCGCGACGCCCAGCACGAGCTGCAGCGGGACGGCCGTGAAGGTGAAATAGAAGGTGTTGCGGATGCCGTTCCAGACGCGCGAGTCGGTGAAGGCGCGCTCGTAGTTCTCGACGCCGATGAACGTCGGGCTACCCCCCACGAAGTAGTCGTAGAGCGACAGCACGAAGTTGGCGAGCACGGGCGCGACGATCAGCACCAGGATCGCCAGCACCGCGGGCAGCGGGAAGATGTAGTGGGCGTTCCGGTCGACGAAGGCGCTGACGCTCTTCACGTGGGTCTCCGAGGCGGGTTCGAGTGGGAAGGGCGAGACGAGCTCGCCCTTCCCATACGGTCGGCGTGGTCGGTCGCTCCGCTCAGCGGCGCGAGCGTTCGACGATCTCGTCGACGCTGGCGGCGGCGCGCTGGAGCGCTTCCGCGATGTCGCGCCCTTCGAGCGCAGCTACGATCGCCTGCCCGTAGGCGTCGCGCACTTCGGCGACCGGGATCACCGGCGGGTTCCAGTCGGGTTGACCGTTCTGGAACGAGGTCTGCGAGGCTTCGATCCAGTCGGCCGGAGCGTTCGCGCGGAAGTCTTCGTTCTCCCACGCCGAGGCGCGCGCGGCGGGCACGCCGAACTCCAGCAGGCGCTCCTGGTTCTCCTTCGACATCGCCCACTGGATGAAGTACCAGGCGGCTTCGGGGTTCTGCGAGGCGTGGTTGACGCTCAGACCCCACACCAGCACGCCCGGGACGCTGCCGGCCGGGCCGGCGGGGAGCGGCGCGTAGCGCACGTTCTCGCGCACCACGTCGATCGCCTGCGCCGGGTCTTCCATGATCGGGCGGAAGACGTTGGCGTCGAAGATCATGGCCGCCTGGCCCTGAGCGAAGAGGCTGGTGACCTCGGCCCAGTGGAGGTTGGCCGGTCCGGGGGGGCCGTACTCGCGCATCAGTTCGGCGTAGAACTCGTGCGCCGCGACGCTCTCCGGGGAGGCCAGGGCGGAGTTGCCCTCGTCGTCCATCCAGCGGCCGCCGAACGAGTAGAGCAGGTTGACGGTCTGGCTGGTCGCGGCGGCGCCGCGACCGCGCATGGCGAAGCCGGCCATCTGGTCGCCCTCGAGCGCGGCCGCGTACTCCATCAGCTCGTCCATCGTGGTGGGCGGGCCCTCGAGCCCGGCAGCCTCGAACAGGTCGGCGCGGTAGAAGAGCACGCTCGATTCGATCTGCAGCGGCAGACCGAACAGGCCGGCGTCGGAGCGGAAGGTGTCGAGCGCGCCGGCGTAGAAGTCGTCGAGGTCGAGGTCGGGCATGGTCAGGGTCGGATCGCCGAGGAAGTCGTCGACCGGCCGAACCCAGCCAGCTCCGAGGTACTGCGCGGAGACCTGACCCGGCATGATCATGTAGCCGTCGAGCGTCGCGGCGGCGCTGCTGACCTCGAGGATGCGGCGCTGGCGGAACTGGTCCTCGGGGAAGACCTCGAGCGTCACGTCGATGCCCGTGGCCTCCTCGAACTCCGGCACCAACGGCTGCAGCCAGTTGGTGAAGGGGTGCTGGTTCATCATGAAGCGGATGCTGGTGCCCTCGAAGCGGCGCCAGTCGAAGTCCTGGGCCGACGCGGTCGCCAGACCCAGCACGACGGCGCTGACCAAGAGTGCGCGAAAGGTCGCTCTCACCATGGGTACCTCCTCGGGCCGCCGCGACGACACGCCACGGACGGACCCTGAAACGTGATGCACCCGCCAATCTAGCACGGGGTCATGAACGCGCGTCCCGTCGCTGCTCGGGGGGCTCGGGGGGCTTTGGCGGCGTCGCGAGCACGAACGCGAGGGAACCCACGGCGGCGAGCGCGGCGAGGATCGTGAAGCCCCAACGATAGTCGCCGAGCGCGTCCGCGAGCACCCCGGCGATCACCGGACCGGCCAGCTGACCCCCCATGATCACCAAGCTCGAAGCTCCCATGATCGACCCGAAGTGGGCCGCACCGAAGTAATCGGCACGGATCGCCCCCATCAGCGGACCCCGGGTCCCCCAGGCCCACCCGTGGAGCAGCACGAAGAGCCCGATGCCGAACCAGCCCGGCACCCACGCGAGCGCGAGCAGCGCCCCCGCATGGGCGAACATCGCCAACTGCGCGATCTGCCGCTTGGGGAAGCGATCGCCCAGCGCACCGCCCACCACCTGCGCCACGGCGGTCGTCGCGGTGACGGCGGCCACGACCGCCGATGCCGCCTGCAGCGAGAGCCCGACGCCCGACTCCAGGTGCGGCACCAGGTGCACCACGACGGCCGCGACCACCAGCAGCGCCGCGCCGTGGCCGATGCCGAGCGCCCAGAAGGCGCGCGTGCGCAGCGCCTCGCGCAGCGAGAAGTCGGAGGCCGGACCGGTGGAGCGCCAGGTCGCGCCCCCACGCGCGGGGTCGGGGAGGCCACCGGGTCCGCCGTCGATCTCTTGCCCGTAGCGCTCCGGGTCGCGCCGGAGCAGCCCGGCAGCCGGGAGCCCGAGGAGCAGCATCGCCACCCCAGATCCGGCCAGCGTCGGGCGCCAGCCGAAGGCGACCACCGACGCCGCCACGATCGGCACGAGCAGGCCGCCCAGGCTCATCCCCACCGACATGTACGCCAGCGCGGTCGCGCGCCGCCGCCGGAACCACGGGACGATCGCGGTGGTGGCGGTCAGGAACCCGGACAGCGCGACGCCCACGCCCGTGAGCGCCATCGCAGCGGTGAACGCCGACAGCGTCGTGACGGTCGAAGCGACGATCAGACCGGCGCCGAACAGCGCCACGCCGACCCCGGCGACCCGGCGCGGGCCGAAGCGCTCGAGCAACCACCCTTGCGCCGGCCCCATCAACCCGCCCAACAGTTGGACGAGCGCGTACCCCGACGCCACCGCGGTGCGGCTCCAGCCGAGCTCGCTGGTGAGCGCCACCACGTAGAGGCCGTACGCTTGCCCGAAGAGCAGAGCCTGAAGCCCCTGCAACCCCATCGCACCGCCCACCACGCTCCATCCGAAGAAGGGGCGGCGGGCGACGGGTTCCACGGGCCCATCACAGCACGCCACCCAGCGGCGACCGGCCCGCGGCGGGCGCATCGGGGCACGCCACCGCCCGCCGAGGGCCGGGTACGGTGGGCGCATGATCCACCACGACCACCAAGGGACGCTCGTGCCGGCGCTCGGCCTCGGCACCTGGGAGATGAACGGCGACGCGTGCGTGCGCGCCGTCGAACACGCGCTGACGCTCGGGTACCGGCACCTCGACACCGCGCAGGGCTACTTCAACGAGGCGGAGGTGGGCCTCGGCCTGCGGCGCTCCGGCGTCCCGCGCGACCGCGTGTTCGTGACGACCAAGGTCCGCCCGCGCTTCTTCGCCCCCGACCTGCTCGCCGGCAGCGTCGAGGCGAGCCTCGCGGCGCTCGCGATCGACCACGTCGACCTGGTGCTCCTGCACTGGCCGCGCACCGACGTGCCGCTCGAGGACACCTTGGGCGCGCTGCACGCGGTGCGCGAGCGCGGCTTGACGCGCCACGTGGGGGTCAGCAACTTCGCGCCCTCGTGGGTCGCGCGCTCGGTCGCGACCGGTCCGATCTTCACCAACCAGGTGGAGTACCACCCGTTCCTGTCGCAGGACGCGCTGCTCCGCCAGGCCGACGAGCTCGACCTGCTCCTGACCGCCTACGCGCCCGTGGCGCGCGGTGCGGTGCACGACGACCCGGTGCTCCACGCCATCGGCGCCGCCCACGGCAAGAGCGCCGCCCAGGTGGCGCTGCGCTGGTTGGTGCAGCAACCGCGCGTGATGGCGATCCCCAAGGCGGCGTCGCCGGAGCACCAGCGCGCCAACCTCGAGATCTTCGACTTCGTCTTGTCGGACGACGAGATGGCGCGCATCGCGGCGCTCGACCGGGACCTGCGCCTGGTCGACGATCCCGAGGTCGATTGGGAGCGTTGACCTAGCTCACGAGCGCCTGGACACCCCACAGCGTCGCCATCCCGAGCACGATCACGATGAGCATGTTGCGGGTGATCAGCGCGGCGGCGACCCCCACCACGCCCGCCGCCCAGCGCGGCGTTTGCACGGCCAGGTCGACGGCCTCGCCGGGCGCGAACAGCACGAAGGCGGGCGCGACGATCGCGGCGAGCACGGCGGCCGGCACGTAATCGAGGCCGCGGCGCACGAGCGGTGGGATGCGAATGCGGTCGCCGAACACGAGGAAGCTCGCCCGCAGCGTCAGCGTCATCGCCGCCATCGCCAAGAGCAAGCCCCAGAGCGCCGCGTCGCCGGACGCGCCGCTCACGGCGCGTTCCCGAGCTCGGCGGCCGGGCGACGCCGATCGCGGAGGTGTTCGGCGATCAACCCCGCGGCGATGCCGGCGAACGACGCGACGAGCAGCCCGAGGTTGAACGGCAGCGGCCGCGCCAGGATCGCGACGATCGCGCCCACGCCCCCGGCCCACCACACCGGAGCTCGGCCCCGCGCGAGCGCGAACACCCACAGCGTCAGGAACACGAGCGGCACCGCGAACTCCAGCGACCAACCGGCGGGCACGGCCGCGCCGAGGAACACCCCGATGGTGGCGGCCGTCGTCCAGACGATCCACACGGGGACCGAGAGGCCCAGGTAGTAGGCGATCTTGGCGCCCCGTTCGGGCTTGGTCGCGTACCGGTGGATGCCGAGCGCCAGCGACTGATCGGTCATCAGCGATGCCATCCACAACCGCACCGGCCACCGTGGGCCGCGCAGGTGCGGAGCGAGCGTCGCGGAGTAGAGGGCGAAGCGGAGGTTGAGGAGCAGCGTGGTCAGCAGGATCACCGCGAACGGCGACCCCACCGCCAGCAATTGCAGCGCGGCGAGCTGCGCGGTCCCTGCGTAGACGACGTAGCTCATGCCCACGGCGTGCGCGACGGGGAGCCCCACCTCGGCGGCCGACACGCCGGCGACCAGACCGAACGGGGTGACCGCCAACAGGATGGGGATCACGTCGCGGAACCCCTCGAGCGCACCGTCGCGGAAGGTCATCGGCGGAGGGTACCGCGGGCGTCGCTGCGCCGAGGTCGTCCCCCGAGGCGGCGGGGGTCCGTACGTCAGTACGTCAGGCCGGTCCGCACCCAATCGCACCCGCGCCAGCGGAACGTGACCTCGGCGGTCCCGGACGCATCGATCGTGCGGCCCGTGGCGCGCTCGACGACGGAGCCTGCGTACGACACCGACACGCGCGCGTCGGTTCCGCGCACGTCGCGCTCCTGCACGCGCACGCTGTAGTCGAGCCCGCGGTACAGGCTGCCGTACGTGGCCGTCGCGTCGGCCACGAAGCGACGCACGGTGGCGTCGATGGCGGCGTCCAGGAGCGCGGCGTCGGGGGGGCCGGCGACGCAGGCGCTGGCACCGCCCGCGCCGGTCGCGGCGGGGGCCCCCGCCGTCGACGTCGTGGGGGCGATCGAGAGCGCGAACGCGTAGCTCGCGCCCAACGACAGGTACGGCGCCAGCGTGCGGGTATCGAGGAGCGGCGGCCACGCCACGCCGCCCTCCACGTCCAGCCGCCAGCGCTCGGCGATCGGCACGTGCGCACCGACGGCCACGTGGGGGGCGACGCCGCTCCCGTACAGGTCGGCGCCGGCCGCGACGTAGGTGGGGACGGGCCACGGCACCGGCGGGTACGCGCGCGCCTGCAGGCCGACGGCGATGCCGGCGCTTCCCCACGCGGCGCGCACCGCGGCGCCGAACGGCCCGGACTGGAGCGAGGCGCCGAGACCGGCCGTGCGGTACGCCGGGAACCCGAACGCCACGCCGAACGCCGCCACGGCAGGGATCTCGTCGACGACGCCCGACACGGTGCCGTCCGAGGCGCCGGGCGCCTCCTGCGCGCCTACGACGCCGAGGATCAGCGCGAGCGCCAGCGCCAGCATCGGAACCGCCGGCCGGCGACGGATCCGCATCAAGGTGCGGTCAGAAATGTTCATGCGGCACGGTACCGCACCGGCGCTCGCGATCACGGACCGTTGCTCCTCGACGCCCCTCAGGCGCTTCCGCCGCCGATCGCACGGCCCTCGGCGGCGTCCCAGGCGGCACGGATCTCGGTCGACGAGACGTCGGCGCGGAACGCGGCCTCGGGCAGCGCCTCGAACAGGTCGCCGTGCGCCGTCGGCACGTCGAGGTCGGCGAGCGTGAGGAAGCGCTCGGCCGAGCGCCGACCCGCGACCAGGAAGCGGCCGCCGCTCGCGCGCAGCGCGTCGAAGGCGACCGCGAGCCCGGCGTCGTCCGCGTAGAAGCGCCCCTCGAGCACGCGCGCGGCGGTGTCCGCACCGACCACGAAGACCGCCCCGGGCAGCAGCTCCGCCTTGGCGTCGAAGCGCGGTGCGCGCGTCAGGAGCAGCGGCGCGCGGCCCGCGAACTGGGTCGCGCGCCGATGGGCCTCGTCCAGATCGATCGTCGGCTTGTCGGCGTTGGCGACCGCCAGTTCGAACGCCACCGGACGCCCGAGGTGCCGCTGCGCGGCGGCGGCGAGCCCGAGGTGGCCGTCGTGCAGCGGGTGGAACGAGCCGCTCACCACCGCGCCCCCGCCGACCGGCCACGGCAGCGCGTCGACCGGCTCGCCGTGCACGTCGACCGCGAGGAGCGGTCGCCGACCGTCCGCGAACGCCTCGAGCTCGGGGCCC
This sequence comes from Trueperaceae bacterium, assembly GCA_011390675.1. Classification (GTDB taxonomy): domain Bacteria; phylum Deinococcota; class Deinococci; order Deinococcales; family Trueperaceae; genus JAABTL01. Next base: position 5,955 of record JAABRX010000015.1, on the reverse strand, counting down.
GCCCGGAACGCCCGCTCGACGTGCTCGTCGCCCATCAGCGCGAGCGACGGAACCTGCAGGACCCCCGAGGCGTCCGCGATCGCGCGCAGCACCAGCGCGCTCACCAGCTTCTCCTCGGCCGCCCGGTCGCGCGCGCCCTTGGTCAGCTCGAGGCCGTACAGGCGCACCCCGAGGCCGTCGGCGGTCGCGACCCAGGCGCGGTGGGCGCCCCGCTTGACGCGATCCGTCGCGATGGTGGCGGTGCACGCCACGCCCAGGACCGCCTCGGCGGGGCCAGCAAGCGCGCGCGCCCGCACGCGGGCGCGCCCAGCAAGCGCCGCGGCCACCTCCGGCGCGACGGACGTGCCGACGGAACCCCCCACGCCCTCCGCGAGCGACGCGGCGGCGTACCGGTCGACCGCCTCGAGCACGGTGCGCGACGACCCCGCCACCGCGTGCAGCCAGGCGAGCGCTTGGACGCCGGCACCCGCGAAGTCGTAGACGAGGCGCGCCGGCGCCGCGTGCACACGCTCCACCAGGTCGTGCAAAGCCCGGTTCATCGCGGCATCATCGCACGCACCTCCCCGCATCGGACCCGCGCGGCACGACGCCCGCACGCCGCGTCCGGGACGTCCTGCGGGGCCGTTGGGCGTAGCCTTGACCCATGGACGCTGCCAAACTCAAGGCGGAACTCGCCGCCGAACAAGAAGAGTTGCGCTGGAGCATCACCTGGACCGCGCTCACCGGCGTCGGCCTCATCGTCGGGCTCGTCGCCGGCTGGACCGGCCTCGAGGCGATCGTGCCCTGGGCGTACGGGCTCGCCTACCTCGCCGGTGGGGGTCCCGCGGGGATCGAGGCCGTCCGCGCGCTCGCGCGCGGTCGCTTGGAGATCGACCTGCTGATGGTCCTGGCCGCCCTCGCGGCCGCGGCGGTCGGGGCGCCGCGCGACGGCGCGATCCTGCTGTTCCTGTTCAGCCTCGCCGGCACCCTCGAGGAGCGGGCGATGGGCACCACCCGACGGGCGGTGGCGGCCCTGATGTCGCTGCGGCCCGACGTCGCGCACGTCGTCGAGGACGACGTCGAGATCGACCGTCCGCCCGAGGACGTCGTCGTGGACGCGCTCGTCCGCGTACGCCCCGGGGAGCGCGTGCCGCTCGACGGGGTCGTGGAGTCCGGCGCGTCCGCGGTCGATCAGGCGCCGATCACCGGCGAGTCCATGCCCGTCGACAAGGAGCCGGGGAGTGAAGTGTTCGCCGGCACCGTCAACGGCCACGGCGCGCTGACCGTGCGCGTGACCAAGACGGCCAACCAGTCGACGCTCGCCCGGATGGTGGAGCTGGTGACCGAGGCGCAAGCGGCGAAAGCCCCCAGCGAGCGCTTCAGCGATTGGTTCGGTCAGCGCTACACGGTCTGGGTGCTCGCCGGCACCGCCGTGGCGCTCGCGGCGTTCTTCGCACTCGGGCTCCCCGCGTCGGAGGCCTTCTACCGCGCCGCCACGCTGCTCGTGGTGGCGAGCCCGTGCGCGGTGGTCATCAGCGTGCCGGCGGCCGTGCTGTCGGCGCTCGCCGCCTCCGCACGCCGCGGCGTGCTGTTCAAGGGGGGCGGCGCGCTGGAGTCCCTCGCGGCGGTCGATGCGATCGCCTTCGACAAGACCGGCACCCTGACGCGCGGCGTCATGACCGTGACCGACGTGGTGCCGCTGGCGGTCGACGAAGGCGAGTTGCTGAGGGTGGCGGCCGCCCTCGAGCACGCCAGCGAACACCCGATCGCGCGCGCCGTCGTGCGCTACGCCGGCGAGCGCGGCATCGACCCCGCGCCGGCCACCGGCGTCGAAGCGCGGCCGGGGCGCGGCATCGTCGGACGCGTCGACGGCTTCGACGCCTGGGCCGGCAACCGACGTCTGGTCGTGTCCGAGGGCATCGACCTGGACGCCGATCCTGCTGCCCACGAGGCGCTGGCGGCGCTCGAGGCCGCGGGCCGGAGCGTCGTCGTGGTGGCCGACCGCGGCGACGGCGGGGCGTCCCGGCTGCTCGGCTTCCTGGGCGTGGCCGACACCCCGCGCCCGTACGCCCGAGAGGGCTTGGACGCGCTTCGCCGCGAGGGCTTGACCCGGCTCGCCGTCCTCACGGGCGACCACGCGAACGTCGCCCGCGCCGTCGCCGACGACCTGGGGTTGTCGCACGACCAGGTGCACGCCGACCTGCTCCCCGAGGACAAGGTCGACCGCCTGCGGACGCTCAAGGCGAACGGCACCGTCGCGTTCGTCGGCGACGGGGTGAACGACGCCGCCGCGCTCGCCACCGCCGACGTGGGCATCGCGATGGGGGTCGCCGGCAGCGACGTCGCGCTCGAGACGGCCGACGTCGCGCTGCTGTCCGACGACCTGCGGCGCCTCGCCGAGGCCGTCGCGACCGCCAAGGCGACCCGCCGGGTGATCCGCCAGAACCTCGGCTTCGCCCTGGGCGTGATGGCGCTGATGGTCGTGGCGACGCTCGCCGGGCGGCTGCCGCTGCCGCTGGGCGTGATCGGGCACGAAGGCGGGACGCTGCTGGTCGTCGCCAACGGCCTGCGGCTGCTCGGCCGCGGCCGGGCACCGAGCTGACCCTCACGGACCGCGTACGATGCTCGCCGATGCTTCCGAATCGCTTCGAACCGCTCCGCGACGCGGTCTCCGGCCTCGCCCGTGAGGCGGGCGGCGCCATCCTCGAGGTCTACCAAGGCGACTTCGAGGTGCAGCTCAAGGCCGACGCCACCCCGGTGACCGAGGCCGACCTCCGCGCCCACGCGCTGCTCGTGCGCGGCCTGCGCGCCCTGACCCCGGACGTGCCGGTGCTGAGCGAGGAGCAGGCCGAGGTCCCGTTCGAGGTCCGCCGCTCCTGGCCGCGCTTCTGGTTGATCGACCCGCTCGACGGCACGCGCGAGTTCGTGAATCGGACCGGGGAGTTCTCGGTCAACGTCGCGCTGATCGAGCGCGGCCGACCGGCGTTCGGGGTGGTGCACGGGCCGATCGAGGACGTGGCCTACGCCGGCGCCCCGGACCACGGGGCGTGGCGCCGAGAGGGCGACGGCGCCTGGACCGCGATCCGCGTCGCTCCCCCGGAGGGGCGGGCGCTGCGCGTGTTGACGAGCCGATCGCACGCCGCCGGCCGCACGCGCGCCTGGCTCGAGGCACTGGCCGCCGACTGGGACGTGGACGTCGCCCAGCGCGGCAGCGCGATCAAGGCCTGCCTGGTCGCGGAGGGTCGGGCGCACGTCTACGCGCGCCTCGGCCCCACGAGCGAATGGGACACCGCGGCGTCGCAGGCGGTCCTGGAGGCCGCCGGTGGGGTGCTGCGGCGCGTGGCCGACGACGCCCCGCTCGCCTACAACAAGCCCGACCTGCGCAACCCGGAGTTCTACGCCGCGTGGGGGCCGGAGGCGCCGCACCCCTGACGGCGCGCGGTCGCGACGGCACGCCGTCCGACGCCGGTAGCCAGCAGCACCGCCCACACGGCCGCCACCAGCGACCCCACGCCCCGCGAACCGAACCGCGCGTACGGCGTCGTCCAGCTCGACGGCGCTTCGATCGCCACCGTGAGGCCCGCATCGCTGCCCGCCGCCAAGCCCAACAACCGGCCGGTGTGGCTCCAGGCCATCGACGGTCCGTCGTGCGACGCGACGATCACGGGCCTCCCCGTCGACCAGGCGAGCACCCGTCCGCTCCGGGCGTGCCACCACGGCGTGGCCGTCGCGCCCGCCCACCCGTCGTGGGTGAGGACGAGCACCACGTCGGCCGCCCGCGCGCGCTCCAGGGCCGCGCCCAGATGCAGGGACTCCCAACAGACCAGCACGGCCCAGCGCCGACCGGCGACCCGCACGGGCCAGCGCTCGCCGACGCCGGCGGTCAGCCACGCCTCGTAGCGCGGCACCAGGTGGCGCTTGTCGAGCACCCACGCGGTGGCCGCGGTCGTCGCCAGCACGACCGAGTTGCGCCACCCGCCCTCGGCATCGGGCCGGTACCCGCCGGCGAGCACCGGCGCACCGAGCGTCCGAGCGACGTCCGCGAAGCTGGCGAGCGCCTCGGGGGCGACGAACCCGAGCGCGCTCTCGGGCCACACGTGGAGATCGACCGCGGGGAGATCGACCGCGGGGAGATCGACCGCGGGCGAGGCACGCGCGCGCTCGACCAGCGCGGCCAGGATCTCGGTCGCCGCGTCGGCGTCGGTGCGCGTGGCGGCGAGCGCGGCTTCGTCGCCGACGCCGTGCGCGACGGCGACGGTCCGGACCGGCACGGTGGGCGCTCGCGCGGCCGCGAAGCTCCAGGCGTGGGCTCCGCCGGCGAGCGCGAGCGCCGTCGTCCCCCACGCGAGCCGCGCCGCGGTCCCGCCGTGCCCGACCCCGAAGCCCCCGACCACCGCCGCGAGCGCCGCACCGAGCAGCACCCACGCCACCCCCAGCGCGACCGGCCCCCCGACCGCCGCCCAGGCCACCAGCGGACCGTCGAGCAACAGGTACCCGGGCACCACCGGGACCGCCGAGACGAACGGCGCACCGTGGACGACCGCCGCGTCCAGCGCCGCCCAGGCCGCCGCCCACCCGACGGGGCGCGCCGCCGGCGCCCAGGCGCGCCCGACCACCCAACCGCCGAGCGCGCCCACCGCGCCGTACGCCGCCGACCACGCGACGGCCACGGCCACCCACGCGCCAGGGTCGTGCACCCGCAACCCCTCGAAGGCGCTCGCAGGCACCGGCACCAGCAGGAGCGCCGCGGTGGCGGCCGCCCGGGGTCCGGAACCGCGCACCAGGTCGGGCCACACGAGCGCGGCCCCGATCAGGGAGGCGCTCCAGGGGCCGTCGGGACGGCACGCCCAGGCGACGAGCGCCACGGCGAGGACGAGCCGGCCGATCGCCGCGGCGCGGTCTTCCCTACCGGCGCGGTGGGGTGCCTTCACCGAGGCGCCGCGCCCCACAGGTAGAGCGCCGACAGCGGCCGTGGGGGAGCGGGCGTCGCGGGATCCGCATCGTCGGGGAGCAGCAGGCAGTGGAGCCGGTGCCACCCCGGTCCCGGCACCTCCACCACGCCGTCGAGCTCGAGCAACCCGCCGGGTTCGAGGCGGGCGGCGAGCGCCGGGGCGCCCGCGAACACGGGCACCTGCACCCCGTCGAGGAGGCAGGTGGCCAGCACGCGCGCCGCGTCGGGCGCGGCGTAGACGATCCGGATCGGCAGCAGGGCACCGACCGGCGCGCGCACGAGCCGGTCGTCGCCGCCCCGGCCGTCGCGACCGTCGCTCGGCAGCGCCCACGGCGGCACCTCGACGCGGTCCTCGACGAGCGCCCCGGCGGCGCCCGTCGCGGTGGCCTCGCTCGCTCGCGGCCGTCCGCCGATCGGCCGGTCGAACCCGACGTCGGCGAGCGCGAAGGTGCCGGGAGGCACGCGCGCGGCGTACGCGACGCGCGCCTCCTCGAACCCGAGCGACGTCAGCGCGCTCGGCACCGGCGGCCACCCGTGGAGCAACCAATGCACGGCGTCGCGCGCGCCCAGGTCCGGAGCGTCGACCGACACGCTCCGGTCGCACGGGAAGGCGACGGGGCCGAAGTCGGCCCGCAGGACCCCGTCGACGAACACGAGCGGGCGCAGGACCGGCGCTTCGACGGGCGCCGCGACGAGCGTCCAGGTGGCGCGAAGGTCGTCGCCGACGAGCGCGCCCTCGGCGACGAGACCGAGCCCGTCGAGCGTGCCGCACGGGGTCGGCGCCGAACGTCCGGCGGACGCGGGGTCCGCCTGACCGACGGACCACGTCGCCAGGAGCAGCGCGACGACGAGGGCGCCCCCCCGGCGCCGAGGCGCCAGGGGGGCGAGGGGCGTGGGCGTCATCCGTAGTACGCGTCGGAGGTGTAGAGGGTGACGCTGTACCCGTGGATCGAGATCGCCTTGTGCCACCCGCGCGCCTGGAAGGTGGCGACCAGCGCTTTCGGGCACGAGAGGCGGTGCGAGAC
>JAABRX010000134.1 GCA_011390675.1 Trueperaceae bacterium | reverse complement strand
GACAACAACTACATCAGCTACAGCAACCCCCGCGTCGACGAGCTGCTCGAGCTCGGCCGCGTGCTGCCGCCCGGCTCGCCCGAGTCGATCGCCACGTACCAGGAGATCCAGCGCGAACTGATGGACGACGTGCCCTTCGCGTTCATCAACAACAGCGAGGAGATCGGTCTGGTGCAGGATTACGTCACGGGCTGGAGCGTGCACCCGTACGCCTCGGTCACGTACCAGGACCTCCACAAGGTGACCAAGAACCAGTAAGGAACACCTCGTGGGTCCGAAGGACCCGAGGATCGAGCGGCGGCGCCCCCCTGGGGGCGCCGCCGCTCGCGTCGTGTCATCGGCATCGACCGGTGCGTCAGCCCGTGCGCGTCCACGGCGGCCGCGCGTCGAGCACCCGCGCCCGCACCGGGCAGTCCGGGTCGTGGGCGCCGTCGAGGTACCCGGTGGAGACCAGGAACTCGCGCACGATCTCGCCGCCCACGAAGGTGAAGGTGGCCTTGAAGCGCGCGAGCCAGGCGTCGAGTGCGAGGGGATGGTGCGCGTCGAGCCAGCCCTGGAAGCCGCCGTACTCAGGGCGCAGCGCGACGATGGCGCGGGCGTTGGTGACCGCGGCGCGGACCTTGAGGCGATTGCGGATGATCGACGCGTCGGCGAGCAGCCGCGCCACGTCGTCCTCGCCGTACCCGGCGACCCGGTCGACGTCGAAGCCGTCGTACGCCCGCTCGAAGGCCGCCTCCTTGCGCAGGATGGTGGTCCAGGAGAGGCCGGCTTGGTTGATCTCGAGGATCAGCCGACCGAACAGCGCGGCGTCGCCGTCGAGCGGGAAGCCGTAATGGTGGTCGTGGTACGCGCGGTGGGGGTCGGGGAGGCCGCGGCGCACGGCGTCGCAGTAGCTGGTCGGGGGCGCATCGCTCATCTCGGGTCCTCCTCGCGAGGCCGCCATCGTTCGATGGGGCGCCATCGTCGCATGGGATCGAGGCGCGCGGGGCGCAGGCCGCGCAGCGCGTTGCCGATCGCCAGCTCGCGCTCGTGGAGGTCGGCTTCGGTCACGACCCCTTCGCGCGCGATGCCGTCGGCGAGCAGCGCCGCGCGCAGGACGCCGGGGAGCGCCCCCTCGGCGAGCGGCGGGGTGCGCCAGAGGCCGTCGTCGTCGCGCACGAACACGTTCGAGATCGCGCCCTCGGCCACCCGGCCGTGCTCGTTGAGGAAGACGACGTCGGCCAGGTCGCGCGGCTCGGCCCAGGCGACGGCGGCGTCGTACGCGGCGCGGTCGAGCGTCTTGTGGCGGCGGGCGATGTCGTCGGTGCGCACGCGGGGCTCGGCGAGCCCCAGCGCGACCGGCGGTGCGTCCGGCGCGGCATCGACGTGCGCGCGTGCGGTCGCGGTGCAGCGCCCGTCCTCGTGCAGGTCGAGGCGCACCCGTAGGACGGCGTCGGTGCTCGCCGTCGGGTCGCGTCCGGCGCCGGTGGCCGCCACTGCCTCGGCGACCGCGGCCTCGGCGGCGGCGGGATCGAAGGGGAGTCCGAGGTGCGCCGCGGAGGCGCGGAGGCGATCGAGGTGCGCGGCCCAGCGCTGCGCCCGGCCGCCGGCCCAGCGCAGCGTCTCGAAAAGCCCGGGCGCGCGGTCGGGATCGGTGAGGAAGCGCGCCTTGGCGCGCACCTCGGCCAGCTCGGCGGCGGCGTCGGAATCGACCACGATGCCTGCCCCCACGCCCAAGCGGCCGGCCCCGTCGCGGACCTCGAGGGTCCGGATGGCGACGCTGAAGACCGCCTCCTGCACGCCGCCCTCCGGCGTGGGCAGCGCGAAGCCGATCGCACCGGTGTAGGCCCCGCGCGGGCGCCGCTCGAGGGCGGCGATCAGCTCCATCGTGCGCCGCTTGGGGGCGCCGGTGATCGAGCCGCACGGGAAGAGCGCGGTCAGCAGCGCCGAGAGCGGCAGGTCGGCGTCGGCCTCGGCCTCGACCGTCGAGGTCATCTGGAGCACCCGCCGGTAGCGTTCCACGTCGAGCAGGCGCGTCGCCCGGACGCTCCCCGTCCGCGCGACGCGCCCGAGGTCGTTGCGCAGCAGATCGACGATCATCACGTTCTCGGCGCGGTTCTTGGGGTCGGCGCGGAGCGCGGCCGCCGCGGTCGCGTCCGCCGGCCCGTCGGCGCCGCGCGGGGCGGTGCCCTTCATCGGGCGGGTGGTCAGGTGCAACGCATCGCCTTCGCGGCGCGCCCGCACGAACAGCTCCGGCGTGGCCGAGGCGAGCGCCACGCTGCCGGTGTCCAGCAGCGCCCCGTACGCGACGCTCTGCGCCGCCGACAGCGCGCGGTACGCGTCGCGGACGTCGCCGACGCGGCACGTGAAGCCGGTGGTCAGGTTGACCTGGTAGGCGTCGCCGGCGATCAGCGCGGCGCGCACCGCAGCGACCCCATCGGACCACGCTGCCGCGTCGTCCTCGGGGCGCACGTCCTGCAGCGTTCCGCGCGGGTCGTGCGGCGGCCGCAGCGGGGCGCCCCCCGGACCGGCCTCCACCACCTCGGGGGCGGCGTACGCGCCGAACCAGGCGAGCGGCGCCTCGGCCGCGCCGGCAAGCGGTGCCCCGACGAGCGACGCGCCCGCCTCGTAGCCCAGGAAGCCGGCGACCGCGCGGCCGGCGCGCAGCTCGGCGTCGAGCGCGGCGAGCAGGGCGGGCGTGCCGGCGGGGTCGGTCAGGGCGTGGACGGCGATCGGGTCGCGGAAGCGGAGGCTGCGGCGCTCGCCTTCCGGTCCGCTGCGCGCGTGGAGGAGGACGTCGCCCGGGCGCAGGGCGTCGACCCAGGCGTCGACGGTGGCGCCGGCATCGGAGCTCGGCGCGATCCCCGCACGCACGTCGGCTGCGCCCGCAGCGTCCGCCGTCAGGCCGCGCCGCGCAGGCGGTGCGTGAAGCGCTGACGGAACTTGGCCACCTTGGGGGCCACGACGGCCGCGCAGTAGCCCTGGTTCGGGTTCGCGCGGAAGTAGCCCTGGTGGTAGGCCTCGGCGGGGTACCAGGTGCCCTCCACCGTGGTCGGGTCGAGGCGGACCACCTCGGTCACGATGGGCGCGCCGTAGACCCCTTCGGCCTCGAGCGCGGCGATGGTGGCGCGTGCGGTGGCCTCCTGCTCCGCGTCGTGCGCGAACACCGCCGAGCGGTACTGGCTGCCGACGTCGTGCCCTTGCCGGTCCTTGGTCGTGGGGTCGTGGGTGCCGAAGAAGACCTCGAGTAGCGCCGGGTACGGCAGGACCGTGGGGTCGTAGGTGATGCGCAGCGCCTCGGCGTGGCCGGTGTCGCCGTCGCAGACGCGGGCGTACGTCGGGTTGGGCATTTGGCCGCCGACGTAGCCGCTCTCGACGGCGTGCACCCCCTCGACCTGCTCGAACACGGCTTCGGTGCACCAGAAGCAGCCACCGGCGACGGTGGCCACGGCGAGTTGGGGGGAACGGACGGGATCGGTCATGCCGGCATGCTACGGGCTCGGGGCGCCGCCGACCGAGCCGCCGCCGACCAACCCGGCCCACGTCGCCTGGAGCGCCTCCGGCGACCACAACCCCCACGTCCAGCCCTGGACGAGCAGCGCGGCGAAGGCGAGCGCGACGAGCGCGTGCCAGGCCCACCGGGCGCGGTGGCTCGGGTGCCGCGCGGCGCCGGTGGCGCTCGCCGCGAGGAGCCCGAGGGTCGCGACCGCGAGGACGAGCGCGAACCCCTGCAGGACGGGCGCCGCGGCGGCGAGCGGAGCGTCCGAGGTCGCCAGCACCCGCAGCGTGAGCGCGACGAGGACGGCCAGCACGCCGAGGACGGCGACCGCGCCCACGCGGGCGAAGGCGCGCGCGCGGCCGACCGTGCTCGGGAGGGTCCAGGCGACCGGTTCGCGGCGGCGCCAGCGCACGAAGGCCCCCACGGGCCAGCTCAGGAGCACCAGCAGCGCGGCCACCGCGGCAGCACCGTGGCTCGCCGCGAACACGGCGGGGCGCTCGAGCCACGGCACGCGCTCGAGGCCGACGGTGGTGCCCAGGTGGAGCAGCACCCGGCCGGGCGTGTCGGTGGACGCGAGCGGGGCGCCGTCGCCGACCCGTCGGTAGACGCCGTCGTCGCCCCGCCGGTACGTCGCCGGTGCGGCGAGGTCGGGCGGTGGCGCCACCTCGAGCGCGCCACCGCCGACCTCGAGGCGCACGACCGGCGTCGCCGCGGCGAGCATCCGTTCGGGGCCGGTCCGGGCGACGCGATCGAAGCGGTAGAGGCCTGGTGCGGGGGCGGGGCTCGAGGTGGCGTCGGCATCCGCCGGCGGCCACCCCGACCCGAGTTCGTCCGCGTCCCGGGCGTCGCCCAGGATCCGCGCCACGACGGCTTCGAGGAGCACGTCGCGGGCGTCGCGGCGACCCGAGGCGGCTTCGAGCCCGGCATCGGCGCCGGTCCCGTTCAGGTACGCGAAGACCGCGAGCTGCGCCTCGGGTACGACGAGCAGGGCAGCGCGGACGCCCGGCAGATCGCCGTCGTGGCGCACGGCCGGATGGCCCAGCACCGCGGTCTTGGCGAGCCCGAGGGTCCAGCCGGGCATGCCGTTCCCGAGCCGGACGGCCGGAGCGAACAGCTGCGCGCGCACGCCGTCCTCCAGGGCCTCGGGTGCCTCGGGCGCCGTCAGCGCTTCGGCGAGGGCCATCAGATCCGACGCGCTCGCGCGCACCCGACCGGCGCCGCTCTCGAGCAGGCGCGGCATGGTCAGCGCGGCCACGCCGCCCGGACCCACCGCATGGCCCGGCACCGTGGCGGCCTCGTACGCGGCGTCGGCCTCGGCAGCGATCGAAGCGTGCGCGAACCCGAGCGGCTCGAAGACGAGGTCGTCGTACGCCTCCTCCTGCGCCTGACCGGTCACGCCCTCCACGATCGCCGCGAGGGCCAGGTAGCACGCGTTGCAGTAGACGAGCCGTTCGCCCGGCGCGACGATGCGCGGCGGCAATCCGGCGGCCACCGCGTCGCGCGCCGACGGGGCCGGCGCCCCGTCCGGCACCGTCAGCCCCAACGACCGGACGTCGAGGCCGGCGGTATGGGTCAGCAGGTGGCGCACGGTGACGGGTCCGTCGTCCGGGTGCGCGGGAGGGCCGAGGGCGCCCTCGGGCAGGAGCGTCGCGGCGTCGGCGTCCAGGTCGAGGTGCCCCTGGGCGGCGAGCCGCAGCACGGCGATCGCGGTGAGGGGTTTGGAGATCGAGGCGAGCCAGAGCGGCGCGTCGAGCGGCATCGGGGCGCCGCCGACCGAGGCGGAGCCGTAGGCCTCGAGGAAGACGGTCTGGCCCGCGAGCGCCACGCCCAGGACGATCCCGGGCGCGCCGCTCGCGCCGAGCACGTCGAGCGCGACCCCGTCGAGGTCGTAGCGCAGCGCGAGGCGCGCGACCGTGACGGCGTCGAGCTCCTCGGGCTCGAGGGCGCGGGGGGCGAGGTCGGGGGGTGGGCGGGGGACCTCGGCGACGAGCGGCTGCGCGAGCGCCCCGCCGAGCGCCAGCAGGAGTGCCGATGCGCGCCAGAGACGCTTCGCGAGGGTCATGGGCGGACGCTAGCACGCCCTGCGAGGCGCTCGACGGGGTTCGAGCCGGTCCACTCGGCTGCACGACCGGAGCTCACGCCTGGCTCACGGTGCCTTCTCTAGGGTCGGCGTGGAGGTACACGATGGAACGCACCAGTCGCAATCGGAACCCAGTCGTCGCGCTCCTCGCCGTGGTGGTGGCCGTGCTCACCACGTGGATCCTGGCGGCGCCCTACGCCGGCGAGTTCGCCGGCGGCGGCTCGGAGCCCGCGCCCGACGGTGCGCCCACGATCGCCCCGTGCGCACCGACCGACGTGGTCGCGCCCCAGCGCGGCACGGCGGGGACGTACCCTACGGCGCCGCCGGCCGCCGTGCGCGCGGACGCCACGGACGGGCCCGTGTCGACGTCTCGCCGCAGCGACGGCGGCGGGCGGCGTGGCGCCGCGGCTCACGGAGACTGGACGGACCAGGGCCTACCTTCCGGGCGGAGGTGAACGACATGGCACGCCGCAACCCGAATCCCGCCCCCAGCCCGTCGCCCCGAATCCTCTTGGTGATCGTCCTCCTGGTATCGCTCTCGGTCGCGTGGGCGGGTCGCGAGAACCTCGCCACGCTCGACGCCGGCTTCCTGCGGGGTCCGTCTGGCGCGCCCTGCACGGCGACGGGTCCCCTCGCGGGGGTCATGGCGAATGCCGCTGGCGACCTGGACTCGAGCGCGTCGGTGGCGCGGCCAGCCGCGCCGGGCGGAGACGCCGCAGCGAGCCTCGCGCTCGCCGAGCGTCCGGCACCGCGGTTGGTGGCGCGCCCGCCGCTCTTAGGGCATCGATTCGGGGGATGGTCCGGAGCGCGTCGGAACGCGCCGAACGGTCAGAGATCCTCCAGCGGCGTGGACCGGCTCGAGCGCCATGCAGGCACCAGCGCGGCGGCGAGGCCGAGCGGGATCAGCGGCAGCACCCGGGCGACGAGCGCGAGGTCGAGCTCGGCCGGCGGCAGGGTGAAGCCGAGGTTCGCCGCGAGCAGGCTTCCGCCCACGTGGGTGAGCCCGTACGCCGCCACGGTGCCCAACGCGATCCCGGCGACGACCGTCCACCCGGTCTCGGCCACGACCAGCGTGAAGATGAGCGAGCGGCCCGCACCGAGCGCGCGCAGCAGCGCGCTCGTGCGTCGGCGCTCGAGCGCCCCCGAGGTGACGTTCAGCCAGATGGTCAGCGCTGCCAACGCGAGGACCAGCGCGGAGAGGGCGCCGTACGCGACCTCCCCTTGCGCCACGAAGCCACGGAGCTGGCCGAACACGGCGCCCGTGAAGACCGCCTGGGCGTCCGGCCCGGCATCGATCTCCTGGGCCATCGCGTAGTAGTCGCCCGGGCGCTCGGCGGTGAGGAGCACCGCGGTCACGCCGCGGAGCTCCGGGGCGACCTGGCCGTGCACCAGCCAGGCCGATTCGATGTCGACGAGGATCGCGCGGTCCACCGGTCCGCCGGTCGGCGCCAAGACGCCGACGACCTCGTACGCCTCGCCGTGGACGTGGCCGTCCTCCCCGGTCGCTTCCCCGACGGTCGCCAGCGCGAGGTCCTCGAGCGCGTGGGCGAGCGCCTCGAGCAGCGCCGCGCGGTTGGCGTCGCCCGGCGCCGCGTCGAGCGCCTGCTGCCGGCGCACGACCTCGGCGCGCGCGGCCGCCTCGTCCGTGGTGGTCGCGGCATGATCGTGGTCCGCGTGCTCGTCGTCCCCGTGTTCGTCCCCGGGCTCGTCTCCGTGGTCGTCCGCGTGCACGTCGTCCAGCCCCAGGTCGATCAGCCCGTGGGTCGACGTGAAGCGTGCGCCAACGTCGAGCCCGTGGGCTCGAGCGACCTGGGCGCCGAGGACGGCCTCGAAGGGCCCTTGGAAGGCCCGGCCGCGGTCGAGGCGCACGTAGGGCGGCCCCGAGCGGTCGAGGCTCAGCTCGAAGAAGCCGCCGTCGGTGCCGACGATCGGGTGGCCGCGGAACGAGTCGCCGAGGCCGATGGGCACGGCGCGGCGGGTGCGCGGATCGTCCGCGAGCGCGGCGAAGACGGCGTAGGGGACGTTGCCGATCGGCGCGTCCAGGTAGAAGAGGCTCGACAGCACCGCCTGGGTGGCGCTCCCCTTGGCCGTGACCAAGAGGTCGAAGACCTGGACGGCCTCGGTCGCACCGCGGTCGACCTGCCGCAGGGTCATGGGGACGACGAGGGCGGTCGCGGTCGCGGCCGCCACGACGGCGATGGTGAGCACGGTGTGGAAGGCGCGGGTCCGCAGGTTGCGCAGGCCGATCCAGGCGATCACGGGCGCATCTCCACGCGACGGTCGAAGCCCTCGACCACCCACGGGTCGTGGGTGGCCACGAGCAGGACGGCGTTCAGGTCGACGGCGACCTCACGCAGCAGCGCCATCGCGTCGGTGGCGCGGGCCCGGTCGAGGTGGGCGGTGGGCTCGTCGGCGAGGAGCAGGGCCGGACCGTGCGCGACCGCGCGCGCGAGGGCGACGCGCTGACGTTCTCCGGTCGAGAGGCGCCGGGGCGGGTGCTGCAGGCGCCCGCCGAGCCCCAGGCGCTCGAGGGTGCGGCGCGCGCGGGCGGCGCGCTCCGGGCCGCGCACCCCGGCGAGGCCGAGCCCCACGACCACGTTCTCGAGCGCGGTGTAGCCGTCGATCAGGTGGAAGTCCTGGAACACGTAGCCGACCGAGGCGGCCCGGTAGCGGTCGCGCCCCGGCTCGGTCAGGGTCGCGAGGTCGCGGCCCGCGACCCGCACGGTGCCCTCGCTCGCGACGAGCAGGCCGGCGAGCAGGTGCAGCAGCGTCGTCTTGCCGCTGCCCGACGGCCCGATCACGACCGCATGGTCGCCGGGCGCCAGGTCGACGTCCGGGAAGGTCAGGCGGACCGGGTCGCGGCCGCGCCGGAAGGCGTGGCGGACGCCGCGCAGTTCGACCACGGGCGGCTACCGGACCCGCTCGACGCGGGCGTCGACGATGCGGATGAGGCTGATGCCCGCCTCGACGTCGCTCTCGAGGCCGAGCTCGAGGCGACCGACGATCCGCAAACGGTCGGTATGGGGCCGGGCGTCGAGGCGGCGCCCGTCTTGCACGATCACGAGGACGACGTCGGGCGGCCAGTCGGCGCCGTCGGAGCAGTACGGGCACGTCTGCATCGGGTACCGGGTGAGCATGAACCACTCCACCCGCGGCTTGAGCGGCGGCGCCATGAAGCCTTCCAGCGCGACGAGCTCGCCCTCCGCGGCGAGCAACACGTCGGCGTAGTCGAGGCCCCCCTGGACGACGCGGGCATGGAAGGTGCCGAACTCGAGCGGCGCCTGGGCCGTGGCACCTCCACACCAGGCGGCCAAGAGGGCGAGAAGCGTCAAGGTCGTGCGCCGTGGGCTCATGGGTCCTCCGGTAGGTACGCCCGCAGGGCGTCGGGCGTCAGGGGGCCGTAGTGCGCGATCGGCTGCCGGCCGTGCGTCAGGACGTAGGTGGTCGGGAGGCCGGGCACGTCGATGCCGCGGAGCGCGCGGGACGCCACGAAGCGCACCGGCAAGGCCTCCAGACCCTCGGCGCTCAGGAAGCGGGCGACGTCGCCCTCGCGGTCGCCGACGTTGACCGCGAGCAGCTGCACCGCACCCGCTTCGTGCAGGGCGAGCAGCCACGGGAGCTCGTCGCGGCACGGCGGGCACCAGACGGCCCAGAAGTTGACGACGACCACCTCGTGGTCGCCCAGATCGCGCAGCGGCGTCGCCGCGCCCGACCAGTCGCGCACGGGGAGGTCGCCGAGCGCCTCGGGGAACGGGGCGCTGAGCATCAGGGACAGGACCAGGAGCAGAGAGTGGAGCATGGTCAGATAAGGGGTGGGGGACGGGGCAAACCCCGTCCCCCACGGTCGATCAGGCTATCGGGCGGCCGCGGGCGGGGTGATGAGGTTGGCGTACAGCCGGTACGCGCCGGGCACGTTGCCCTCGATCTGCAGGTGCAAGACCAGGTTGGTGGCCGTGAAGCGCCCTTCGCCGAGGTCGACCGTGAGCATCGAGCCCTCGAACGGGGTCTCCTCCGGCGTGTCGGGCCAGTTCGCGTCGGTGATCGAGAAGAGCGGGGTGTACTCGGGCGCCCATTCGGCGAACAGGTGCAGCCCGCGCTCTTTGACCCAGCCGTCGAAGTCCGCGCTCGTGATCGCGTTGGGCACGTTGAGGATCGGGTGTTCCGGGGCGAGGAAGACGACCGGGGCGGCCGGATCGGTGACGCGGTTGAGGATCGACGCGCCGCCGTGCTGGATGAAGTACGGGGGCACCGAGTTCGGGTCCCAGGCGTCGTTCGCGCGGTGGTACTGGACGAGCAGGTTGCCACCGGCGCGGACCCATTCGTGGACGCGCGCGTTCGCGGCGGCGAGGTCGGGGCGCAGGCGGTAGCCGTAGACGCCGACGATGATCGTGTCGTACACGGACAGGTCGCCGGTGGTCAGGTCGTCGGGGGTGAGCAGGTCGACCTGGACGCCCAGGTTGCGCAGCGCGACGTGGACCAGGTCGACGCCGGTGTCGACGTAGCCGACGCGCAGCGTCGGGTCGAACTCGACCTCGAAGGCCTGGACGTTCACGGTCGCGGGCAGGACGATGTAGGAGCGGTCGATGTGGTCGTAGTCGACGACGCGCACCCATTCGGTCGAGTTCGCTTCGCCTTCGGCGACCAGCGTGAAGTCGTAGGACCCGGTCGCGGCGCCGGCGGGCGGGACGAGCTCGAACTGCGCCGCCACCACGTCGCCCTGACGGGCGAACGCGAGGTCGATCGCGGCCGGTTCGGTGGTCCAGCCCTCGGGGCCGGCGACGCGCAGCGTCGTGCTCGTCGCGCCCTGCAGGTGGTTGGTGACCGCGACGTCGAGCGTGATCGCGCGCTCGGGGTCGAGGAGGTTGTAGGCGAGGTTGGCGGCGTTGGCGCGGAGCGTCAGGTCGGGCAGCACGGCGAGGGTCTCGGTGGGATCGAGATCGATCTCGACGGTCTGGCCGCCCACCTGGTACCGGATGACGCCGACGAGGTCGCCGTTGGCGCGGAAGGGGTGCGCGTTGCGCCGGTAGGGCTGGAAGAAGGGCGCGTCGTCCGGGACGGTCACGACGAAGTCCGCGGTGATCGTCTCGTTGTTGGCGAGCGTCGTGGCCGGGGCGGTCTCGGGCACGACGCGCTCGACCGTCCAGCCGGCCGGGACGCGCAGGTCGAGCTCGACGTCCTCGAGCATCACGTCGCCGCCGACGAAGGCGGTCAGGCGGAGCTCGGTGGTGGCGCCGCGGGTGAGTTCGGTCGCGCTGGCGACCAGGCGCGGCACGAGCAGCGCCGACACGCGGTGGGCGTGCTGGAGCTCCGCTTCCTTGAGGCCGAGGCGGAAGTCCAGGTCGTAGGCGGTCTCGTCGTCGAGGTCGGCCGCGGCGACGGTCGCGCGCGCTTCGCGCACGGTGGCGAGCGCGGTGGTCACGGCCGCGTTGACGGCGCCGTAGTCGGGGAAGGCGGCGACGGCCGCGTGCAGCTCGTCGCTGGCGCGCTGCAGCACGGCGGCGACGTCCTCGTCGGCGATCATCGCGGCGAGGTCGGCGAAGGAGGTCGGGAGCCCGTCGAACATCGAGGTCTCCATGCCGTCGACCTCGAGCACGGTGTCGCGCAGGTGGAGCGAGGTCGTGCGCGGACCCTCGGCGACCCAGCTGCCCATGTCCTGGCTGCGGTGGTAGGCGCGGGACTGCTGGCCGAGCTGCTCGTAGCTGGCGCCGAAGATCGGGTCGAAGGCGCCGGTGTTCAGGACCAGCGTCTCGGGGAGCGGCTCGGTGCCGCGGCCGCCGCCGGTGCCCGAGGGCAGGTAGAACTTCTTGGCCTGCCACGGGCGCAGGCCCATCGCGAAGTGCTCGGGGAACGCCTCGGGGTCGGCGGCGAGGCGGAAGGCCTCCTCGGTCGCGCGGGCGACGGCGCGGTGGTGGCCGTGCTGGCCCCACACGTCCTGGAAGTTGGTGAAGATGACGTCGGGACGGCTCTCGCGGATGACCCGCACGAGCTTCTCCATGAGCGCTTCGGTGCCGCCCCAGAGCTCGAGGGTCTCGGCGGCCGACTTGCTGAAGGAGGCGTCGAAGATCGGGTCGTCGAGCGCTTCGCTCAGGAAGTAGAGCTCGACGTTGAAGGCGCGGCTGGCGGCTTCCATCTCTTCGCTGCGGAGCACGCCGAG
>JAABRX010000133.1 GCA_011390675.1 Trueperaceae bacterium | reverse complement strand
CGGGGACGCCTTGAGGACACGCGCGACGGCGCCGTTCACCAGACCCGCGGCGGATTGGGATGCCGGAATCGGGCCCGGCGCGGGCCAGCGACAGCCATTGCGCACGAGCCCGCGACCTCCTACCATTCGGGCCAGGAGGCGATGGCGATGACCAGAATCGGCGATGGCGATCCCGCCCCAGGGTCGAGGCACGACGCCGCCCTCGCGCGCGCCACACCGCGCGACGCGAATCAACTGGTCGAACGGCTCCTGCGCTACGGCCTGCAAGGCCATGGTCGCCTGGAGGGAAGCCGGGCGTTCGCCGGCAAGTACGCGTCGAACCCCAGGTACGCGGACGACGAAGCCCGCGTGCGCGCCTTGATCCGATCCCACACGCTCATGAACTTCGGCACCGGGTTCGTCACCGGCGTCGGTGGGCTCATCACCCTCCCCGTCGCGATCCCGGCCGCCATGACGGCGTCCTGGGTGATCCACACGCGGCTCTCGGGCGCGATCGCGACCTTGCACGGGCACGACATCGACGACGAACGCGTCCAGACGTTCGTCATGCTCAGCCTGCTCGGCGATTCCGGGAAGAACGTCCTCCGCAACGCCGGCATCACCGTCGCCAACCGGATCGCCTTGCGCAGCGTCGAGGCGATCCCCGCGCGCCTGATAGCCGAGATCAACAAGCGCGTCGGGATGCGCCTGATCACGAAGGCCGGCGAACGCGGCGTGGTCAACCTGACGAAGGCCGTGCCGGTCGCCGGCGGCGTCGTCGGCGGCGGGATCGACGCGCTGTACTGCAACGCGGTCGGCCGGCGCGCTCATGCGGTGTTCCGGCCTGAGAAGCCGGTCGCGGGGTGACAGCGGCGAACGGCGACCTCCGCGTCGGCTTCGGCGCCGAGGCAGCCTGCTTCAATCCGCGCCGATGCCACCCATCCGGATGAGCCGGATCGCCTCGGCGACGTAGGGGTCCTCGTCCTCTGAGTGATCGCGCCAGTCGACGGTCATGACGCTGTCGGGGATGAGGCCGCTCTGCCGCAATCTCGTCCCGTCGACCAAGGCGAGTTCGGCGTACGGCACGTCGACCTGCGATCCGTCCGGCAACAGCTCGAGCTGCGCCAGTGAACGATGCGGTGGGCAGGAACCGCGCTCGCGTCGGCATGAACCAAGCTCGCCATGCGGGGCCTGTATCCCGTAGGATACGGATGGGCCGTATTCGAGGTGCGGCAGACGGAGGCGTTCGCGGTGTGGTTCGACGGCCTGCGTGATGTCGGGCCAGCGGCGCGAGTTCCGCCGGGCCAAGGCACTCGCGCGAAGACTGTGAGGAGGTCTTCGATGGCGAAAACGAATACGGAGACCCGACCTTGGGACGCGGCAACCCTGCTGCGATCCGACAGCGACATCGTCGCCTACCTCGAAGCGGTTCTCGATGAGGGCGACCCCGCCCTGCTGGCGGCGGCACTGGGTGACGTAGCGCGCGCCAAGGGGATGACACGCATCGCGCGAGATGCTGGTCTCGGACGCGAGAGCCTGTACAAGGCGTTGTCACTCGAAGGGAACCCGGAGTTCGCGACCGTTCAGAAGGTGATCCGAGCGCTGGGGCTCCGACTGCGCGTCTCAGAGTGATCGCCTGCGCGTCGCCGCTCACCCCTCCGTCCACCGCAACGCCAACCGCCGCGCGAACCCCCCGCGCTGCTCCCGCCGCCGCGCCTGCAGCGCCCGCACCGCGTCGGCATCGAGGCCGTGCAGCTCGAGCACGGCGTCGATCACCTCGTAGAGATCCGCCAGTTCGCGCGCCAGCGCGTCGGTGTCGGCGGCGTCGACGGCCTCCCCCGCCTCCTCGAGCAGCTTCGCGAGCAGCGCCGCTCGGAAGGCCTCGCCGTCGAGCGGCGCGACCTCGTAGCGCAGGCCCTCCGCCTCGAGGATCTCGGGGATGCGGTCGCGGATGAGCTTTCCGTAGGTCGTGCGCACGCCCGTCCTCCTTCAGAAGCGCGCCAGGTTGCGCGCGGTCGCGATGCTCTCGATCAGGCCGGCCACCGAACGCGCCACGCGCGGCGGGTCGGCGTCGGCGTGGGCGAAGCGCAGGGCGACGTCGTCGCGCAGCGCCCGGCGCAGCTCGCGCGAGCCACCGTACGCCGCGTAGGTCGCGGCCAGCCGCGGGACGGCCGTCTCGAGCGCCTCCGGCCCCGGCAGCCGCGCGCGCTTGCGGTGCATGTTGAAGCGCGCGTCCGACGGCACCAGGTTCCACAGCTCGTGGAACGGGTAGACGCTCACCGGGACGACGTGGTCGAGCTGGAACTCGCCCGCCGACAATGGGCGCCCCGTCCACGGGCAGACGAAGCGCGCGCCCTCCGCGATCGCGATCTCCACCTGGTTGCGCTCCCAGCTGACCGGCAGGCGGTTGTCGGGCCGCTCGGTGAGGAGCGCGTACGCCGTCCCACGCGACGCCGTCCCCGACACCCGCTCGGTGAAGAGGCTCCACTCGTGGATGCACAGCGCCTCGACCCACAGCGACACGTCGCGGAACGCCGCCCACAGGTCACCGGGCACCCGGAGGCTGGCGTCCCCCGGGCGCGCACCCGGCAGCGCCTCGACGCCGGCGGGGTCGCGCAGCGGCCGCGGCGGCGCGAACACCGTCCACTCGCCCGGGCCCGCGTAGCGGATGGGCTGCCGCAGCGCCGTGGCGATCCGCGAGAGCGTGCCGCGGTAGCGCGTCAGCAGCGCGGCCGGGTACCCCGCCCGCTTGCGCGCGACGCGCAGGTGCTCGACGAGGTGCCAGCCGCCGGCCGCGCCCGAGGGACCGTAGATCGTCTCCCAATCGCGGCGCAGCTCGGTGAGGTGCGCCCGGAAGCCGACGTCCTGGCGCAGCTCGCCCGCGAGCAGACTCCGCACCCCCTGCGCGACGGGCGCCCCCGGCGCCACGAACGGCCAGTAGTAGGCCACCCACGCCTCGGCCAGCGCCCGCAGCGGCACCGCCACGTCGCGCCCGTCGCGCCCCACGTCCGGGTAGGCCAGCACGACGTCGTTGAGCGCGCGAAGCAGCGCGATCTTGTAGCTCGTCTGCTTGCTGTCGTGCCGCAGGATCGTGGCGATGGTGCGGTGGCTCACGTTGGAATGCAGTGTACGGCGGTGGCCGAGCGTAGCCATTTTGACCATAATGGCTACCAGGAGGCCGACATGCCCAAGCAGGTCACCATCGCCGAGGCACGCGACCAGCTCTCGGCGCACGTTCGCAGCGCCGAGCACGGCATGCCCGTGGTCATCACCCGGCGCGGGCGCGCCGTCGCCGCGATCGTCGCCGCGGAGGAGTTCCAGCGGCTCGAGCGCCTGCGCGCCGCCGGGCCACAGGCCGGCCTCGCCGGCCTCGCGGGCGGCTGGCAGGGTTCCGAGGACCTCGTCAGCGAGCTCGACGCCCTGCACCGCGGCCCGCCGCGCCCGTCCCCGGACCTAGGCTGAACCGTGGCCTTCCTCTTCGACACCGACGCGATCAGCGAGACCCTCAGGCCCCGCCCCGACCGGGCCTACATCGCGTGGCTCGGCACCATCGCGCGCGACGACCAGTTCGCCAGCGCGGTCACCGTGGGCGAGCTGTTCTACGGCGCCTACCGCACGGCGGCCGGCGGTCGGCACGTGGCGATGATCGAAGACCGCGTCCTGCCCGCCGTGACGGTCCTGCCGTACGACGCGGCCGTCGCCCAGGTCTACGGCCGCCTCGCCGCGGCCCTCACCGACCAGGGCACGCGCGTCGCCGACGCCGACCTGCAGATCGCGGCCACCGCCCTGCACCACGACCTCGAGCTCGTCACCGGCAACCTGCGGCACTTCGGGCGCGTCCCCGGGTTGCGGATCCGGGCGATGCGCGGCTAACCCGCGACCGACCTATAACCCGATCTCGTCGTCGAACACCTCGCGCTGCATGCAGCGAGGCTGCGGTGGCGCGGGCTCGATCGTGGCGGGCGGCTCCCCCGCTTCGCGCATGCGCGCCGACAGCCGCTCCCGCAGGTGATCGGCGACCCGCGCGTGGTTGTCCTGGCCGATGAGGTTGTCGAGCTCGTAGGGGTCGTGCTCCAGGTCGTAGAGGTACGCCTCGACGTAACGCGTGGCGTGGGCGTCGTTCCAAGGGTCGGCGTCGGGTGCGGTGACGCCGTACTTCCAGCGGCGGGTGCGGACACCGCGGCCGACCTCGCTCTCGCTGATTTGGAAGAAGAGTTCGTCACGCCAGGGCGCGCCGGGATCGCGCACCAACGGCAGGATCGAGCGCCCCTCGTGGCCCTCGGGGAGCTCGATGCCGGCGGCGTCGGTGAGGGTGGCCGAGAGGTCCAGGATCGAGACGATCTGCTCGAGCCGCCGTCCGGCGTCGAAGCCGGGGCCGGCGAAGACCGTGGGGACACGCAGGGACGCGTCGTGGCCGGAGCGCTTGTACTCGTCGTTGCGGGTCTTGAAGTGATTGCCGTGGTCGGACGTGAAGAGCACGACCGTCTCGTCGCGCAGGCCCAGGCTGCGCAGGGCGTCGAGGAGGCGCCCAAAGGCGTCATCGAGGCGCCGCACCATGCCGTAGTAGCCCGGCAGGTGTTGCTGCGTCGAGCCGCCGAGGGCGCGCAGGTCCGGCGGCGTCCAGGCGTCCAGGTAGGGCTCGAGCGACCCCTCCGGGGCCGGGTAGGCATCGACGTGGTTCTGGTGGTGCGGTTCGAGGAACGACAAGAAGAGGAAGAACGGCTCGTCCTGGTGCTCGTCGACGAAGCGTATGGCGGCGTCGGTGAGGGCGTCGACGCGGTAGCCGGGCAGGCGCCGCGGCCGCAGCTCCTCGTCGAACACCACCGTGTGGTACGCGTCGGAGGTGAACTCGAGCTTGTTGGCGGCCAGCCACTCCTGGTAGCCACCGCGTTCGTCGGGGCCGACGGGCTCGCCCGCCGCGAGGTGCCACTTGCCGATGTAGCCGGTGTGGTAGCCCGCCGTGCGGAAGCTGCGCGCGAGGGTCGGGGCATCGGGCGGCAACGGGATGCCGTTGCGGTGACAACCGGACTGGGTGGCGTACTGGCCGGTGTGCATGCAGGCACGGGAGGGGCCGCACACCGGCTGCACGGTGAAGGACCGCGCCACGTGGGTGGCGGCCGCCGCGAGGCGGTCGAAGTTCGGCGTCAACCCGCTGCGGTTGCCGTGCACCCCCGTGGTGTCCCAGCGCTGCTGGTCGGTGAAGAACACGATGACGTTGGGACGCCCGTCGCGTGGCGTGCGCGCGCCTCGCGGGATCGCGAAGGTGATCTCGTCCTCGGGAAACGGGCGGGGGGCGGGTTCGCTCATGATCACGTCCTCTGGATCGGGTCGCTCCTGCGGGGCGGTCCGGGCTGTTGGGTCACCCCTTCACCGCGCCCATGGTCATCCCCTTGATGATGTGGCGTTGGGCGAAGAGCACCAGAACGATGGCGGGAATCGCCGCCAGCATGGTCGCTGCGGCCATCTCGCCGTAGCGCAGGTCCCACTCCTGTACGAAGCTGGCGATGCCGATTGGGATCGTGCCGCCTCGCGGCGTGCTCGTGAGCACGAGCGCGAACAGGAAGTCCTTCCACGAGAACACGAAGGTGAGGATCGCCGTGGCGTAGAGACCGGGGAGGGAGATGGGCAGTGCGATCCGCCAGAAGGTGCCGGCGCGCGAGCAGCCGTCGAGCGCGGCAGCCTCCTCGAGCTCCGTCGGGATCTCGGCGAAGAAGCTCTGCAGCAACCACACGGCGAACGGTAGCGTGAGCACCGAGTGGGCGATGACGAGCACGGCGGGCGTGTCGAAGAGCCCGATCTGGCGAGCGATCAGGTAGAAGGGGCCGGCGAAGGTGATCGGTGGGAGCATGTAGACGAACAGCAGCCACCCAAGGATCAGACCGTTGACGCGTGGCGGCCAGCGGAAGCGACTCAGTGCGTAGGCGCCGAGGCTCGCGATGGCCAACACGAACAACGTGCTGCCGATCCCGGCGATCAGGCTGTTGACCGTGAGTTGCCCGAACACGGCGCGCGACCCCTCGAACAGGCGCTCGTAGTTCACCCGGGTCCACTCGAAGTCGAAGAAGCGCCCGGAGATGATGTCGCGACGGAACTTGAAGGAGGTGAAGGCGGTGAACACGATCGGCAGCAGCGTGATGAGCACGGCGGCCATCAAGACGCCGTGGCGGAAGATCGGTCCGACGCGCAGCCTCATGCCGCCTCCTCCACGCGGCGCGAGAGCCACTGGTAGAGGACGACGAAGGTCGACAGGACGAGCGCCGTGAGCAGCGTCAGCATGCCGCCGTACCCCACGCGGAACTGCTGGAAGAAGACCTTCTCGATGTAGATGTTGATCATCTCGGTCGCCGTGCCTGGGCCGCCGCCGGTCAGGAGGTAGGGAACGTCGAAGACCTTGAAGGCCAGGATCGTGCGCATCATCAGCGCCACCACGATCGTGGGCTTGAGGATCGGCAGCACCACGTATCGGAACACCTGCCATGGGCTGGCGCCGTCGACCTCGGCCGCCTCGCCCAGCTCCATGGGGATCGACGAGACGCCGGCCAGGAAGATCAGGAACATGAAGCTCGTCCAGTGCCAGACGTCGACGAGCATGACCATGGGCAGCGCCAGCGTCGGGCTCGCGAGCCACGGGGGGCCACCGATGCCGAAGGCGAGCAGGGCCTGGTTCACGACGCCGTAGTTGTAGTCGAGCATGAGCCGCCAGAGCGCGCCGATCGCGATCGGTGGCAACAAGAGAGGAACGATGAAGACGGTCTTGTAGAAGGTGCCGAGCACCCGGGTCTGGTTGACGAGATAGGCGAGCAGGAGCCCGAGGACGGCCTCGATCGGCACGACGACGACGGTGAAGATCAGGGTGTTGGTGAAGGCGATCCGGGCGACCCGATCGCCTGCCAGCGTGCGCAGGTGCTCGAGGCCGACGAAGCTCCAGGTGGTACCGCCGCTGACGAGCCCCACGTCCGAGAACGCCATGCGGACCAACTGCGCGGCCGGATACAGCGTCAACACGACGAGGGCCACCAGCAACGGCGCGAGCGCCAGGAGCGGGAAGCGGTCCTTCCGGAGCCGACCCCTCGAGGGTCGGCTCCGGTCGGTGCGAACGGCGGGGTTGGCCAACGTCGTCTCCGGATCGATCAGTCGAGCGGCGCGACGTCGTAGCCGCCGGCGACCATGATCCGATGGATCTCCGCGGCCGCGGTCTGCAACGCCTGTTCGGCGGTGACCTGCCCGAGGAGCGCCGCCGCCACCTGCTCACTGAAGGCCTGGATGATCTGCGGCGCCTCGGCCACGCGCGGCTGCGGCTGGATGTAGGGGGTGCTGTCGGCCATCGCCTGCATCCAGCGGAAGCCCTCCTCCTGCCCGAGGGCCTCGTAGACGTCCTGGCGAACGGGGATGGCGCCCGCGCGGGCGTACAGCAGCTGCGCCTCCTCGGTGAGGGCCCAGCGCATGAAGTCGAGGGCGGCCTGCTTACGGGCGTCGGGCAGGTTCTGCGGGATACCCATCACCCAGATGCCCGACATCGTGGCGCGGCTGTCGGCCGTCGGGCCGGGCACGATCGTGGCCTGCACGAGCCCCTGGACGATCGACTGCTCGGGGTTCTCGAAGTTGGGCGCGGCGGCACCCACCACGTGCGCCATCGCGGCGCGGCCGCTCTGCATGAGCGAGAGCGCCTCGGCCTGGCTGACGCTGGCGTAGTTGGCCGGACCGTAGTCGCGGTTGAGTTGGATGTAGCGCTCGAGGGCCGCGATGCCGGCGTCGTCCGCGATCCCGACCCGCCAAGTACCGCTGTCGTCGACCTCGATCACCGAGGCACCGAAGCCACGCAGGTACGACTGGAACTCCCAGTCCGTCGGCGCGGTGCGCGTCACCAGGCCGACGCGGGAGGGCGGGTCGTGCAGCACCTGCGCGGCGGCCTCGACCTCGTCCCACGTGGTCGGCGCCTCGAGGCCGTTCTCCTCGAACAGATCGGCGCGGTAGAAGAGGAGTTGGATGTTGCCGTTGATCGGCAGACCGTAGAGCTCACCGTCGGCCGTCGAGTAGCCGATGTCGCTGTTCCAGCGCGTCGCGTACGCGTACTCGATCACTTGGGGGTCGAGCTCGAAGTCCGGATCGATGTCCAGGATGGGCGACACCAGACCGGCACTGTAGAACAGCGAGTACCACTGCTCGTTGAGGTTGATGAGGTCGAACTCGCTCGTGCCGGCCGTGACCGCGTTGCGCGAGCGCTGCAGCATGCCGGGGAACGGCGTGACGTTGAGCTCGACCTGGTTCCCGGTCTCGGCGACGTAGGCGTCGACCAACACCTCGAAGCCGGCGAGCCACGGCGACTCGTTGATCAGGATCGTGATCGTCGGATGCTGTTGCGCGATGCCGAGGCCCGCGGGTAGGGCGATCGCGACGAGCAACGCGAGTAGCCAGCGGATGGGTGGGCGGTTCTTCATGATGCGTCCCTTCCTAGCGTGGGGCGTGGGTGGCCTGTCGTGGGGGTTCGTTGGCGGTGGCGTCGCTCTTGGCCAAATGGGGGCTCCTCTCGGCCGGTTCGGGGACGACGAGCGGGTCGGCGAACGGGAGATGGTGACTCAGCGCGTAGAGGGCCGCACCCTGGGCCGCAGCGTCGGCACGCGGCAGCCGCGAGAAGACGAGCCGCGTGGCACCGGCCAGGGTCGGCTGCAGGAGGGCTCGGGTCTGCTCGAGCAAGCGATCGCGGAACCCCGGTCCGCCGGCGTTGGCGAAGCCGCTGAGCACCACCATGGGCTGCTCGAAGGTGTTGATCGCGTTGGCGAGGCCGATCGACAGGAAACGCTCGAGCTCTTCTCGGGCGCGCCGGTCGGCCTCGTCCGCGCCGTCGTCGAGGAGACGCGCGACCGTGCGGGCGATGACCCGGTCCTCGTCCGGCCCCGGGTCGTCGACGCGTGCGTGGCGAAGCAGCGCCCGCCCGGAGACGTACGCCTCGAGGCAGCCGCGGTTCCCGCACAGGCAAAGTCGGCCGTCGGGAACGACGGTCGTGTGACCGACCAAGCCGGCGTTGCCGAAACGGCCGATCAGAGGCTGACCGGCGCGCACCGCACGCACCCCGAGACCGTAGCCGAAGTCGAAGAAGAGGAAGTCGGCGACCTCGCGGGCGGCACCCACGTGGAGCTCGGCCAGCGTGAGCGCGTCGATGTGGTGGTTGAGGACCACGGGGCAGCCGAGCAGACGCTCGAGATCGGCACGCACGGGCACGTCGCGCCAATCGCGCAGGCGTGGGGTGGCGAGCGAGAGCCCCGCGTCGCGATCGATGAACCCGGAGACCGCCAGCCCCGCGTACACGAGGCTGCGACCGGCGCCCTGGCGCTCCAGGAAGCGGCGGATGGCCGCTTGCAGCTCGTGCTGGACGACCTCGGGCGGGCCCATGGAGTGGATCGCGCCGTGCTCGCTCGCGACGGTGCGGCCGTTCAGGTCGAGCAACGAGACCGTGACGGACGGGATCTCGACGGCTACGCCGAGCACGTGGCCGGCGGTGGCATCGAACTCGTACAGCGTCGGCGGCCGGCCACCGCTCGAGGCCCCGAAGCCGCGCCGCTGCACCAGCCCGGCGCGCTCGAGCGCTGCGAGCCACTTCAGCACGGTCGGCTGCGACCGGCCGGTGTCACGTATC
Source organism: Trueperaceae bacterium (assembly GCA_011390675.1). Taxonomy (GTDB): domain Bacteria; phylum Deinococcota; class Deinococci; order Deinococcales; family Trueperaceae; genus JAABTL01. The sequence continues at coordinate 2,433 of JAABRX010000133.1, read as the reverse complement.
AGGTCGTGCATCGACGCGACGGCGCGACGGCGCAGGTGGTTCAGCACCAGCAGCCGGTTGCTCTCACCGAGCCTTTGCGACGTCGCCCGTTTCACCAACACCCCTTCGTTGTAGGCGCCTGGCGCCTACGCGTGCCGAATCCGCGTGATGCCCCATCTTTCTCTAAATGGGTTGATAAAGTCAAGGTAACGGCAAGACGCTTGGGCTGACGAGGAGCGAGACGATGCGGCGAATCTATTGGGGCGACCTGCACAGCCACTGCGAGATCAGCTATGGGACCGGCAGCCTCGAGCGTGCACTGCGCGCCGCGTCCGGGCACCTCGACTTCGCCTCGGTCACGGGCCACGCCAGCTGGCCCGACATGCCCACGGACCGTGCGCGCTACGCCGAGGTGATCGACTACCACCGCGAAGGCTTCGCCCGCTTCGCCGACCAGTGGCGCGAGGTCCAGGCGATCACCGAACGACACCACGCTCCGGGACGCTTCGTGCCGATCCTCAGCAGCGAGTGGCACTCGATCGCCGTCGGTGACCACAACGTCTACCTGCCCGGCGCCAGCGGCCCGATCCCCCAGGGATACGACCTCGACGCGCTGGCCCGTAGCGCTCCGGCCGGATCACTCATCGTCCCCCACCACATCGGCTACGGCCCCGGCGCGCGCGGAATCGACTGGGAGGCATTCGACGCCTTGCGCTCACCCGTGGTCGAGGTCGTGTCCACCCACGGCAGTTCCGACGCGGGCAGTGGCGCGATCGCGAGCTACCACACCATGGGGCCCTTCGCCGCCGCGGGGAGCGTCGAGGAGGGCCTGCAACGCGGCCACCGCTTCGGGTTCGTCGGTGGCACCGACCATCACGGCGGCTATCCAGGCCACCACGGGGGAGGCCGTACCGCCGTGGTCGCATCCGACCTCACGCGCGAGGCCCTCTTCGAGGCGCTCCGCGCTCGTCGCTGCTACGCCGTCACCGGTGACAAGATCGAGCTGGACTTCCACCTCGATGAAGCGCCCATGGGCAGCGAGATCCGCGGAAGCGGGGCGCATCGGGTGCGTGCCATGGCGCGCGGCGAGGACGCGATCGAGGCGCTCGACCTCGTCCGGAACGGCGTGGTGGTGGCGTCGACCCGCAGCGATGCGAACGTGGGTGACCAGGCCGAGCGCTCCACATGGAAGGTGAGGCTCGAGTGGGGATGGGGCGAGAAGCACCTGCCCGTCGACTGGCATGGTGAAGCCATCGTCCGCGGAGGCACCCTGCTCCGCGCCGAGCCCGTGTTCCGCGGTGAAGAGGTGCTCGACCCGCGCGACGCCCACCACGGTGGAGGCGGTGACGCTCCCGAGCACGCGCTCGAGGCACCCAGCGGCGACGGCGTGCGGTGGCGATCGCGCACCCGGGGCAACCCGCACCCGCGCGTCCCCAGCACCGCCGGGGTGATCCTCGAGCTCGAGGGTGACGGGCGCACGGCGCTCGATCTCCGCGTCAACGACCTCACCGTGCGGCACACGGTGGCCGATCTGGCGCACGGGGCCGTCGCCCACCGCCTCCGCGGGTGGCTCTCCGAGGCGTTGCTGGTGCACCGCGCCGTCCCCGAGACCGCGTTCACCGCGCGTCTCGATCTCGTGGACGCGGGCGAGCGAGACGTCGACGTCTACCGCCTCCGCGTGCGCCAAGCCAACGGCGAGCGAGCCTGGAGCAGCCCGATCTGGGTCGATCGAGGATAGGCCGAGAGCCGGTTGCCGCCGGAGATCCGGCGAAGCACGGATTCGCGACCCGTCCAGCATCGCCCGACAAGTGCTTGGCGCTCGGGCCGTCGTGGCCCATCGGAGGCGCCCACGGCACGTAGGCAGCGGCCCACCGCACCAACGCACTGCGCCGCAAATCGGTCCATGCTGACCTCCCATGGCCACCGATCCCCCTTGTCTCACCCGTGATACGCTAGCCCCATGGCCGAGACCCGCGCCACCGTCCGCGATCTGCGCAACCACGGTGGCGACGTCCTCGACCGCGTCGCCGCCGGCGAGCGCGTCGTGGTGACGCGCGACGGCCGCCCGGTCGCCGAGCTCACCGCCGTCCGGGCCGCGCGTCTCGGGCGCGTCGCCTTGCTCGAGCGCTGGCGCCACCTGCCGCGGATCGACGCCGTGGCCCTCCGCCGCGACCTCGACGACCTGCTCGACCCCGAACCGTGACCGGCCCCGCCCATCGCGAGGGATTGCTCGACACCAGCGTCGTCCTGCTCCTGAGCGCCATCGAGGAACCCGAGGCCCTACCCGAGTTCCCGCAGGCCTCGGCCGTCACCCTCGCCGAACTATCGGTGGGCCCGCTCGTCGCCCACACCGACGCCGAGCGCGCGGCCCGTCAGGCCGTCCTGCAACAGTTCGAGGCCGACTTCGACCCGCTCCCCTTCGACGACCAGGCCGCACGCACCTTCGGCCGCTTG
>JAABRX010000132.1 GCA_011390675.1 Trueperaceae bacterium | reverse complement strand
CCCGTCGCCGAGCAGGAACGCCACGGCGCCCGGGATCTCCTCCATGCCGCCGTAGCGGCGCATGGGCACGGAGCCGATCATCTGTTCGGCCACCGCGGCCGGGTCGGTCGCGAAGTACGGACTGCCGGCGGCCGCCTGCAGTTCGACCTGACGCGTCCACATGAACCCTGGCCCCATGTAGGCGGGCGACACGGCGTTCACGCGGATGCCGTGCGGCGCGAGGTCCTTGGAGGCCGTCTGGGTCATGCCCAGGATGGCGGCCTTGGAGGTGGCGTAGGCGATCATGTTCGGCGGTCCACCGGTGGCGGCCATGCTGGCCATGTTGACGATCGAGCCGCCGCCCTGGCCGGCCATGTGGCGGGCGAAGGCGCGCAGGACGAGGAAGGCGCCGCGCACGTTGACGGCCTGGATGGCGTCGAAGTCCTCCGTCGGGTAGTCGAGCAGTGGGTGGAACACGCCCAGGATGCCGGCGTTGTTGAACAGGTGGTGGACGCGGCCGAGTCGCTCGGCGATCGCTTCCACGGTGGCGTCGATCGCGGCCTCATCGGTGACGTCGCAGCGCCAGGCGTGGGCAGGGATCGCTTCGCCCTCCAGCTGCGCACGGGCCGCCTCGAGCTTGCCGTCGTAGAGGTCGATGAGGGCGATGGTGGCGCCGAGCAGCCCGAGGTGGCGGGCGGTGGCCAGGCCGATGTCGCCGGCGCCGCCGGTGATGGCGACGACGCGGCCGGTGAAGGGGATCGAGGAGGGGGCGGGTTCGGTCGACATGGATGAGCGCCTCCTTGGCGGAGATCGGCCGAGATGGCCACGTGGCCACCTCGCCGCCGCCGAGGACTGCGCTGTCCGTCACCCGCGACGAGATCGGCCGATGCACGAGGATACCCGAGCGCCGCATGGCTCGTGCATCTCGGGTGTGATGGGCGCAGGACGAGTCTTCTCGGCGCGGTCGTTCCGCGACCGGTCCCTTCTTGCTCGCCATGCCGACGTCCGTGCGTCGAGAAGCACGTTCCATGCGCCTCATCGTCGGGCTGGCGCTGGACGTCGGCCTGCTCGTCACCACGATCGGTGGCCGGTGGCCGTCGACGCTGGTCACCTGACGCGCCACGTAGGATGCGCAGATGCGTCGCGACGGCGTGAACCCGGGGCCATCCCATGACGAGATCCGACCGATCGGTTACGTGGACCGTGGTGACGAGGGCGGCTCGCGCCTGCGCGTCTTCGAGTCCTACCGAGCGTGCCTGGTCGGGCTCGACGGGTTCGGCCACGCGCAGGTGCTGTGGTGGTTCAGCGAGTGCGGCGACGAACGGTCACGCGCGACGACGACGGTCGATCCGCCGTTCGACGCCCCGACGCTGGGCGTGTTCGCGTCCCGCACGCCCACGCGCCCCAACCCGATCGCGCTCAGCACCGTGGCCATCCGCGGCGTCGACGTCGACCGCGGGGTGCTCGAGATCGGCGCCATCGACGCGGCCGACGGCAGCCCGCTGATCGACATCAAGCCCTACCTGCCGCACTACGGCCGCGTCCGGGCACCCATCGTCCCCGCGTGGGCGGCCGACTGGCCCGACTGGATGCCGGACGAGGGCGTCGAGCTCGACGCGCCGCCGGCCCTCCGGATGCGCCGCTGCACCGCGCGTGATGCGGCGTCGTTGACGCGGCTCGCCCATGCGTCGAAGGCCTCGTGGGGCTACCCGGACGAGCTGCTGGCGCTGTGGGACGCCGACCTGACGCTCGATCCCGCCTTCGTGGAGCGCCACGACGTCTGGTCGGCCGTCGCCGGCGACGAGGTCGCGGGGTTCTACGCCGTGACGGGCGACGGATCGACCCGCGAGATCGAGCACCTGTGGGTCGACCCGGGCTGGATGGGCCGCGGTGTGGGGCGTCGCATGCTCGATCACCTCCTGGCCCGCGCACGCGCCGCCGGCGTCGAGGAACTCCGTGTCGTGTCGGATCCGAACGCGGCAGGCTTCTACCAGCGGATGGGCGCTCGCCAGGTCGGCGAGCAGGCGTCGGTGCCGGCCGGCCGGCGCTTGCCGGTGTTGGTGATCGCGCTGCGCGAGGGCGCCGCGCCGTGAGGTTCCACAAGTACCAGGCCCTGGGCAACGACTACCTCGTGCTGGAGGCGGGGGGCGGCGAGTGGACGTCCGCGCTCGTTCGTGCCGTCTGCGATCGTCACCTCGGCGTGGGCGCCGATGGCGTGTTGGTCGAAGATGTGCCTCCTGACGATGGCCCACCGCCTGACGGCGGCCTGGCCTTGCGCATCCTCAACCCGGACGGCTCGGAGGCGGAGAAGAGCGGCAATGGGCTGCGCATCTTCGCGCGCTACCTGTGGGACCAGGGCCGCGTGGGGGTCGAGCCGTTCGCGGTGGCGACGCGGGGCGGCGTGGTGCGCTGCCAGGTCCGCGACGCCGGCAGGATGGTCTACGTCGAGATGGGCTGCGCCAGCTTCGATGCCGCCGCCATCCCCGTGGCCGGGCCGCGCCGCGAGGTGGTGAACGAGGAGATCGAGGCGGGGGACGAGCGCCTGCGCTTCACCGCGGTCAGCGTGGGCAACCCGCACTGCGTCGTCTTCGGGGACGCGCCCACGCCCGAGCTGGCGCGGCGGCTGGGGCCGGAGCTCGAGACGCATCCGTCGTTCCCCCGGCGCGCGAACGTGCAGTTCGTCCGCGTCGTCGACCGCGGGCGCATCGAGATGCAGATCTGGGAGCGCGGCGCCGGCTACACCCTGGCCTCGGGGAGCAGCGCCTGCGCCGCTGCTGCGGCCAGCGTGCGGCTGGGCCTGTGCGACGGCGCGGTGACCGTGGCGATGCCGGGCGGCGAGCTGGAAATCGTTGTGGGTGCCGACTTCGCGTTGACGATGCTCGGTCCCGTTCGGAAGGTGGCGGAGGGGATCGTCGCCGAGGAGCTGTTGAGCGAGGCGGACCGGCGTGCGGGGGCGGTGGATGCGCAACCGCGGCCGACGGCAGCAGTCGGGCCGGCTGCTGCGACGTGATGCTCGGGGCGGTTCGGGTTACGTCGGTGTTTGCGTTCCGCCCAGGCGCAGCTTCTGCAGGCGTTGGTACGATGAACGCTCAGTACGCCTTGCTCGGCGTCGATCGACAGCACGTCTGGCGCAGCTACGGCCATAGCGCCACCCCGGAGAAGGGCGATCGGATGAATCCGAGCGATTGGGAACTCGACGCCGAGCGGACCCGCGTCGACGAGGACGATGAGCGCTGGCCCGAAGGTGGACGAGGTAGCTCGACCCTGTGACCCGTCGCAAGGATGACTCGAGGCCAGTCACGGGGCAACGCCATGAAGGAGTGGATCCCACATGAACGACAGGACGGAAGCATCGATCAGCGTCGTCGTGGCATTGTTCGTACTGCTCAGCGCCATGTTCGATCCGAGGGTGTCTGCAGGGATCGCGATCGTGTTCCTGTTGGCGTTGGCGGTCTACAAGTTCACTCGGACCCCTTAGGAGAGAGGTTGCGGCCGTTCTGCAGCGGGGTTCGGTCGTCGCCGCGACCCGTTCCGACGCCGGTGTCAGCGAGTCGCTGTCGCTCGACTCCGGCCTGCCTTGGCTGCCGAGCGGGTCTACGCTCGGCGTCAAGCCGGAGGGCGCCGTTGAGGCGTTCGTCGGTGGCTGCTTCGTCTACATGCAACCGGGCACGCGAGATGCGGGGCGCGAGATGCTCCAGTTCCTCGCGCTCCCGCTCGGCGGTGAGGCCGCGTGGGATCGGCTTCCGCAGCAGCGTTCCTTCCTGCAGTCCTTGGCGGAGGTCGATCGACAGCACGTCTGGCGCAGCTACGTCAAGGGCGCCACCCCGGAGAACGGGTACCGGATGGATCCGAGCGACTGGGAGCTCGACGTCGAGCGGACCCGCACCGACGAGGACGATGCGCGCGGCGTGCCGGTGCATGTGCGCAGCAGTGGCGCGGATGATCTACGGGCCGAGTACGCGAAACTGGATCGGGCGTCGGGGCTCTGGTACCTCAGTGATTGGGATGAACTGCTTCAGGACCTGCGTCCGCCGATGGACGACCGATAGCCGGACGCGCCGGAGCCTGATGGGCGCTCGATCCGGGCACAGTGCCTACCCTTGGCCACCCGCGGCGAGGCGAGCGCTTTGGTGGCTGCTGGGCGTCGTCGTCGTGGCGCTGGGCATCGCCTCCGCGCCGGCCATCGGAACGCTCCTCGGGCTGGCGTTCCCGCCCGACGCGATGCAGGCGTGGCTGGCGCTGTGGGTCCCGCTCGCGGTGGCGCTGGGCGGGCTGGGCGCGCTCTTGGTGGCGCGTGCCTTGGGGGTCGGCTGAGTGTTCGCCGTGCTCGTAGTGGCTTCGATGCTGCTCTCCGTCGCTTGCGCCCAGCCCCAGGCGACGTACACGCTGGACGGCGACACCGAGTTCGGCATCTCGTTCGTGGGCCTCGCCGACGAGGCGAGCCGGGCGGTCGCGGCGCGGCACCTGCCGCGGCTCGGGGTGGCCATCACGCGTCTGGAGGCGGACTGGGGTTTCCGCGAGCCTGCGGAGGGCACCTACCGCTGGGGCCCGATGGATGCGCGCATGGACTTCCTGCAGGAGCTCGGCGTGCGCGCGGTCGTGACCTTCCCGGCCGACGCGCCGGAATGGCTTCGTGAGCGGCTCGAGCCGGCGCGCGTGAACGAGCGTTCGGTCGCGCTCGACGGCGTGGGGCGGAGGGCGTTCGCGGCGTACGTGCGGGCGTTCCTCGAGCGGTACCTGGAGCGCAACCCCGGCGTGGTCGGCTGGGTACAGTTCGGCAACGAGTGGGGGAGCCGCACCAACTACGTGGGGAACGGCGCGGACCTCGTGCTGTCCCAGAACGCGTTCTACGCGGCGGTGAAGGCCGTCGATCCGGAACTCACCGTCGTGCTGGGCGGGCTGTCGGTCGGCTGGCTCGCGGGCTTGGCGGCCCACGACGGGACCGTCGTCTGGTTCTGGGACGCCGACGGATCGGTGCGCACCGGCGACGACGTTCGCGCGCTGCTCGCCGCCGAGGAGGCGCGGTTCGCGGCGGGCGCGGTCGACGAGACGCCCCTGGTGCGGCTGGCGACCGTGCTCGATGAGGCGCGGTACGACTGGGTCGACGCCCACCTCTACGACCAGTGGGAGGACTTCCCCGCCTACGTCGAGGCCCTGCGCTCGCGCCTGCCGGAGGCCTTCGCGGGGCGCATCGTGGTGACCGAGTTCGGGGGCCCGCACCCCGTCGCCGAGCGCCACCTGAGCGACGCGGAGCACGCGCGCATGATCGAGCGCTACATCCGGGCCATCGATGGTCTCGACGTCGCGTTCGCGCTGCACTTCCGTCTCGTGCGTTCGTCGGGGGCGCTCCACGACCGCAGCGGGCTCATGCGGCCGGGGCTCTTCGGCGTCGTCCCCTTGCCCGCCTACGACGTCTTCCGACGGATCAACGCCCCCGGTGCGGGGGACTGAACACGCTCGCCGAACGACCCGCGCGGCAGCGCGGGGTCGCGACGCGTCTGCGGCGGACGCGACCTGGGCCGATGCCGGGGGCGAGACGTTCGCGCTCGAGCGAACACGTATAGTACACGTGTAGGGGGCGACATGCGCCGCAAGCTGACGATCACCGTGGACGAGCAGGTCTACGCCGGGCTCCACCGGGTCATCGGGCGGCGCCGCATCAGCGGCTTCATCGAGTCGCTGGTCAAGCCGCACGTGGTGCGCGAGGACTTGGCGCAGGCCTACCGGCAGATGGCCCAGGACGAGGACCGCGAAGCCGAGGCGCTCGCGTGGGTGGAAGCCGCGGTCGAGGATGTCGCCGATGAACCGAGGTGAGGTGTGGTGGGTCGGGTTCGGCCCCGCGCACGGTGGCGAGGTTCGGAAGCGCCGGCCGGCCGTCATCGTGAGCAACGATGCCGCCAACCAACATCTGAACCGTGTCCAGGTGGTTCCCCTCACCAGCAACGTCGGCCGGCTGTACCCGAGCGAGGCCCACGTCGTGCTGGCCGGCGAGCAGCGCAAGGCCATGGCGGATCAGCTCACGACGGTCGCCAAGGGTCGCCTGGAGTCGCGGGTCGGCAGCCTGTCGGACCACGACATGGCCGGCGTCGAGCGGGCCATCCGGACGCAAATCGCCCTTGGCTGAGGGGACGTGGTCCTGCGGGGGAAGGCGCCCGCGGGGCGGCTTGAGGACCTACGCTCGCGTCACGGGGGGTCCATCACGTTCGAGGGTGGGATGCGCCGGCCTCCCCGAAGGCCGCGGCGACCACCCTCTCGGACGCCGCATCCAGCGGCACCAGCAGCTCCACCTCGAACTGCTCCGCCAGCGCGTCGTGCACCGAGACCCAGCGGCCGTGCAGCGAGGTGAAGCGCATGCGAGCGCCGTCGGGGAGCCGCACCTCGATGGGAACGTAGACGGGTACCTCGTCCGTCCCGCCCAGCACGCCGGCGACGTGGTCGAAGCGGCCGTCGGCGACGGCGGCCTCGAGGGCCGCGCGGACCAGGATCGACCGGCGCGCCACCTCCTGGATGCGCGTGTAGAAGCTCCCGCTCGCCTGCTCCCAGTTGGTGACCACCGCCCGGAAGTCCGGCGACAGGAACAGGGCGTGCATGTTCGTCACGCCGCCGAACGCGGCGATCATGCGGTCGGCGGGCCGGTTGCTGCGCAGGAAGTTCCAGTCGCGGTCGACGACGAACGCGGGAAACGGCCAGTGGTCGAGCACCTGCCGCTCCATGAGGTCGAGGGTCGCCTGCAGTTCGGCGCCGTCCAGCGTGCGGGTCGGGTAGGGGTTGCGGAAGCCCGACGCTTGGAACAGCGATGCCCGCTGCGCCGCCGTGAGCGGGAGTCCCGTGACGATGCGGCCGAGCATCTCGCGCGTCAGCGACGAGCGCCCCGTTTCGAGGAACGACACGTGTCGCTGGGTCGTCCCCAGGGCGTGCGCGACGTCCTCCTGGCTGAGGGCGAGCTCACCGCGCAGCGCGCGAAGTGCATGGCCGAACCCATCCGAGTGATTCATCGTCATTCCCTCCAGCGGAATGGTGATCAATCCCGCGTGGCGGTATGACGTTAGCACCCTCGCGGTCTCGATGCCGCGTCTCGCCGCTGCCCCCCTCTGGAGGACCCATGACCACCTCGCTGATCTCGACCCTCGGACTGCTCTTCTGCCTCGCCCCCGCGGCCGTCCACGGCGCCGAACTCGTCTCTCTCTCGCTGGGTGATCCGGTTCGTCCTCCCGTTCTTCGGGCCCGGCGTGCCGAGTGCCGCCTCCGCATTGACGTACCCGGAGCAACTCGCGATGCTGGACGCGGCGCGGAGCGCGGGGCCCGCTCCACCTCGTGTTCTTCGTCATGGCGGCGCTCTTCGCGCTCGTGAACGCCAACCACGCGGGGGTGCCCTTCCTCGGTCGCCACCCCCGGGTGTCGCGCCGCGGCAGGAACGTCGGCATCGTGTTCGCCGCGTTCTGGGGGGTCGCGGCGGGGCTCAACGGTCTCGCGTTCCTCGGTGGCGCCGCGTGAAGGAGGGCGTGCCGCCCGCACGACGGACGGCCATGACCGCACGCCGTCCGCTCGCTCTCGCGATCGCCGCCTTCGGTCTCCTCATCTCGCCGCTGCCGGCGAGCGCCGCTCAGGGCGACGGGCTGCCGGGAGCGTCGATCCCCGGGGACTACGCGTTCATCTGCGAGGACGGCGGCCTCGGCCTCAGCATCGTCGACGTCCTCCAGGTCAGCGGGGACCACGGCACGTTCCTCCGCTTGCTCGGCGAACACGACCCCGAGGGCCTCGCGATCCTCGCGGACCCCGAGCTCGCGGACAAGACGGTCTGGGCGCCGACGGACGCCGCCTTCGCCGAGATCGGCGAGACCCTGTCGTCCCTCTCGGAGGACGAGATCACGGACGTTCTCGGGTACCACGTCACGCCCCCCAGGAGAACCCCCGAGGGTCCGTACCCGATCGTCACGCCGCGGTTTCTCGCCGACGGCGGCGAGGTCGTCCATCAAACCCGCACCGGCATCCTCACCGGTTCCGATCAACGCGTGCGAACCCGAGTGGATGACGGCGTGCTCACCGTCGAAGACGCCGTCATCTTGCCCACCTCGTGGTGCACCCAGACGGGCTCCGTCTTCTCCATCGGCGCGGTGATCCTCGACGCATCGCCCCCTTCGCTCGTGGAACGCGTCGTCTACGTCGTCTTCTTCAGGTACCCGTGGGTCGCGCTGGTTGGCCTGGGCGCCGTGGTTGCCGGCGCCATCGTGCTTCTGCGAAAGCGGAGGAGGGGGTTCGATCAGCCGAAGTGACCCCCGGGGAGATCCGTCCACTCTCGGTTCGAGCGGCACCGCCGCCGTCGGGACCCGTCGTTCGGCTCGTTCGTGTCGCCGCACCGCGCGCCGGCCCAGGAATCGTCGGCATCTGCCGTGTTCGCCGTTGACACCCCCCACGGTGTGTAATACGGTTCGCAATACGGGAGGTGTCGACGTGCTGACGGTTCGGCTATCGGATCATCTCGAGCGTGAGCTCGATCGGCTTGCCGCCGAGGAACGAACGACGAAGACGCAGATCGTTCGTAGGGCGCTCGAGCGCTACGTGGCTGCGCATCGCGAACAGCGAAGCTCGTTCGAACTCGGCGAAGCGCTCTTCGGTCGCTATGGTTCTGGCGAACGAACGCTCTCCACGACCTACAAGGGGCGAGTCCGGGAGAAGCTCCGTGCGAAGCATCCTGGTTGACGCTGGGCCGTTGATCGCGCTCTTCGACAGGGACGACGCACACCATGCCGCGATGAGGGGACTGCTCCGCGACACGGCTGGCCGGCTGATCACGACCTGGCCGGTCGTCACGGAGACCTCCCACATGCTGGACTTCGAGCCGCGCGCCCAGCTGGACTTCTACCGTTGGGTCGCCGCTGGTGGCGTCGTCGTTCACGAGATCCCTCAGGAGGCGCTTGGGCGGATCATCGAACTGGTGGAGAAGTACGGCGATCGCCCGATGGACCTGGCGGATGCCACGCTCGTCGTCGCGGCAGAGGCGCTCGGCATCCAGGAGGTCGTCTCGATCGACCGCGACTTCGAGATCTACCGGATCGCCGGCCGCGCACGCTTCCAGAACCTGTACGTGAGGGCCGAGTAGATCGAAACGCAGCGGGCTGCGAGGCGGTGCGCTGGCCGACGCCGCCCTTAGGTCGCCAACCGGCTCGCGCGGTCATCCGCAAAGGAGGAAACCATGTCTCACCACTCGCCCTCGCTCACCGCGGCCGTCTACGCCAAGGACGCCGGCCGCCTGGCCGCCTTCTACGCGGAGGCCCTGGGGCTCGACCGGGTGGACGACGTCGAGGCGGTCCGCCCGGTCGTCGCGCGCCTGGGTGGCGGGCTCGCGGCACCGGATGCGGCGTGGTCGTGGCGCGGCCAGCTGCACCTGGACGGCTGGGACCCCGAGGGGAACGTGTTCCAACTGCGCCAGCCGCTGACCGCATGACCCTCGATCGTCGCGCGCTCGAAGACGCCATCGCCCTGCAGCACGAGCGCGAGCCCTTCTCGGGCGTCGTCTCCGTGCGCGAGCGCGGCGAGGTCGTGTTCGAGCGGGCGTTCGGCCTGGCCCACCGCGCCGAGCGCATCCCGAACACGCCGGCGACCCGTTTCGGCATCGCGTCGGGCACCAAGACGCTGACGGCCATCGCGGTCGCCCAGCTGGTGGAGCAGGGCCGCCTCGCGTTCGACGCGCGCCTGGCCGACTGCATCGACGCGCGGCTGCCGGCCTTCGACCCCGACGTGACGCTGCACCACCTGTTGACCCACAGCGCCGGCATCCCCGACTACTTCGACGAGGCCGTGATGGACGACTACGAGGTGCTCTGGCGCGAGCGGCCGATGTACCGCTTCCGCACGCCGAGTGACTTCCTCCCCCTCTTCGCGCACCTGCCGATGAAGGCGGCGCCGGGCACGACCTGGGCCTACAACAACGCGGGCTACGTCCTGCTGGGCCTGGCGGTCGAGCGGGCCGCCGGGATGCCCTTCACCACCTACGTGGAGCGGCACGTGCTGCAGGCGTGCGGGATGTCGTCGAGCGGGTTCTTCCCCCTCGACCGCCTGCCGGGCGGCACGGCCCGCGGCTACCTGCCGACCGAGGACGGCGGCTGGCGCACGAACGCGTACGCCGTCCCGATCGTCGGCGGGGCCGACGGCGGCGCGTTCACCACCGTGCGCGACCTCGCCGCGCTGTGGGACGCGCTGTTGGGCGGTCGCCTCGTGGGCCAGGCGACGCTGGAACGGATGCTCACCCCGCACTGGCGCACCGATCCCGAGCGCGACGACGGGCACTACGGCTACGGGCTGTGGATCCGGCAACGCGACGGTCGGCCCGTGTCGTTCGCGATGGAGGGGGAGGACCCCGGCGTGGCGTTCTCGTCGACCTACTTCCCCGACTCGGGCGTCCTGTGCAGTCTGCTCGGCAACATGGGCGACGCCAGCTGGGCCATGCTCGGCGCGCTCTCCCCGATCCTGGGGGCCGAGTAGGCCACGCCGCGCACACCGTTCGGCTACCTGGCCACCGCCGCCAGGAAGTCGATCACCCGATGGACCGTGTGGATGCCGTGCTCGCGCCCGAGGGAGCGCACGCGCCTTGACGAGGTATATATACCCGTATATACTTGGCCAAGGGGGTCCACGTATGCGCAGCTCGAAGGTCTTCACCAGCGGGAACAGCCAGGCGGTGCGGATCCCGAAGGAGTACCAGGTCCAGGACGCGGAACTCTACATCCAACGCGTCGGGACGGCCATGATCCTGTTCCCGAAGAGCAACCCCTGGCAGAGCTTCGTCGAGAGCTTGGGGGAGTTCACTGAGGACTTCATGGCCGAGGGCCGGAACCAACCGGGACAGCAGGACCGAACGGGGGCGTAGTGTATCTGCTGGACACGTATACGTGCATCTACGTCATCAACAGCAAGCCGGCGTCCGTGGTCCACGCGATCACGCGGCTTGCGCCCGATGAGGTGAAGCTCTCGGCCGTCTCGCTGGCGGAACTCGAGTACGGCGCGTCCAAGAGCCGGTGGCGGGAGAAGAACAGGATCGCGCTCTTGCGGTTCGTGGCGGCGTTCGACATCGTGCCGTTCGACGACAGGGACGCAGAGGTCTACGGCTTGATCCGAGCAGGACTCGAGCGGAGCGGTCACGTCATCGGGCCCTATGACATGCAGATCGCTGCGCAGGCCATCACGCGAGGCCTCGTCCTCGTGACGAACAACGTCGAGGAGTTCCGTCGAGTACCGGATCTGAGCATCGAGAACTGGACGCACTGAAGTCGCTGGGAGCCCGAGCGTTCCCGTGGTGGCCACGAGAGGACGCCCGATGCCCATCACCGTGGAGGTCGGCGCGCGTGGACGTGTGCGGCCTGATCGGCTCCGGGTGGTGTCGCTGACGCTAGGCTGAGGGAAGGTCGTCGCGCCAGCGACACCATCGCGAGTCACGCGTGCGGAGGCGCGCACGAAGGGGGAACGCCACGATGGCACCCGATCTGAGCTACCTCCTGGACCTCGATCCGAGGCGCTTCGAGCCGCGGCCGGGCCGGCCGACCATGAAGGCGGTCGTCACCACGGGCAACGGCGGGCCCGAGAAGCTCGACTATCGGGACGTCGCCGTCCCCGAGCCGGCCCCCGGCGAGGTGCTGCTCCGGGTCCTTGCGGCGGGCGTGAACAACACCGAGATCAACACCCGGCTCGGCTGGTACTCGTCGTCGGTGTCGGGCGGGACGAACGTGCTCGCCGAGACGTCCGTGTCGGAGGTGGAGGATGGCGGCTGGGACCGGCGCACGCCCTTCCCCTTCATCCAAGGGACCGACTGCTGCGGCGAGGTGGTCGCGCGGGCCGACGGCGTGGAGCGCCCCGCCGTTGGCGCGCGGGTGCTCGTGCGCGCCTGCATGCGCGAGCGCGGGTTCGACTCGCTGGACAACGTGTGGCTCGGCTCCGACTTCGACGGCGCCTTCGCGCAGTACGTGCGCGTCCCCGCCGGCGAGGCCTTCGAGGTCGAGTGCGGCTGGAGCGACGTCGAGCTCGCCACCATCCCCTGCTCGTACGGGACCGCGGAGAACCTGGTGCACCTCGCCGGCGTCGGCGCCGCGGACCGCGTGCTGGTGACCGGCGCGTCGGGCGGCGTCGGCTCGGCGGCCGTCCAGCTGGCGAAGCGGCGCGGCGCCCACGTCACGGCCGTCGTCGGGCAGGCCAAGGCCGAGGCCGTGCGGGCGCTGGGGGTCGACCGCATCGTCACGCGCGGGCGCGACCTCGTCGCCG
>JAABRX010000131.1 GCA_011390675.1 Trueperaceae bacterium | reverse complement strand
AGTTCTCCCAGTCGAGGTCGTGCTGGGGCTCGCTGGGGCGGTCCTCGGGGGCGACGTGGACCTGCCAGGTCTCGAGGATCTGGTCGAGCGAGATCTGGGCGGGCGCCGGCGGCTCGTTGAGCAGGAAGCGCGCCATGACGTCGATCTGCTCCATCGTCAGGATGCCGTGCGCGCCCATGCTCGGCATCCCGCCCGGGAGGCCGCCGTAGATGATCGCCTCGAGGTAGCCCTCGCCCTTCTCGGAGAGACGGTCGGGGAAGAGGTTGGGGCCCGTGGCGCCGGCGCGCAGGGCGCCGTGGCAGCCCGCGCAGCGGTCGAAGTAGATCTGGGTGGCGGTCTCGAACTCCTCGGGGGTGATGGCGGGCGGCTCGGCCTGCGCGTGGGCGACGGCGAGCGTGGCGACGAGCGTCAGGGCGGCGAGCAGGCGTTTCGCGGTGCGGCGCAGTGCGGATCCTGGCATGGAGGCACCCTCCTAAACGCGGATACAAATATCCGAGTAAGCACATGGCAGCACGAAGCGGCCGGCGGCAGCAGGGACGAATGCCCCACCGCCGCCGGCCCCAGCGGGCGCCGTAGCTCGCCTACCCCTCGAGCACCGTCGGCAGGATCAGCGGGTTCCGCCCCGTCGCCTTCCTCAGGTGCCGCCGCACCGGGTAGAAGATGTCGTCGCGGATGTCCTGCAGGTTCCGCTTCTCTTTCACGCCGCGGGTGACGGCCTCGAGGGCGATGCGCTCCAGCTCCTTGAGCAGGCCGTTGTTGCCCTGGGCGACACCGCGCGTGAGGACCTCGACGCTCGGGTGGCGGCTGGCGACCGCCATGATGACGACGACACCCTCCTCGGAGAGCATCTGCCGGTCGCGGATGACGGGCTCGTCGATCTCGTCGGCGCTCTTGCCGACCGAGTCGATGTAGATGATCCCGGCCTCGACCTGACCGGTCACCTTGATGTCGTCCTTGGTGATCGTGACCACGTCGCCGTTGTGGGGGATGATCGCCTTCTTCGGGGGGCGCGGCATCTGCGCGGAGAGCCGCAGGTGGTTCACCTGGTGGCGCGGCTCGCCGTGCCACGGGATGAAGAAGCGCGGACGGGCGAGGTCGAACACCAGCTTGAGCTCCTCGCGCGAGGCGTGGCCCGAGGTGTGCACCTTGTACGTCGGCGGGTAGAAGACGTCGATGTCGCGTTCGTACAGCGCGTTGATCACGCGGTTGACCGCCTCCTCGTTGCCGGGGATCGGGTTCGACGACATGATGACCGTGTCGCCGCGCTTGAGCGTGATCTTGCGGTGGGTGCCGGCGGCGAGGCGCGACAGCGCCGCCATCGGCTGGCCCTGCGAGCCGGTGCACAGGAACAGCAGCTTGTCGTCCTGGATGCCGTCGAGCTTGTCGGACTCGATGAACGGGTGGCGCAGCTTGAGGTAGCCGAGCTCCTGCGCGATGCGCGCCACCTTGATCATGGAGCGGCCCTCCATGACGATGCGGCGGTCGTGCGCTTCGGCGACCTCGATGATGTTCTGCAGCCGGTGGATGTGCGAGCTGAAGGTGGTGACGATCACCCGACCCTTCGCCTTCGCCATGATCTCGGCGATGGCCCCCTTGACCTCGTACTCGCTGGACGTGGTGCCCGGGCGCTCGGCGTTGGTCGAGTCGCTGATCAACAGCAGCACGCCGTCGCGGCCGGCCTCGGCGATCTTCGCGAGGTGGCTCGACTTGCCGTCGGCGGGGTGGTAGTCGAGCTTGAAGTCGCCCGTGTAGACGATCTTGCCGATCGGCGTGTGGATGACCATGCCCGAGTTGTCGGGAATGGAGTGGGTCATGCGGAACATGTCGATGGTGAAGTGCTGTCCGATCTTGATGCGGTCGTCCGGCGTGATCTCGCGCAGGTCGACGTCGCCCTCCTTGAGCTTGAACTCGTCGAACTTGCCGCGCAGCAGCCCCAGCGTGAGCTTGGCGCCGTACATGGGGATCTTCGGCAGCTGCTTGAGGATGTACGGCAGACCGCCGATGTGGTCCTCGTGGCCGTGGGTGAGCACCCAGCCCTTGATCTGGTGAGCGTGCTCGAGCACCCAGTCGGGTCTCGGCACCAAGATGTCGACGCCGAGCATGTCGGCGTCGGGGAAGGCGAGACCGCCGTCCACCATGAGGATCTCGTCCTCGTAGCGGAACGCGGCCATGTTCTTGCCGATCTCGCCCATGCCCCCGAAGGGGATGTACTCCAACTTCCTATCGTCGTGCTTGGCCATGTCGATGGCGTCCTTTCCGTTCCCGAACGGGTGCATGTGCGCGTCTGCGCGCGTGCGTGCGCTACGCGCACGCATTGGCCCCGGATAGGGTGGGGCCGGCCGTTCGGACGCAAGATAGGGGGGACCGGGCACGCGGCCCGGGGGGTGGGGGGGCGGCGACGCCGCCCCCCCGTGTGGACGGGCCGCCGCCCGTCCGTAAGCTCAGTTCAGCGCGGGCCCCGTGGGCCGCGCGGGCCCCGGTCGCCGTCGCGCCGCGGGCCGCGGTCGCCGTCGCGCCGCGGGCCGCGCGGACCGGCGGGACGACGCGGCGGGATCAGGCCCTCGAGCTCCGGCCTGACGAGGTCGATCTTGCCGCGGTCGTCGATCGTGTTGACCTTGACCTGCAGCCGATCGCCCTCCTTGAGGACGTCGGAGACGTTCTCCACGCGGCCCTCGGCCATCTGCGAGATGTGCAGCAGGCCGTCGGTGCCGGGGAACAGCGTGATGAAGGCGCCGAAGTCGACGACCTTGGCGACGACCCCGTCGTAGACCTTGCCGAGCTCGGCGGTCGCGGTCATCGCCTTGATGCGCTCGGCGATCTCCTCGGCGACGGCGGCGTCGTCGGAGTAGATGCGGACGTGCCCGTCCTCCTCGATCTCCACCTTGGCGCCGAGGGCCTCGAGCTCGCGGATCTGCTTGCCGCCGGGCCCGATGACCGTGCCGATCTTGTCGCTGGGGATCTTGACGCTCATGATGCGCGGCGCACGCGCCGAGACGTCGGCGCGGGGCGCCGGCAGCACCGAGTCCATGATGCCGAGGATGTGCAGCCGTCCCTCGCGCGCCTGCCCGAGGGCCTCGCGCATGATCGCCGGGGTGATCCCGGTGATCTTGATGTCCATCTGCAGGGCGGTGACGCCGTCGCGGCTGCCGCACACCTTGAAGTCCATGTCGCCCAGCGCGTCCTCGCTGCCGAGGATGTCCGAGAGAACGGCGTAGCGCTCGCCCTCCTTGACCAGGCCCATGGCGATCCCGGCGACCGGCTTGCGCAGCGGCACGCCCGCGTCCATCAGCGCCAGCGAGCCGGCGCAGACGGTGGCCATCGACGAGCTGCCGTTCGACTCGAGCGTCTCGCCCACCACGCGAATCACGTAGGGGAAGGTGTCCTTCGTGGGGACCATGCGCGCCAACGCCCGCTTGGCGAGGTTGCCGTGGCCGAGCTCACGCCGACCGACGCCGCGTAGGCGCTTCGCCTCGCCGGTGGAGTAGGGCGGGAAGTTGTAATGGAGCATGAACTCCTCGGTGTTCTCGATGCCGAGGTCGTCCACCAGGCGGTTGTCGCGGCCGGTGCCGAGCGTGGCGACGCCGAGCACCTGGGTCTCGCCGCGGGTGAACACGGCCGAGCCGTGCGCCATCGGAAGCACGCCGGTCTCGATCCAGATCGGGCGCACGGTCTGCGGGTCGCGGCCGTCCGTGCGGAGGTTCTCCTCGACGACCATGCGGCGCATCTCGGCGGCCTCGGCCTTGCCGAACGCCCCCTTGAGCTGCGCGATCCGCTCCTTGGCGCCGTCGGCGGCCGGGTCGGGCACGCGCTCGGCGATCAGCGCGTCGCGCAGCGACTTCACGGCCACCGAGCGCTCGTGCTTGCCCACGGTGAGGAGCGCGTCGCGCAGGCCGGCGGCGCGGGCCGCGGCGGTCAGGTCGGCGACGTCCTCGGGCAGCACGTCGACGACGGCCTCGAACGCGCGCTTCGGCTGGCCGAGCTCGTCGACCATCCGCTCGATCAGCGCCACGACGGGCGCCAATGCGGACTGCGCGGTCTCGATGGCGCCGACCATGACGTCCTCGGGCAGCTCGTCGGCGGCGGCCTCGACCATGAGCACGGCCTCGCGGGAGGCGGCGACCGTCAGCTCGAGGCGGTTACCGGGGTCGATCAGCTGCTGCAGGGTCGGCGCGACCACGTAGGCATCCTCGAGGTAGCCGACGTTGGTGCAGGCGACCGGGCCGTTCCAAGGGATGTCGGACAGCATCAGCGCGGCGGAGGCACCGATGGCGCCGAGCCAGCCGGCGTCGTTCTGCTGGTCGGCCGACAGCACGGTGACGATGACCTGGATCTCGTTGCGCAGGCCCTTGGGGAAGAGCGGGCGGATCTGCCGGTCGATGAGGCGGGCGTTGAGGGTGGCCTGGTTGGCCGGACGCCCCTCGCGCCGCAGGAACGATCCGGGGATCTTGCCGACCGCGTAGTGGCGCTCCTCGTACTCGACGGTGAGCGGCAGGAAGCTCATCGGGCTGCGGTCGTCCGACATGTGCGCGGTGACCAGCACGAGGGTGTCGCCGTAGCGCACGGTGACGCTGCCGGAGACCTGCTTGGCGTACTTGCCCGTCTCGATGACGAGCTCGCGTCCGCCCAGGTCGGTGGTGAATCTGTGGCCGTTCGGGATGTTCACGCTCTCTCCGTCTCCGAAGGACGCGCCGCCCTCGGCGCGACCGTCCTGTAGCGAGCGGGCACGCGGGCGTCGCGATGACGCCCGGTGCCCGCCCACGATTCGACTTGCTGGCCGGTCGGCGACGGATCGGCCGCGGACCGGGTCGACACGTTCAGCGCCGCAGCCCGAGGTCGGCGATCAACGCCTTGTACGCCTCGTAGTCCGTGCGCTCGAGGTACGAGAGCAGCCGCTTGCGCTTGCCGACCATCGTCAGCAGGCCGCGGCGACCGTGGTGGTCCTTGCGGTTCTCCTGCAGGTGGTCGGACAGGTGGGTGATGCGGGCGGTGAGGAGCGCCACCTGCACGGCGGTCGAGCCGGTGTCCTGGCCGTCCTGGCCGTACTTGGTCACGATGTCGCGCTTCTGGTCGGCGGTGAGCATGAGATACCTCGCTGATGGGGGCGATCCGTGGATCGCGGGGGTGGGATGTGGGACCAGGCCGGATCCGCGGATGGGACGATGCCGGCCGAGCGCTCCAACGTGCCACCATAACACGCCCCGGCCCTCGCGCCGGCGTGCGGGCGACCGCGGGACGAAACGCGTTCAGGCGTGCCGCTCGAGCCAGTCCAGGATCAGGTCGATGCGCTGGATGCGGCGGTCGGGCCGGCCGCCGCGCGAGAGCTCGTGCCCCTCGTCGGGGAAGCGCACCAAGCGGGTCTCGGCCCGACCCAGCTGCTTGAGCGCCGTGAACCACTGCTCGGCCTGCTCGATCGGGCAGCGGAAGTCGTTCTCCGAGTGGATGACCAGCGTCGGCGTGAGGACGTTCTCGACGTAGCGCAGGGGGCTGGCGCGCCACAGCGCCTCGAGGTCGGTCCACGGCGCCGGTCCCACCTCGCCCTCGGTGAAGATCGGCCCGATGTCGCTGGTGCCGTAGAACGATACCCAGTTGCTGATGCTGCGCTGCGTGACCGCCGAGCGGAAGCGCTCGGGGTGCTGCCCGACGAGCCAGTTGGTCATGAAGCCGCCGTACGAGCCGCCGGTGAGGTGGACGGGTGCGTCGGGTCGTTCGTGGTGGGCGAGCGCGTGTTCGACGACGGCCATGACGTCGTCGGCGTCGACGGTGCCGTAGCGCAGCAGCATGGCGGTCGCGTGCGCCTCGCCGAAGGAGGTGCTGCCGCGCGGGTTGAGGGCCACGACCGCGTAGCCGGCCGCCAGCAGCCGCTGGTACTCGAAGCGGAAGCCGAAGCCGTCGTTGGTGTGCGGCCCGCCGTGGACCTGGACGACGACGGCGCGGTCGCGGCGCGGCTTGGCCGGCGCGTGCCACAGGTAGGCCAGCTCGGTGCCGTCCGGCGTCGTGAAGCGCCGCTCGACGGGGGCCGCCAGGCGGAAGCGCTTCGTCCAGGCGTCGTTGACGGCGGTGAGGCGGGTCTCGGTGCCGTCCGGTGCGCGCAGGAACAGCTCGCCCGGCGCCGTGGGTGTCTCGATGACCTGCAGGGCCCAGTCGTCGCTCGCGTCGAAGGCGGCGACGACGCGGTCGCCGCCGCCGAGCGGCTCGACCGCCGGCGACCGCCCCACGCCCACGCGCGCCAGCTGGCTGCGCCCGGCGCGGTTGAGCATGACCGTGAGCGAGCGCCCGTCCGCGCTCCAGCGTGGCGTGATCGGGTACGCGCCGCGGCGGGCGTCGCCCGCGATCGTGGCGCTGGCTTCGACGTCCGGGTCCGTCAGCCGGCGTGGCATGCCGCCGCCACGTCGGGTGAGCCACAGCGAGGTGGAGCGGCCGAAGCCGGTGAGGTCGGAGGGCGCGAGGAACGCCAGCCGGGCGCCGTCGGGTGACCACGCCAGGTGGCCACCGCCGCGCAGCACCTCGCCCAGCAGGTCCTCCGGGTCCTCGGTTCGTTTGCGGCCCAGCCGCAGGGTCCAGAGCCGCTCCACGCCGGCGTCGAACTCCGCGTCGTCGGCCGGCGCGAAGTACGCGAGCCGGCGGCCGCCCGGGGCGACGGCGATGTCGTCCGGCGCATGCGCCAGCGTCGCCAGCTTGCGCGCCGACCCGTCGGCGAGCGCGACCTGGACGAGGTCGGCCTCGGGGTCGGGGAGGAAACCGACGCCGTCGAGCCGGTGCCAGCGGCGGTCGACGATCCGGGCGAGGCCGCGCTCGACGTCCTCGTCCTTGCGGTCGCCGCGGGTCACGATCAGCAGGTGCGCGTCGTCGCGCCAGGCGAACGCGGTCACCGGGTTCGGCCCGTCGGTGAGCACGCGCGCCTCGCCGCCGTTCAGGTCGAGCACCGCCAGCCGCGCCGGGATGGGCGCGCCCTTGGCGTCGCGGCCGCCGCGTAGGAAGGCGACGCGGCGGCCGTCCGGCGACCAACGCGGAGCGCGGTCCTGCTCGCCGAAGGTCAGGGTCCGGAGGCGGGGGTCGCCTGCGTCGGCGTCGAGGTCGACGAGCGCCAGCCGGCTGCGGTAGCGCGGCGGCTCCTGCTTCTCGCCGGGGACCACGTCGGTGATCGTGACGACGGCCCGGGTCGGTCGCTCCCCCGCGGGCAGCGGGGCCAGGCGGGGGTCGGCGATCGACACGAGCTCGGTCAGGTGGCGGGTCTTGAGCTTGGCGGCCATGGGGCTCCTCCTGGGCGGGTCAGCGGTGGCGGTCGAGAGCGGTGCCGGCGGCGGCCTGCGTCGCCCCGACGGCGTCGCGCGCCATCAGGGCCTCGTGAACGAGCAGCGCGGCGGCGACGGCCGCGTTGAGCGAAGGGGTGCGCCCACGCAGGGGCAGCGAGACCAGCTCGTCGCAGGCCGCTCGCACGATGCGCCGCATGCCCTCGCCCTCGGAGCCGATCACGAGTGCAACGTCGCGGTCCCAGTCGAGCTCGCGCGGTCCGCGCGCGCCGTCCGCCGCCGCGCCGTAGACCCACACCGCGCGCTCCTTGAGCTCGGCGAGGTAGCGCGGCAGGTTGGTCACCTGCACGAGCGGCAGGTGAGCGGTGGCACCGGCGGACGTCTTGGCGACCACGGGCGAGAGGGGCGCGCTGCGGCGGGCCTCCGTCACGACGCCGTGGGCGCCGAGTGCCTCGGCGCTGCGGACGATCGCGCCGTAGTTGCGCGGGTCGGTGACGTGGTCGAGGCACACGAGCAGCGCCCTCTCGCCGCGCTGGCGCGCCAACTCGAACGGCGCCTCGGGCTCGGCGAACGCGAGCTCGGCGACCTCGGCGGCCACACCCTGGTGGTGGGTCGTGCGCAGCGCCTGATCGAGTTCGATCCGCGGCAGGTCCTCGTTCGGGACCCCGAGCCGGCCGGCCTCGCGGACGAACTCCGAGCGCGTGGCGCGCTCGATGCCCTTCGCCAGGAACAGGCGGCGCACCTGGCCCTCGCGCAGCGCCGTCAGGACGGCTTGGCGGCCGTAGATGAGCATGACCGAGTCTACGCTCGCCGCCCGCCCGTCGCTTCGCGCCCGCCCGTCGCGTGGCGACGGGACGCGATGGCGACGCGCGCCGCCTCGGCATCGCGGGCGAGCTGGGCCCGCAGGGCGTCGAGCCCGTCGAAGCGGCGGGGCGCGCGCAGGTGCTCGAGCAGGTGGACGGTCACGCGGCGATCGTAGAGGTCGAGGTCGGTGTCGAACAGGTGGGCCTCGAGCGCGGGCGCGCCGCCGGGGAAGGTCGGCCGGGGGCCGACGTTGGCCACACCGTCGAAACGCCCCGCGGGCGTGTCCACGACGACGGCGAAGACGCCGATCGGCAGCGCCTTGCGCGGGTCGGTGGCCACGTTGAGCGTCGGGAAGCCGATCGTCCGGCCGCGCTGGTCGCCTCGGACGACGAGGCCGGTCACCCGGTAGGGGAGCCCGAGCATCTGCTCGGCGCGCGCGACGTCCGCGGCGGCCAGCGCTTCGCGGATGAGGCTCGACTTGGTCACCTCGCCCGCCGTCAGCTCCAGTGGGACCACCTCGATGTGCGGCAGCGTCGCGCGCAGCAGATCGAGGCCACCGGAACGGTCGCGGCCGAAGCGGAAGTCCTCGCCGACCACCACGACCGCCGGTCGCGTGGCCGCGACGGCGTCGGCGAACGTCTCGGGCGGCGTGGCCGCGAAGGCGCGGTCGAAGCCGATCACCACGACCTCGGCCGCGCCGGCCTCGGTGAGCAGCGCGGCCTTCTCCGATTCGCTGCTCAGGAAGTGGGCGTCGCCGAAGAGCACCTTGGCGGGCGGGAAGAAGGAGACCGCCACCAGCGAGCCGCCGAGTTCGTCGGCGCGCTCGCGGGCGCGGCCGAGAAGCGCGCGGTGCCCGAGGTGGACGCCGTCGAAGTTGCCCAGCGCGATGACCGTCCCCTGGCGTTCGATCCCCCCGAGCGTCCGGTGGAGGACGACCTCTTGGTCGTCGACGGGTGGGGGCGGCAGCGGACGGGACGGGCGGGCGTCGGTCGGGCCGCCGGCGGCCGGCTCGGCCGTCATCGCGACCGGGTCCCGGGTGCGGCGCGCGCGTCACGCGCGGCTCGCGCGTGCCTCAGGCCGAGGAGCGTCACCATGCTGGTGACGAGCTCACCCGTGGCCGCGGCCTGCCAGGCGGCGTCCAGGTCGAGCCACTCGATCTCGAGGTCCTCGCCGTCGTCGGGGCGTCCCGGCACGGACCGTAGCCCGGTGGCCTCGAACAGGTGCACGCGCTCGTCGGTGAACCCCGGGCTGACGTAGCCCACGGCCAGGAGCTCCAGCTCGGCCGCCAGCTGCGCCTCCTCGGCGAGCTCGCGGGCCGCGGCCGCCTCGGCGGACTCGCCGGGATCGATCAGGCCGGCGGGCAGCTCCCAGGTCGACGCGTCGACCGCGGGTCGCCGCTGCCGCACGCCGAGTACGCGGCCGCGGTCGTCGACCGCCAGCACCGCGACGGCTTCGGCGTGGCGCACCACCTCCCAGCGCTCGTCGAGGATCTCGAGCTCGACGACCCGGCCACGGTAGACGCGGCGCACCGTGGGGGTCGGCGCGTCGTTCCCGCTCACGCTCGGCTCAGCGGTCGGTCTCGGGGTTGTAGCGCAGGAACGCCGGGATGTCGTAGTTCGAGGGGTCGTAGGTGCGCGCGCTCGCGGCCGCCCGCATCGTGCCCGGCCGCAGCACCTTGGTCCCCTGCTGCTGGTCGAAGCCCGCGGCGATGACGGTGACGCGGACCTCGTCCGCGGCGTCCTCGTCGTAGGTGACGCCGAACAGCACGTTGGGGTCGTCGACCTCGGTCGCCTCGCTGATCTTCTCGACGATCTCGTGGGCGTCGAACAGCGTCAGGTCCTCGCTGCCGGTGATGTTGATCAGCAGCTGCTGCGCGCCCTGCACGCCGCGCTCGAGCAGCGGCGAGTGGGTGGCGCTGTGCGCGGCCTCCTCGGAGAGGTTCTCGCCGCGCCCCGCGCCGATGCCCATCAGCACGGTGCCGGCGCCGGAGAGCAGGGCCTTGACGTCGGCGAAGTCGACGTTGATGAGGCCGGGCACGTTGATGACGTCGGAGATGCCGCGCACCCCGTGGTAGAGCACCCGATCGGCGACCCGGAAGGCATCGGAGAGCTTGACCTTGCGGTCGAGCGCCGTCATCAGTCGCTGGTTCTCCACGACGATCAGCGCGTCGACCTTGTCCTGCAGGCGCCGCAGCCCCTCCTCGGCCTGGCGCATGCGCTTCGGGCCCTCCATGAGGAACGGCTTGGTCACGACGGCGATCGTCAGCGCGCCGAGCTCGCGGGCGACCTCGGCGACGATCGGCGACGCGCCCGTGCCGGTGCCGCCGCCCATGCCGGCCGTCAGGAAGACCAGGTCGGAGCCGTGCAGTGCCTCGGAGATGCGGTCGCGGTCCTCGAGCGCCGCCTGCTCACCCACCTCCGGGTTGGCGCCGGCGCCGAGGCCCTTGGTGAGGTGGTCGCCCATCTGGATGCGGGTCTCCGCGAGGCTGGTCGCGAGCACCTGCGCGTCCGTGTTGGCGGCGACGAACTCGACGCCGCGCAGGCCGGTCTCGATCATGCGGTTGACGGCGTTGTTGCCAGCACCACCGAGACCGATGACGCGGATGACGGCGTTCTCGTTCTGGCTCATGCACCACTCCTCACGGGCTGCGGACGCTTCGCGGGGTCCACTCGCCACGACATCAGAAGAAATCCTTCAGCACCCGGCGCAGGCCGGAGAACAGGCCGGCGCCGTTGCGCCCGTCGCGGCGGCCCGCCGCGGCGAGCGGCGCCGAACCGTGCAGCATGCCGTAGCGCACCAATCCTACGGCGGTGGCGTGGGCGGGGCTGGCGACGACGTCGACCAGGCCGGACACGCCCTCGGGCTTGCCGATCCTCACGGGCAGGCGGAAGCGCTCGGTGGCCACCTGATCGAGCCCGGGCATGAGCGAGGCGCCGCCGGTGACGACGACGTTGCCGGCCAGCAGCTCGAGGGCGCCCATGCGCTGTTCGATGTTGGAGCGCACCAGGTCGAGGATCTCGACCACCCGCGGGCGGATCACCTGGGCCAGCTCGAAGGTGCTGATCGACGCGGTGTACGAGGGGTTGGCCACCTCGAGCACGACGTCGCGATCGGCGAGTTCGGGCAGCGCCACGCCGTAGCGCTTCTTGACGCGTTCCGCCTCGTCCGGCGGGATGCGCAGCAGCTGGCTGATGTCCTGCGTCACGTGGTCGCCGCCGAGCGGGATGACGGCGGAGTGCGCCAGCGTTCCGCGGCGGAACACGCCCACGTCGGTGGTGCCGCCGCCGATGTCGATGAGCACCGTCGTGACGTCGCGCTCGCCGCGGTTGAGCACGGAGAGCCCCGACGCCAGCGCCTGGACCACGAGCCCGTCGACGCCGGCCCCGGCGTCCTCGGCGCAGCGCCGCAGGTTGGCCAGCGGCCCCTGGGCGCCCGCGACCAGGTGGACGTCGACCTCGAGCCGCACGCCCGACATGCCGATCGGGTCCTTGATCCCGTCGTTGCCGTCGACCACGTATTCCTGCGGGATCACGTGGAGGATCTCCATGTTCGCCTCGAGCGGCACGGCCTGCGCGTTCTCGATGCAGCGGTCGACGTCGCTGCGGGTGATGTCCATCCCGCGGCGGATCGCCGCCATGCCGTGGCTGGTCAGCGCCCTCAGGTGGCTGCCCGCCACCCCGACCCAGGCGGAGTGCACTTCGACGCCGGCCACCCGTTGGGCGGCTTGGATCGACTGCCGTACCGAGGTGATCGTGCGCTCGAGGTTGACGACGACGCCCTTGCGTAGGCCGTCGCTGGGGACCGTGCCCTCGCCGATGATGTCGAGAACGCCGTCGCCGGCGACCTCACCGATGACCGTGCAGATCTTGGTGGTGCCGATGTCGAGGCCGACGATGATGCGTTCGTCCGTCATGGTGCGCTGCTCACTCCCCAGGGGTAGACCGCGACGCGGCTCCCACGTTGGCTCTCGAAAGCCGACCATTGCGACCGAAGGGCGTCCACGCTCGGCGTGAAGAGCTCCACGTCCGCGAGCACGACCTCGAAGCCTTCCGGCCCGTACGTTATCACCCTCACCCCGCGACCGGCCAACATGCCCAGCAGCTCCAGCGCCTCCGCGATGCGCGGCGTGCCCCAGCCCGTCACCGTCGGCAGCCCCTCGAGGCGCGCGGGGTCGGCCCTTGGCAGTGCGGTGCCGTCCGCCGCCCACGCGCGTTCGC
>JAABRX010000130.1 GCA_011390675.1 Trueperaceae bacterium | reverse complement strand
ACGCGCTCTTGCACGACGCCGACTGACCCGACCGACCCACCGAACCCCCCCCGAAGAGCGGCCACCGGCGCCGACGATGAAGGCGCCGGTCATTGACACCGATTCGCCGGCTCGCTAGCCTACTAACACGCGTTAGTCGACCCATCCTGCCCCGTTCGGCGCCGATCGGGGCCCGGAATCGGTCTCGTCCTGCCCCAAACGGCCGCCATCCGGGCGTGCTCCCGGTGGCGGGACGCGACGACGCTCCAGGAGGTTGCATGCACCGGATCCTGATCGCCATCCTCGCTACGGCCGCGTTCGCCACGGCGGCCGCTCAGACCCTCACCGTGTGGGTCTGGGACATCAACAAACCCGCGCTCGAGTCCACGATCGCCAGCTTCCAAGAGATGCACCCGGGCGTCGAAGTCGTCGTCGAGGACATCGGCAACCAGAACGCCTACGACCGCGGCCTCGCGGGCTGCGCCGCGGGCGGCTTCGATCTTCCCGACGTCTACCTGGTCGAGAACGGCGAAGCGCAGGTCTTCTGGGCCACCTTCCCCGACTGCTTCGTCGACCTGCGCACGCTGGGCGCCGAAGAGCTCCGGGACTCGTTCCCCGACTTCAAGTGGACCGAGCTGATGGCCGGCGACGCCATGTACGCCATCCCCTACGACTCCGGCCCGACCGCGATGTTCTACCGCACCGACCTGTACGAAGAGGCCGGCATCGACGTCGACGCCATCGAGACCTGGGACGACTACATCGCCGCTGGCCAGGTCATGAACGCCGCCACCGACGGCGCCGTCAAGCTGGGTACGGTCGCCAAGGGCGCCGACGACGAGTGGTTCCGCATGCTCGCCAACCAGGCCGGCTGCTTCTACTTCGACAACGACGCCACCGAGGTCACCGTCGCGCAGCCCGGCTGCGTCCAGGCGCTCGACACCCTCAAGAACCTTTACGACGCCGACGTGCTCGCGGTCGGCGGCTGGTCCGAGCAGATCCAGCTGTTCCAGAACTCGAGCGTCGCCAGCGCCTTCTTCGGCAGCTGGTACGGCGGCGTCATCCAGGCCGAAGCCCCCGACCAGAGCGGCCAGTGGGGCGTCTACCTGACCCCCGCCCTCGAGCCCGGCGGCGTCCGCGCCTCCAACCTCGGCGGCTCGGCGCTCGCGATCCCGGCCAGCGGCGACAACGTCGAACTCGCGTACGACTTCGTCGTCAACGCGCTCGCCGACGTCGACAACCAGATCGTGATCCTCCGCGACTACGGCCTCACCCCGTCGCTGCTCACCCTGCTCGACGACCCGTTCCTCGACGAGGGCGTCCCCTTCTTCGGCGGTCAGCCGGTCTGGGGCGAGATCCTCGGCACGCTGGGCGACGTCCCCGCGGTCGCCGGCAGCCCCTTCTTCCAGGAGGCGCGCGAGGTGATGATCGGGATCGTCAACGAGTACCTCGACGGCAACTACGACTCGGCGCAAGCCGCGCTCGACCGCGCCGCGCAGCAGATCTCGCAGGCCACCGGCCTGCCGATCGCGGAGTGACCGACCGGCGGAGGGCGGGCCCACGCGGCCCGTCCCCCGCCACCGTCGCCCCGGGTGGCTCGGCGCCGAGCCACCCGGTCCCCCCACGGCCGGCGCCCCTGCGGCGCCGCTCCGCGCCACTGCCTACAGCAGCGCCGCGCCGTCCCCAAGGAGCGCTCGCGTGACGAACCCCCCCTCGAGGCCGCGCCGCCGGCGCATCGCTTGGGCCCCCTATCTGTTCTTGGCCCCGTTCCTGACCGCGTTCGCGGTCTTCTGGACCTGGCCGATCGCGTATTCGCTCTACCTCTCGTTCGTCAACACCCGCTCGCGACCTTGGACCTTCGACCCCGGCTTCAACTGGGGCCGGCTGATCCAGGACACCACCTTCTGGGACGCCTTCGGCAACACGGCCTTGATCCTGGCGGTGCAGGTGCCGCTCATGCTCGCGCTCGCGGTGGCGCTGGCGATGGCCTTCAACAGCGACCTGCTGCGGCTCAAGGGCTTCTACCGCTTCGCCTTCTTCGCCCCGCTGGTGCTGGGCGCGGTGCCCTACTCCGCGGTGTTCCGGCTGATCTTCAACGCCGACTTCGGCATCCTCAACTACGGCTTGGGCACCCTCGGGCTTCCATCCGTGCGCTGGCTCTTCGAGTCGACCCCGGCGCTGGTGACGATCATGATCGCGCTCACCTGGCGCTGGACCGGCTACAACGCGATCATCCTGCTCTCGGGGCTGCAGTCGATCCCGCAGACGCTCTACGAGGCGGCGCGCATCGACGGCGCCACCGCCTGGCAGCAGTTCTGGGGGATCACCCTGCCGCTGCTGCGGCCGGTGCTGCTGTTCACCTTCGTGCTCTCGACGATCGGCACGCTGCAGCTCTTCACCGAGCCGTGGCTGATCACGAACACGGGCCCCGGCGGCGCCACCGAGACGCTGGTGACGTACCTGTACAAGCAGGGCTTCCGCAACTTCAACTTCGGCTACGCCTCGGCGATCGCCTACACGGTGGCGCTCTTCGCGGCGGGGTTCTCGCTCCTGCAGATCCGCTTGGTCGGCGGGGGGTCGAACCGATGAGGCGCACCCGCCTGCTCCAGTCGACGCTGCTCCACGTGGTCATGACGCTGCTGGCCCTCGCCTTCCTCCTGCCGATCTTCTGGATGGTGCTCTCGGCGACCAAGGCGAACAACGCCATCCTGTCGGTGCCCCCCACCTTCGCCTTCGGCGACGCGCTCGCGGCCAACTGGGCCGACCTCACCAAGGACCTGCCGTTCATCCGGATCGTCGCGAACAGCGTCGGCATCGCCGTCCTCTACACGATCTTGGCGACGCTCGTGTCCGCGATGGGCGGCTACGCCCTCGCCAAGTTCCGCTTCTACGGGCAGGCGGCGATCTTCGGGGTGGTGCTCGTCGCGCTCACGATCCCCTTCGAGGTGCGCATCATCCCGCAGTACATCCTCATCGCCCGCGACCTGGGGCTCACGAACACCTGGGCGGCGGTCATCCTCCCCGGACTCGCGAACGCTCTCGGCGTCTTCTTCATGCGCCAGAACATGCTCTCGGTGCCGGGCGAGCTCCTCGAGGCCGCCCGCATCGACGGCGCGAGCGAATGGCGCATCTTCCGGTCGGTGGTGCTGCCGATCATGCAGCCGGCGCTGGCGGCCGTCGGGATCGTGCTGTTCCTGTTCCAGTGGAACGACTTCCTGTGGCCGCTGCTCGTCATGACCAGCCGCGACGCCTACACGATCCCGGTCGCCCTGGGCACGCTCGTCGGCCTGACGCGGGTCTCGTGGGGCGGCATCATGGTCGGCACCGCGATCGC
>JAABRX010000129.1 GCA_011390675.1 Trueperaceae bacterium | reverse complement strand
CTCGGGCGCGCGCTCGACCGCATCACCTGGGACAGCTACCCGCTGGGGATGCTCGAGCAGTCGCCGCTGCCCGACGAGGTCAAGGCGCGCTACGCCCGCACCGGGCACCCCGACTTGGTCGCCTTCAACCACGACCTGTTCCGCGGGGCGCTGGCGCCGGAGGGCGACGCGCCGTACGTCCCCTTCTGGGTGATGGAGCAGCAGCCCGGGCAGGTGAACTGGGCGCCCACCAACCCGATCCCTGCCCCCGGCGCCGTGCGGCTCTGGACCCATCAGGCGCTCGCCCACGGCGCCGAGGTCGTGAGCTACTTCCGCTGGCGCGCGGCGCAGGGCGCCCAGGAGCACATGCACGCCGGGCTCCTGCGGCACGACCGCACCCCCGACCAAGCGTTCGCCGAGGCCGAGTCCAGCGTGCGCGAGCTCGAGGACGCCGGCACGGCGCCCGCGTCCGGCACGCCCGCGCGGCGCCGCGGCCACGTGGCCTTGCTGTTCGACGCCGCCGACCTGTGGCTCGGGCAGATCCAGCCGCACGCCGCCGGTTGGCGCGACTGGGCGCCGTGGGCCGAGCCCTACCTGGCGCTGCGCGCGCTCGGCCTCGACGTCGACGTGCTGCCCCCCGACCGCGACCTGAGCGGCTACCGCCTGGTGGTCGCGCCCTCGCTGACGATGGTCGACGACGCCCGCGCCGCGGCGCTGCAGCGCTCGCTCGACGACGGCGCGACGCTCGTCGTCGGCCCCCGCAGCGGCGCGTACCGCCCGGACGCGCGCGTCCACGCCCCCGCGCCCGGCCCGCTGCTCGCCCTGACCGGCGCGCGCGTCCACCGGGTCGACACCATGCGCCCCGGAACCGCCGGGCGGCTCTCGCCGCGCGAACCCATGCTCGGCCTGCTCGAGCCCGCCGGGTACCAGACGTGGGCCGACCTGCTCGAGCCCGAGGCGAGCACGGAGGTGTGGGCCACCTACGCCGAGGCCGCGTACGGCGGCGTCGCGGCGATCGCGATGAAGCGCCACGGCGCGGGCCGCTGCGTCACCGTGGGCGCCTCGCTCGACGGCCCCACGTGGGGCCGTCTGCTCGGCACGCTGGCGCTCGAGGCGGAGCTCCCGGTGCTCCCGCTGCCCGACGGCGTGCGGCTCAGCCGCCACGCGGGGCGACCGCTGGTGCAGAACTTCGGCCCCGACCCCGTGACCGTCGACCTGCGCCCGATCGGTGGGCCGATGGTGGAGGTGGGCGGCGTCGACGTCGCATGGGTCGACCTGCCCGAGCCCGCCGCGCCCGACCGTTCGTGAGGCGTGCGAAGCTGACCCGATGAGCCGCGCCCGCCGCCCCAAGGTGACGAGCCACACCGTCGCCGAACGCGCGGGGGTCTCGCGCACCACCGTCTCGTTCGTCCTCAACGATCGCGACGCGGGGATCCCCGAGGAGACGCGCGCGCGCGTCCTGCGCGCTGCCGCCGAGCTCGGCTACGTCCCGTCCGCGGCCGCCCAGACCCTCGCCAGCGGCCAGACGCGGACGCTGGGGCTGGTCGTGTGCCACGCCCAACACCTGCTGACCGACGCCTTCCTCCCCCAGGTCATCTTCGGCCTGACCCAGGTGGCGAAGGGGCGCGGCTACCGCACCCTGATCGAGCCGCTCGAGGACGTGCGCGCGCCCCACGCCTACCAGGAGCTCGTGCGCGCCAAGCAGATCGACGGGCTGTTGGTCCTCAACCCGCGCGCGGACGACCGCCGGCTCCCAGAGCTGATCGACGAGGGCTTCCCGGTGGTGACGATCGGCCACCCCCCGGGCGGCCACGGCCACAGCCTCGACGTCGACAACGTCGCCGCCGCCCATCTGGCCACCGCGCACCTGCTGGGCCTGGGGCACCGGCGCATCGCGCACGTCGGCTACGGCTCGCCGCGCTTCACGACCGTCGCCGAGCGCCTCTCGGGCTATCGGGCGGCGCTCGAGGAGGCCGGCGCGCCCACCGACGACGCGCTCATCGCGTTCGCCAACTACTCCGCCGAGAGCGGCGCCAAGGCGATGCGCACGTTGCTCGAGCGCGGGCGCACCTCGCCACCGCCGTTCACCGCGGTGTTCTGCGGCAACGACACGATCGCGCTCGGCGTGCTCGCGGCGCTCCACGAGGCGGGCCTGCGGGTCCCCGAGGACGTGGCGGTGGTCGGCTTCGACGACGTGCCGCTCGCGGCCTTCGCCACGCCGCCACTCACCACCGTGCGCTCGCCGCTGCTCGCGATGGCCGAGGCCGCCGCCCACCGCCTCGTCGACCTGGTCGAGGGGCGCACGGTCGCCGAGATCGCCACCCAGCTGCCGACCGAGCTGATCGTGCGCGCGTCGTGCGGCGCGACCGCCGAACCGGCGCCGCGCCCGACGCCCGAGGTCGCCCCCGCACCCCGCCCCGGAAGGACGCCCGTATGACCCCACCCCGCATCGCCTTCGTCGGCGCCGGCTCCACCGTGTTCACGCGCGCGCTGGCCGGCGACCTGCTCCTCACCCCCGAGCTCGCCGACGCCACGCTGGTCCTGCACGACATCGACGCCGAGCGGCTGGCGCTCTCCGAGCGGGTCGTGCGGCGCCTCGTCGCCACCCTCGGGTCGCCGGCGACCGTGGTCGCCACCCTCGACCGCGAACGCGCCCTCGACGGCGCCGACGTCGTCTTCGACACCATCCAGGTGGGCGGCTTCCGCCCCGCCACGGTCACCGACTTCGAGGTCCCCAAGCGCTTCGGGCTCGAGCAGACGATCGGCGACACGCTCGGCATCGGCGGCATCTTCCGCGCCGTGCGCACCGTGCCGGTCATGCTCGACATCGTGCGCGACATGGAGCGCCTGTGCCCCGACGCGCTCCACCTCAACTACGTCAACCCGATGGCGATGGTGTGCTGGGCGCTCACCGAGCTCTCGCCGGTGCGCACCGTCGGACTCTGCCACAGCGTGCAGGGAACCGTCGAACAGCTCGCGCGTGACCTGGGGGTCCCGGCCGACGAGATCGACTACCGGGCGGCCGGCATCAACCACATGGCCTTCTACCTGAAGCTCGAGCACCGCGGCGAAGACCTGTACCCGCGGCTGCACGAGCTCGCGCGCGCCGGCACGGTCCCGGACTGGAACCGCGTCCGCTACGACGCGCTGCGACGGCTCGGGTACTTCGTCACCGAGTCGAGCGAGCACTTCGCCGAGTACGTCCCCTGGTACCTCAAGCGCGCTCGCCCCGACGTGCGCGAGGCCATGAACGTGCCGCTGGACGAGTACCCGGGGCGCTGCCGGGTCTACGAGGTGGCCGCGGGCTTCGTCGAGCAGGAGCTCGACGATCCTGGCAGCGTCGACCCCCGCGACCTGCGCGCCGCGCTCGACGCCGCCGCGATCCCGGTGATGCCGGGCTCGATCGACCACACGGTCGCCTCGCTCGATGGCCTCCGGCGCGTCGAGCGCAGCCACGAGTACGGCGCCACCATCGTGCGCTCGCTCGTGACCGGCACCCCCAGCGTCGTCTACGGCAACGTGCCCAACCACGGCCTGCTGCCCGACCTACCCGAGGGCTGCAGCGTCGAGGTGCCGTGCGTCGTGGACCGCAACGGCGTCCAGCCGACCGCGGTGGGCGCCCTGCCGCCGCAGCTCGCGGCCCTGATGCGCACCAACGTCAACGTGCAGCAGCTGGTCGTGGCCGCGCTGGTCGAGGGGCGGCGCGACCACCTGGTGCACGCCGCGCTGCTCGACCCGCGCACCGCCATGGAGCTCGTCCCCGACGAGATCGAAGCGCTCGTCGACGCGCTCATCGAGGCGCACGGCGACCTGATCCCCGAGGCGCTGCGCGGCTGAACCTCGACCACCCTCGTCCCTGCCCCCCGGAGGCCCCATGGCCCGCGTCGTCGTCTTGACCGCCCCCCGCACGCTCTCGATCGAGGACCACCCCGACCCACCGCTCGGCGCCCACGAGGTGCGCCTCGAGACGCTGTTCTCCGGCATCAGCGCGGGCACCGAACTCGCCACCTACCGCGGCACCAACCCGTACCTGCACAAGCGCTGGGACGCGGCGCAGCGCCTGTTCCGCGACGACGGCGACCCGTCGCTCGGCTACCCGGTGCGGTCGCTGGGCTACGAGGAGGTCGGCCGGGTCGTCGACCGCGGCGACGCCGTCGCCTCCCCCGCGGTGGGCGACCTCGTGTACGGCACCTGGGGCCACCGGACGCACCACGTCGCCGACGCCGCCTGGGCCGCTGCGCGGCGCCTGCCGGACGGCCTCGACCCGCGGGCCGGCATCTTCTCGCACATCGGCGCGGTGGCGCTGAACGGCGTGCACGACGCGCGCATCCGCATCGGCGACACGGTGGCGGTCTTCGGACTGGGGGTCCCCGGGCAGATCGTCGCGCAGCTCGCGACCCGCTCCGGCGCGCGGGTGATCGGCGTGGAACCGATCGCGGCGCGCCGGCGCCTCGCGCTCGAGCTCGGGGCGGTCGAGGAGGCGCTCGACCCGGCCGCCGGCGGCGTCGCCGAGGCGATCCGTGAGCGGACCGACGGCCGCGGCGCCGACGTGGCGATCGAGGTCTCGGGCGCCGCAGCGGCGCTGCACGAAGCGATCCGCTCGGTCGCCTACGCCGCCCGGGTGGTGGCCATGGGCTTCGTACAGGGCGAAGCGCGCGGCCTGCATCTGGACAAGGAGTTCCACCACAACCGCATCGAACTGGTCAGCTCGCAGATCTCGGGGGTCGCCCCCGAACAGAGCTACCGCTGGGACAAGCCGCGCCTGGCGGCGACCGCGATCGACCTGCAGGCGCGAGGGGTCCTCGACCTGCTGCCGCTGATCACCCACACCTTCGCCTTCGAGGCGGCGGCCGAGGCCTTCGCGCTGCTCGACGCGCGCCCGGGCGAGGCGCTGCAGGTGCTGTTGCGCACGGACGCGGCGGGGCCGTCGTGACCCCGTTGCGCGTCGCGATGATCGGCGCCGGCGGCTTCGCCGCGCGCCATCTGGAGGTCCTCGCGCACGAAGCCGACGTCCGGGTGGTCGCCCACGCGGCGCGCCGCCTCGAGGCAGCGCAGGCGCAGGCGACCCGCTACGGCGGCCGCGCCTTCGAGGACGTCGCCGCGCTGCTCGATGCCGAGCCCGTCGACGCGGCCTGGGTGTGCATCGCCCCGGCCGGCCACGGCGCGGCCGAGCGGACGCTGATCGAGCACGGCGTGCCCTTCTTCGTCGAGAAGCCGCTCTCGGCCGACCGCATCACGGGTGAGGACATCGGCGCCCGCGTAGCGGAGACCGGGCTCGTCACCGCGGTCGGCTACCATTGGCGCGCGCTCGACGCGCTGGTCGAGCTGCGCGCGCACCTCGCCGAGGGGCCGCCGGTCGCGTTCGTCGCGGGCAGCTGGCTCACCAGCACGCCGCCTCCGGCCTGGTGGCATCGGCAGGCGACCGGGGGCGGTCAGATGGTCGAGCAGGCCACCCACCTGCTCGACCTGGCGCGCCACCTGATCGGCGAAGCGCGAGTGCTCCATGCGGTCGCCGACCGACCGCCGCGTCCGGCCCACCCCGACCTCGATGTCGCCTCGGTCAGTACCGCGGCGCTCCGGTTCGCGAGCGGCGCCTTGGGCACCATCACGGCCACCTGCCTCCTGGGCGCGAGCGCCCGGGTCGAGCTGCAGCTGATGCGCGAGGGCGAGCTGATCACCGTCACCCAAGCCTCGGTGACGTACGACGA
This sequence comes from Trueperaceae bacterium, assembly GCA_011390675.1. Taxonomy (GTDB): domain Bacteria; phylum Deinococcota; class Deinococci; order Deinococcales; family Trueperaceae; genus JAABTL01. The sequence continues at coordinate 2,417 of JAABRX010000129.1, read as the reverse complement.
CGGCCGCGAGCGGCGCGAGGTGCGCGTGATCGGCGACCCGGTCGCGGCCGAGGACCGGGCGTTCCTGGGCGCGGTGCGCGCCGAAGATCCCACCGCCGTCGTGTGCTCGTACGCCGACGCGCTGGCCACCCACCGGTTGGCGCACGACGTCGCGGACGCGGCCGCGTAAGGTGGGAACGCACATGGACACGCCCTTCGACCCCACCGACCACCCCCACCGCCGCCACGACCCGCTGCGCGACCAGTGGGTGCTGGTGTCGCCGCACCGGATGAAGCGCCCCTGGCAGGGGCAGACCGAGGCGCCTCCGCGCGACGACAAGCCGGCGTACGACGCCGCCTGTTACCTCTGCCCCGGGAACGAGCGCGCCGGCGGCCACCGCAACCCGGACTACGCGAACACCTTCGTCTTCACGAACGACTTCCCGGCGCTGCTGCCCGACGTGCCGCGGGCGCCGGCGGGGGATCATCCGTTGTTCCGCCTCGACGCGGTCCCGGGCACCTGCCGCGTGCTCTGTTACTCGCCACGCCACGACCTCACCTTCTGCGAGCTGCCCCTCCGCGACGTGCGGCGCACCGTCGACCTGTGGGCCGACCAGACGGCCGAGCTGGGCGCCACCTACCGCTGGGTCCAGGTGATCGAGAACAAGGGGGCCATGATGGGCGCCTCCAACCCCCACCCGCACGGCCAGATCTGGGCGCTCGACGCGGTGCCCACCGAGGTGTCCCGCGAGGACGCCACCCAGCGCGCGTACCTGGCGCGCCACGGTCGCCCGATGCTGCTCGACTACGCCCGCGCCGAGCTCGAACGGGGCGAGCGGGTCGTGGTGGCCAACGACCACTGGCTGGCCGTGGTGCCCTTCTGGGCGACCTGGCCGTTCGAGCTCATGCTCCTCCCGCACGCGCGTCCCGTCGCGCGCCTGCCCGACCTGACCGACCCGGAGCGCGACGCCCTGGCCGACGTCGCCAAGCGCGCCTTCACCCGGCTCGACAACCTGTTCCGCACCTCGTTCGCGTACTCGTTCGGCTGGCACGGCGCGCCCTTCACGGCCGACGCGGCGACCGACGCCTGGCAGCTCCACGCCCACGCCTACCCGCCGCTGCTGCGCTCGGCGACCGTGCGCAAGTTCATGGTCGGCTTCGAGCTGCTCGCCGAGGCGCAGCGCGACCTAACGCCGGAGCAGGCGGCCGAGCGGCTGCGCGCGCTCTCGGACGTGCACTACAAGGTCGACGCTCCATGACGGACGCCCGCGACGCCGACCCGCGCGCCCGCGCGGTCGCCGCCTTCCGCCGCACCTACGGCGCCGCGCCCACGCACCTGGTGCGCGCCCCAGGGCGCGTCAACCTGATCGGTGAGCACACCGATTACAACGACGGCTTCGTCCTGCCGATGGCGCTCGAGCGCGCGGCCTGGATCGCGCTGACCCCGCGCGACGACGGCGTCGTGCGGCTGGTCGCCACCGACCTCGAGCAAGAGGGCGTGTTCGACGTCGCCGCCGCCCGCCGCCGCGACGCGCGCGGCGACCCCTCCGATCCCGAAGGCGGCTGGCTGGAGTACCCGCGCGGCGTCGCCTGGGCGCTTCAGGACGCCGGCCACGCGCTGCGCGGCTTCGACGGCGCGCTGGCCTCCGACGTGCCCCGCGGCGCCGGCCTGTCGTCGTCCGCAGCGCTCGAGCTCGCCGTCGCCGCCGCCTTCGCCGCCTCGAGCGACCTCCCCTGGGACCCGACCGCGATGGCGCGCGCGATGCAGCGGGTCGAGAACCTGTGGGTGGGCGTGCAGAGCGGGATCATGGACCAGCTCATCGGCGCGGCGGGGGTCGAGGGGCACGCGCTCCTGATCGACTGCCGCGACCTGGCTCTGCGACCGGTGCCGCTCCCCGACGGCGTCGCGGTCGTGGTGCTCGACACCTCGACCCGCCGCGGGCTGGTCGGCAGCGCGTACAACGACCGCCGCGCCGCCTGCGAGCGGGTGGCGGCGGCGCTCGGAGTGCCCGCGCTGCGCGACGTCGACGAGGCCGCGCTCGAGGCGGCCACCGACCTCGACCCGGTCGACCGTCGGCGCGCCCACCACATCGTCGCCGAGAACGCCCGCACGCTGGCGGCCGCGGAGGCGCTGGCCGGGGGCGACGTCGTCCGCTTCGGCGCGCTGATGGACGCGAGCCACGCGAGCCTGCGGGACGACTTCGAGGTCTCTTCGGAAGCTCTGGATGCGCTCGTCGTCGCGGCGCGCGCGGCACCGGGGTGCCTGGGCGCGCGCATGACCGGCGCCGGCTTCGGCGGCTGCGCGGTCGCGCTCGTGCACGAAGGCGCCGTCGACGCGTTCGTCGCCGCCACGACCCGGACGTACCGGAGCGCGACCGGCCTCGACGCGACGGCGTACCCGAGCCGCGCTGCGGCAGGGGCCGGACCGGTCGCCTTGA
>JAABRX010000128.1 GCA_011390675.1 Trueperaceae bacterium | reverse complement strand
CCAACCTCACGCCCTTCGGTGCGTTCGTCGAGATCGAAGCCGGCCTCGAAGGCCTCATTCACGTCTCGGAGATGAGCTGGACCAAGCGCGTCCGTCATCCCAAGGAGATCGTGACCGAGGGCGACGAGGTCGAGACGATGATCCTCAAGATCGACACCCAGCAGCAGCGGATCTCGCTCGGTCTTCGTCAGACCCAGCCCGATCCGTGGAGCAGCTTGCCCGACCGGTACCCGCCGGGGACCGAGATCACCGGCCCCATCACCGGGATCACCGAGTTCGGCGTGTTCATGGAGATCGAAGAGGGCATCGAGGGTCTGGTGCACATCTCCGAGCTCGCCCACGAGCACATCGAGGACATCAACGAGCACTTCAAGCGCGGCGACGAAGTCACGGCGGTCATCCTCAACATCGACCCCGTCGAGCAGCGCGCCAGCCTCTCGCGCAAGCGGCTCCTGCCGTTCACCGCGGGCGCCGGTGGGTACGACGAGATGGGTACGGGTGGCCCAGCCGCGCGCGGTCCGTCCGCCAACCGCCAGAGCGGTCGTCGCGGTGGCCGTCGCAGCAAGGGCATCGACTACGACTACAGCTACGCCGCGTCCGAAGCGGGCGGCGGCAAGGCGACGACCAAGCTGGGCGACGTCTACGCCGACCTCTTCGCGCAGTTCGGTCTGAGCGAAACGAAGGACGAGCCGAAGGCCGACAAGGCCGAAGGCAAGGCCGAGCCCAAGACGGAAGCCAAGACCGAGGCCGAGGCCAAGACCGAACCCGCGGCCACCCCGGCTCCGAAGCCGGTCGCGCCCAAGGCCGCGGCGAGCGAAGAAGCGCCCGTCGACGCCGAGAACGCGATCGACGCCGCCGAAGCGGCCGCCCTGCTCACGGCGGCGTTCCGCGACGGCAAGCGTCCGGCGAAGGCCGACGCGAACGGCGACGCCCCGGCTCCCGCGCCGGAAGCCGCCCAGGAAGCCACGCAAGACGCCGACCACGATGCCGCTCATGAAGCCGCCGCCAGCGAGGCGGCTGCGGAAGACGCGGCCGAAGCGGCCGCCCAGGCCAACGACGACGCCGACGAGGCCGACCGGAACGCCTGAGCACGATCGACCGTACGACCGCATGAAGCAGGGGCGGGTCCGATTCGGACCCGCCCCTGCTTCGTTCTACTGTGGGGGCTTCCCCCGGGCTGCGCCCGAGGCTCGCTACATGCGCCGGAGGCGCGAGATCCGATCGTCGATCGGCGGGTGGGTCGAGAGCCACACGGCGGCGTTCAAGCGCTTCACCGGGTTCGCGAAGTACAGGTGGCGCACCCCTTCGGAGACCTCCAGCGGAGCGCCGGCGTAGTCACGGATCTTCGCCAGCGCACTGGCCAAGCCGTCCGGGTTGCGCGTGATGTACGCCCCCGTCGCGTCCGCCAGGTACTCGCGGCGACGGCTGACCGCGAGCTTCAGCATCGTCGCCAAGATGGGCGCCAACACGAGCAGGACCACGAGCAGCACCATCGCCAACCCCTGCCCCTTCCCACCGCCGGAGGACGAGCGCCGTGAGCGGCCGCCGTAGACCATCCCGCGCCACGCGACGTCGCGCAGCAGGACGATCGCGCCGACCGTCGCCGCCAGCATCGAGGCGAAGCGGATGTCGTAGTTCTTGACGTGCGCCATCTCGTGCGCGACGACGCCCTCGAGTTCTTGGCGATCCAGGAGCTGCATCAGACCGGTGGTGACCGCGATCGCCCCATGCTGCGGGTCACGGCCGGTGGCGAACGCGTTGGGCGCAGGGTTGTCGATCACGTACACCTTGGGCGCCGGCACGCCCGCACCCAGCGCGACCGCCTCGGTGACGTTGACCAGGTAGCGATGCTCCTCCACGTTCGCGGGTCGCGCGCCGGACACCGCGAGCGCGAGGCGGTCGGAGAACCAGTACGCCCCCAAGGACTGGGCCACGGCCAACACCACCGCGATCACGATGAACGTGCTCGCCGCCGCCGGGTCGATGGCGAGCGCCATCAGGTAGGCGATCGCGGCGAGCAGCACGATCATGAAGCCGCCCAGCACCCACGAAGCGCGCCGGTTGGCGGCCTGCGTATCGAGCAGGCTGATGCGCCGCCCGGTGGTCGGGTCGGTGATCGCGTCGGGAATGCGGCGCGGCGCGGCGCCGTTCGGGGTCGTCATCGGCCCGTCCAGGGCCCCGGACTAGGCCTGCGCGCCGAAGGAGACCTGCGGGACGGCCTTCTCTTCCTCGGGCACCTCGAGGTAGACGTGCTTGGTCTTGCCCATCGGCCCGGCGAAGAACGTGCCCGGCACCGTGGTGATCACGGTGTTGAACTGCAGCACGGCGTCGTTGAAGAACTGCCGCGCGTACGCGATCTTGTTCTCGATCCCGGCCAGCTCCTCCTGGAGCATCAGGAAGTTCTGGTTCGCCTTGAGATCGGGGTACGCCTCGGAGATCGCGAAGAGGCGGCCAAGCGCCTGCGTCATCATGTTCGCGGCGTCGGCCGACTCGTCGACGGACTTGGCCTGCGTCATCGCGGCCCGGGCCTTGCCGACGTTGTCGAACACCTCGCGCTCGTGCGACGCGTAGCCTTTGACGGTCTCGACCAGGTTCGGTACGACGTCGTTGCGTCGCTTCATCTGGACGTCGATCTGGCTCCACGCGTTCTGGTAGCGGTTCTCCAGGGTGATGATCCGGTTGTAGACGTTGATCGCGTAGAGGACCAGGGCTGCCAGGACGGCGAGAATGATGAGCGTAGACACGCGGCCACCTCCGCGGTCAGTCTACAGCGGGCCCCCGCCCGACGCGCGCGCGAATCACCCCACCGCCGAGAAGGCGATCGCCGTCGTACACGACGGCCGATTGACCCACCGTCACCGCGAACTGAGGTGCGTCGAACTCGAGCCGGAACGCGTCCGCCCCCGGCTCGAGGTGAAGCGTCGCCGGTTCCGGGCGCTGGCGGTAGCGCACCTGCGCCTGCACGCGTCGAGGCAACCCGTCGGGGTCCGGCACCAACCAGTTGGCCTGCTCGGCGGTCGCGGACGTCCACGTGCACGCGGAGCGGGGCCCGACCGACACGACGTTGCGCTCGGCGTCCAGGTCGATCACCCAGCGAGGACGGTGCGACTTCCAGAGGCCGAGGCCGCGCTTCTGGCCGATCGTGTAGAAACCGACGCCCTGATGCTCCCCGACGACGGCGTCGCCCTGGGACACGTCGACCACGGGTCCGGGGCGGGGCTCGAGGTGCTGGGTCAGGTGGCTGCGGACGTCGTCGGCGATGAAGCACAGGCCGTTCGACGACGGCTTCCAGGCCACCGGCAGCTTCCGCTCCACCGCGAGCGCGCGCACCTCGGCCTTGGTCAGGTCGCCCAGCGGGAACAGCAGGTACGGCAGCACCCACCGCGGCAGCGCCCAGAGGAAGTACGTCTGGTCCTTGTCGTCGTCGCGGCCCCGGTGCAGCTCGACGCCGTCCGAACCGTCGACGCGACGGACGTAATGGCCGGTGGCCAGGAAGGTGCAGCCGAGCTTGCGCGCTCGCTCGGCCAGGCCACCGAACTTGATCTCCCGGTTGCACCACACGCACGGGTTGGGCGTCTCGCCGCGGGCGTAGGCCGGTACGAACGGATCGACGACGACGCGCTCGAAGTCCTCGCGCGCGTCGAGCAGGTAGAACGGAACGTCGAGCTTGTCGGCGATGCGCCGGGCGTCGAACGCGGCCTCGGGGCTGCAGCAGACGTCGAAGGCGCCCGCCGGTCGGTCGTCGGGCCAGAACCGCAGCATGGAGCCGACCACGTCGAAGCCCTGATCGCGCAGCAGTGCGGTCGCGACCGACGAATCGACCCCGCCGGACATCGCGGCGAGGACCTTGGGGGTGGCGGTAGGGGCGTCGACGGCGGTCATGGACCGGCAGTCTACCGCCGACCGCGCGCGTCCCGGGGCGCGGGCTACACTGGCGTCGGGAGGTACCTCGTGAAAGCGCTTCGGATCATCCAGCTCGTCGCCCTGGTGCTCGTCGCGGTGTACCTGGTCCTGTTCCACTACGCGAACCCCGAGACCGTGCGCTTGCCGCTCCTGATCTCGGTGCCCCCTTCGCTGGTCGTGGTCCTCGCCATCGTGATCGCTTGGCTGGTGGGTTGGCTCCCCGGGCGGGCGCGCATGTGGGGCCTCGAGCGCCGGCTGAAGCGGGCCGAGTCCGATCGCCAAGTGCTCGCCGGCGAGATGGACCGCGCACGGCGCGGCGAACCCAGCGACCCGGTGATCCCCGATCGCGACGCCGCCGGCGTCCGCCGCGGCGACGACCCGACCGACTACCTGTGACATCCGGCTCGGCGACCGCCGACGCCGCGTCGGCCGAGTCGCCACCGCAGCCGCCGAAGACCCCGACCTCGGCGCCGACGCCGGTCTGGAGCGTGCGGGCGCCGGCACCGATCGAGGCCGCCGCGCGCCTCTCGGCCACCTTGCGCATCCATCCGCAACTCGCGGCGATGCTCTGGGCGCGCGGCCTGCGCGACGACGCCGCCGACCACCTCGATCCACCGCTCGCGCCCACCGAGCTCCCCGACCTCGCGGTGGCGGCCGACCGATTGATCGATGCGCTGGAGCGCGGTCGTCGGGTTCGGATCCACGGCGATTACGACGCCGACGGCATCACCGGCACCGCGCTGCTCACCTTGGGCCTGCGCGCGCTCGGCGGTCGCGTCGAGCCGTTCGTGCCCCATCGGATCCTCGATGGGTACGGCATCCACCCGGACCGCGTCGCGGAGCACGTGGCCGCCGCCGACCTGCTGCTGACGGTCGACTGTGGGATCGGCAACCTCGCGGAGATCGAGGCGCTGCAGCGCGCCGGCCTCGAGGTGATCGTCAGCGACCACCACGCGCCGGGCACGCGGCTCCCCGATTGCCTGATCGTCCACCCCGCGACCTCGCCGCTCGCGCAGCGCGGCCTGCCGCAGTTGACGGGCGCCGGCGTCGCCTACCACCTGTTGTGGGCGATCCACCGCAAGCTCGGGCTCCCCGACCCGGTCGAGCACGCCGATCTCGCCGCCATCGGCACCATCGCCGACGTCGCGCCGCTCCTGGGCGAGAACCGCGCCCTCGTGAAGCTCGGGCTCGAACGGTTGCGCGATTCGTCGTGGCCGGGCGTGCGCGCGACGCTGTCGCTCGCCCGGCTGCGCGGAGCACCGACGGCGCGCGACGTCGCCTTCGTCCTGGCGCCGCGGATCAACGCCGCCGGCCGCCTCGGCGAGGCCGAGCTGGCGCTCGAGCTGCTCACCACCGCTTCCGAGCGCCGCGGGCTCGAGCTCGCGACGCTGCTCGACCAGCGCAACCGCGATCGCAAGAAGGTGCAAGACGCCATGCTCGACCGCTTGGCACCGACCGTGGACCCGGCGGCGCCGGCGATCGTGGTCGCCGACCCGGAGGGCCACCCGGGCGTGATGGGCATCGTCGCGAGCCAGCTGCTGGAGCGCTTCTACAAGCCCGTGTACATCGTCGCCAAGGGCAAGGGCAGCGTGCGCTCGACGCCCGGCATCAGCGCCGTCGGCGGCCTGGCCGCCGCCGCGCCGCACCTGCTCCGCTGGGGTGGCCACCCACAGGCCGCCGGCTTCGCGCTCGAGATGGACCGCTTCGACGCCTTCCGCGACGCCGTGCTCGCGTTCGTCGACCAGCACCCGACCCCGGTCCCGAGCGTCGTGGCGGACGCGATCGTCGGCTTGGACGAGGTCGGCGACGACCTCCACGCGGCGCTGCAGGCGCTCGAGCCGTACGGCGAAGGGCACGCGCCCCCCACGCTGCTCCTGCGCGGCAGCGCGCGTTCGGCGCGCGCGGTCGGCAGCGCCGGCGCCCACCTGCAGCTGCGGTTGGGCGACGCCAACGGCACCGAGGTCAAGGGGGTCGCGTGGCGCCAGGGGGCGTTGGCGGACGCCCTCGGTCGCGCAGCGGCGGTCGACGCCGCGGCGATGCTCGTCCCGAACGAATGGAACGGGCGCACGACCATCGAGTTCCAAGCCCACGCGGTGCGCGCGGCGGGCCCGTTGGCCCTCGACGGCGCGCCGGACGCGCCGACGCACGCGCTCCAGCGTGGCCCCGGCGCGGCGCCCATCGCGTCCATCGACCCCCGCGCGGACGACCCCTTCGCGGAGCTCCGGAGCGCGCTCGGGCAGGGGCCGACGCGCGTGCACCTCGACGCGCCCGCCCTCGCGCGCCTCGAGGGCGCGGCCGACGCATGGCCCACCGTGTCCGACGTGCGCACCGCCTGGGTGGCGCTCGGCCGTGGCCGCCGCCCCCCGTTCGACGGCCCGCTCGCCGACCGCACGATCGCCGTGCTGGAGGAACTCGGGTTGGTGGACGCCCGCGGCCGCGGGGTCCGCGGCCGGAAGGTCGAGCCCTACGCGAGCGAGCGCCTGCGGGCGGGCCTGGTCCGGCGCTACGCCCTGAGGACCTTCGTGCACGCCTACCGGCACCTCGACGACGCCGGGTTCGACGCGGCCGTACGCTCGCTCCTCGGCGACGGCGCGTCGCCGCTCCCGCACGACCGGTGAACTCGGGCTAGGCCTTGGGCGGTGGCGGACCTTCGCTGGTGTCGCTGACACCATGACTGCCAAGCATGTCGAGGAACGATTCGACGACGTTCGGATCGAAGTGGCTTCCCGATCCTCGTCGCAGATGCTCCAGGACCCGGTCGCGGGGCCATGCGTCGCGGTAGGGGCGGTCCGACATGAGCGCGTCGTATACGTCCACCACGGCGAAGATGCGGGCGCCCAGCGGGAGCTCCTCTTCCTTCAAGCCCCTGGGGTAGCCGGTGCCGTCCCACCGCTCGTGGTGGGAGGATGGGATGTCGATCGCGGTGTCGAGGTAGGCGATGGATCGCAGCAGGTCGCTCCCCAACTCGGCGTGGCCCTTCATCCGGCTCCACTCGGCAGGCGTGAGCGGTCCCGGCTTCTGCAGGATGGCGTCCGGGATACCCATCTTGCCGATGTCGTGCAACAGCGCGCCCCGGCGCACGCCCTCCAGCGGTTCTCCCGAGATCCCGAAGCGCACGGCCAAGGCCACCGTCATGTCCGTCACCCGTTGGCTGTGACCCGCCGTGTGCTCGTCGCGAAGGTCCAAGGCTCTGGCCCAACCATCGATGCTCTGCTCGTAGGCGTCTTCCATCTCGGCGTGCATCACGATCTCCCGAGCGAGGAGTTCGACGTTCTGCCGTTGGGAACGTTCGAGCTCGGTGATGTCGATGAACGTGAAGATGCCGCATGGAGCGCCGTCGATCTCGACGGCGCGCGCGGAGACGAGCACATCCACTGGGTCCTCGTTGGTGGCGTGCCTGAGCGTCGTCTTGTGCTTGTGGATCCGCTCCCCTTCGCGCAGTCGATCGAGGCTGTTGGATAGGTACTCGCCGTGCAAGCGCCCTTCGAGCTCCGAGAGCGAGTGCCCGACGATGTCGCTCGCGTCGCTGTCGAGCATCTCCTGCATACCGGCGTTGGCTTGAAGGATCCGCTCGTCCTCGAGGCGCGCGATGAGCGTGGGTGCCGGGTCGGCTTCGAACGCGGCGCGGTAGCGGCGCTCGGCTTCCCAGCGGGCGGTCTCGTCGCGGATCCGCAGCACGCCGATGGGTGGGTCGGTGTCCATGGTGCGCCCGCTGAACACGAACATCCGCAGCGCATTCGTCTTCCGGTGTCGGACGAGGAGCTCCAGGTTCTGGCAAGCCTCCCCCCTCAGGATTCGCGCCAAGGGCTGGTCGTCCTCTGGAACAGGAGCTCCTGCCAGGGTGCGCATCTCGAAGGTGTCGCCTGCGTAGCGCTGCACGTCGAGGCGCTCGCGCTCTGCCCCCTGGTCGTCAGCCAACCCATAGAGGTGCGCCGCGGCCGCGTTCAGGTACATCAGGACGCCGTCCGCGTCGATGACCATCAACGCGTCCTCCGCGTGCTCGAGGATGGCCACGCGCTGCGCCTCGTTCAGGGAGTGAGGCATCACCGGAGTAAACCGCGGATCGCGCCGGAACGCGACGTCAGTTGGCCAGCCGACCGTGGCGGGCCGTGGCGCGGCGGGCGATCCCGTACGTGGTGGGAGAACCGCGCGAGGCCACGGCGGCCTCCGGCGGAGAGGCGTCGTCGGTCGCGACCGTGCGCAATGGGGTCCTGGAATCGCGCAGTGGTCGCTAGAATTTCAATTGGGCGTCCGGTTGGCGGGCAGCGTCCGGTGGCGTGCCGCATCACCAGGATCCGACCAATTGGGCGTCGCCCGCCGTCGAGGAGCAACCGAACATGCGATTGGCCGAGTTCATCCGGACAGAGATGGAGCCGATCCTCCAAGCTTGGGAGGACTTCGCCAGCGGTCTCCTGCCAGGCAGGGACATGGGCGAGAGCGGTCTGCGCGACCACGCCAGGGAGATGCTGCTGGAGGTGGCCGACGATCTCGATTCCCACCAGAGCGAATCGGAACAGGACGCCAAATCGAAAGGCCGGGAGCCGAAGGATCGGGACGAGTCTTCGGCAGACCTGCATGGTGGCGAGCGGTATGCGAGCGGCTTCAGCGTGCTGGAGGCGGTGTCCGAGTTTCGGGCGCTGCGCGCGAGCGTGGTGTCGCAGTGGACGGGAGCTCACGAGACGGTGACGGCCGAGCAGCTCGAAGACCTCACCAGGTTCCATGAGGCGATCGACCAGGCCGTCGCGGAATCGCTGGAGCAGTACGCGACCGAGAAGGAGACGAAGACGCGCCTGTTCGGCGCCGTGCTGCTCGCATCGCCCGATCCGATCTACGTCCTGGACCTCGAAGGCCGGATCGTCTACGCGAACAAGGCGACGGTGGACCTCTTCGCTCTGGAGCCCGACGCGATCATCGGCAAGACCGCCTTCGACCTCGGGTTCTGGTTCGCCTCGGAGTTCCAGCACAACCTCAAGAAGGTGATCGCCGATCAGTCCACGTACCGGGGCAAGTTCGTCCACTCGTTCGCTTCGGGCCAGGGCGATCGCTTCGATTACGTGCTTGCGCCCGTGCTGGACGAACAGCAGCGCACCGAAACGACGGTCTGCATCTTGCGGGACATCACCGAACAGGCGCGGCTCGAGGAAGAGATCTGGCACGCTGCCCACCACGACCATCTGACCGGATTGCCGAACCGCCGATACTTCCTGGATCGCTTGGAACAGGAGGTCAAGCATGCGAAACGCAGCAGCCTGCCGCTTTCCGTGCTGTACATGGATCTCGATGGCTTCAAGGAAGTCAACGATTCGTTGGGCCACGAGGCTGGCGACGTCTTGTTGACCGAGGTGGCCAAGCGGTTGGCCGACTGCGTCCGCGAAGAGGATTCCGTGGCCCGACACGGCGGCGATGAGTTCACGGTGATCGTCGTCGGTGCCAAGGAGCGCGACGACGTGGAACTCGTGGCCCAGAACATCCGAGATGCCCTCGAGCTTCCGTTCCAGGTAGCGAATCGGCCCGTGCACATCTCGGCCAGTATCGGCATCGCGACCTACCCGCAGGACGCAACCTCGCCCGGCGCCTTGCTCGACGCCGCGGATCGGGCGATGTACGAAGCCAAGAACGGGGGCTCGGACGACCGGAGCCCGTGAAGGAGCCGCGCGTCGGAAGCGGGCGCGGAGACGGTGCGATACTGCCGCATGAACGACCCCAACCCCCCTGCGGTCGCCGCGGCGCCGACGTCGGCGCCGCGGCTCGTCGCGCACGACGACGACGCCCGCCAGACGCTGCGCGCGCGGCTCGAGGCCGACCTGCGTGCCCGCCTCGAGGGTGAGGTCCGCTTCGATCCGGTCGGGCGCACGCTCTACGCGACCGACGCGAGCCCGTACGCGATCGCCCCCCACGGCGTGGTGTTCCCCAAGCACGTCGGCGACGTCCGCGCGGCCCTGGACGTCGCGCGCACGCACGGGGTCCCGCTGCTGATGCGTGGCGGCGGCACCAGCCTCGCCGGTCAGACCGTCGCCGAGGCCATCGTCGTCGACGTGTCGCGCCACCTGACCCGGATCCTCGAGGTCGACGCCGAGGCCCGCACCGCCAAGGTCGAACCGGGCGTGATCCGCGACCACCTGAACGGCGCGCTGGCGCCGCACGCGCTGCAGTTCACGCCCGACGTCTCGACGACCGACCGGGCGAACCTCGGCGGGATGGTGGCGAACGACTCGGCCGGCACGCGCTCGATCAAGTACGGCAAGACCGTCGACCAGGTGATCGCGATGACGGCGCTCCTCGCCGACGGCAGCGTCGTCGAGTTCCGGGCGCTCGACGCCGGATCGCTCGCAGCCAAGCTCGCCACGCCCGGCCTCGAGGGCGACGTCTACCGGACCGTTCACCGCATCGTGCACGCCCACGCCGATGAGATCGAGGCCCGCACCCCCAAGGTGATGCGGCGGGTCGGCGGCTACCACCTCGACGAGTTGCTGCCTGGCCACCCCTTCAACCTCGCCAAGCTGGTGTGCGGCAGCGAGGGGACCCTCGCCGCGATCCTCGACGTCACCGTCGCGCTCCACCCCGTGCCGCGCAAGCGGGTCCTGGCGCTGCTCCACTTCACGACGCTCGTCGCGGGCCTCGAGGCCGTGCCGGCGATCGTGCGCCACGCGCCGGCGGCCGTCGAGCTCATGGACCGCGACCTGTTCGAGCTCGCCAAGGTCAACCCCGCCCTTGCCCAGGACGTCGGCTGGGTGCAGGGCGACCCGGCGGTGGTGCTCTCGGTCGAGTTCGACGGCGACGACGACGCGACGCTCCGCGCCCACCTCGAGGCGCTCGCGAGCGACCCCGCGGTCGCGGACCGGGCCTACGCGACGTACCTCGCGGTCACCCCCACCCAACAGAAGGAGGTCCTGGACTTCCGCCGCAAGGGGCTCGGCGTCTACGCCACCGTCGAGGGACTGGCGAAACCCGTGCCGTTCATCGAGGACGCCGCGATCCCCATCGAACACCTCGCCGCCTACGTGCCCGCCGTCCTCGACGTGTGTAGGAGGCACGGCGCCCCGGCCGTCCTCTACGGCCACGCCTCGGTCGGCGTGCTGCACGTGCGGCCGCTGCTCGACCTCAAGACCGAACTCGGGGTCGGCGCCTACCGGGCGATCGCGGACGAGGTCTTCGCGCTCGTGCGCCGCTTCGGCGGCTCGTGGTCGGGCGAGCACGGCGACGGGCTGATCCGCTCGGAGAAGAACCGCGAGCTGTTCGGCGAGGTGTTGTACGGCGCCTTCCAAGAGGTGAAGCGGGCGTTCGATCCGAGCGGCGTCTGGAACCCCGGCAAGATCGTCGACGCGCCGCCCATGACCGAGCACCTCCGGTACGGCGCGGCCTACCCGCGCTTCGACCGCCCGACGGTGTTCGACTTCGGGGCCGAGGGCCTCCTCGGTGCCGTCGAGGCCTGCACGGGCGTGGGCGCGTGCCGCAAGGAGGGCGTGGGCACCATGTGCCCGTCCTACATGGCGACGCGCGACGAAGAGCACTCCACCCGCGGGCGCGCCAACGTGCTGCGCGAGGCGATGGTGGGCGGCCTACCCGGCGGCCTCACCAGCCGCGAGGTGCACGACGCCCTCGACCTGTGCCTCGAATGCAAGGCCTGCAAGGCCGAGTGCCCGAGCCGAGTCGACCTCGCGAAGATCAAGTCCGAGTTCCTCCAGGCGTACTACGACGACCATGGCACGCCGTTCGCGGCGCGAGCGCTGGGGGGCGTGGCCAAGCTCGCGCCGCTCGCGCAGGCGCTCGCACCGCTGGCGAACGCGCTGCTGCCGCTCGCACCCGTCCGGTGGCTCACCGAGAAGGCGATCGGGGTCGACCGCCGCCGGACGCTGCCGGCGTACGCGCCACGGCGCTTCGACCGCTCCTTCGCGGGCCGCACGCCGGCGGCGCTCCCCGAAGACGCCCCCGTGGTCGCGCTCTTCGCCGACACGTGGTCGACCTTCCACGACCCCGCACCCGCCGAGGCGGCCGTTCGCGTGCTCGAGGCCGTGGGCGCCCGGGTCGAGTTGGTGCCGTACCGATGCTGCGGACGCCCGCTGATCTCGAAGGGACTGCTGCGTGAGGCGAAGGCGCAGGCGGCCGCGAACGTCGCGGCGCTGACGCCCTACGTGGCCCGCGGGGTGCCGGTGCTCGGCCTGGAGCCGTCGTGCATCAGCGCCTTCACCGACGACTACCGGAGCCTGGTGCCCGGCGCCGAGACCGAGGCGCTGGCGGCGCACGTCCGGCCGCTCGAGGCGTGGTTGGCGAAGCGCTGGACGAGCGGCGCATTCGACCCGGCCGCCGTGTTCGCGGCCGGCGACGCACCGGTCCTGCTGCACGGCCATTGCCAGCAGAAGGCGGTGCTCGGCACCGCGGCCACCAAGGCGGTGCTCGGCTGGACGTCGCACGACGTGCGCGAGGTCGACGCCGGCTGCTGCGGGATGGCGGGGAGCTTCGGGTACACCCACCACGACCTGTCGATGACGATCGGCGAGCAGCGCCTGTTCCCGGCGGTGCGCGCCCACGTCGAAGCCGGCGCGCACGCCCAAGCCGGCTCCGGCG
>JAABRX010000127.1 GCA_011390675.1 Trueperaceae bacterium | reverse complement strand
CACCGAGCCGTTGATGAGGGCGACCTCCAGGATCGCGACGGTGGGGCCGACGTCGACCGCGAACGAGACCTTGTTCCCGGTCGGATGGCGGTGCGCCATCAGGCCGAGGCCGTCGCGCTCGACGGCGGAGGCGGCCTCGTCCAACAGCGCTCGGCCGAACCCGGTCCCCTGAGCCTCGAGGCGCGGCTTCAGCAGGCGTTCGCCGAAGCCGAGCACCGCGCTGGGCGCCACGTCCATCCCCCGCTCGGGGTGCGGCACGGTGGCGCGCCAGGCACGCGCCCGCTCGCCCAGGCGCTTCGCGGCCTCGCTCCAGGCCCACGAGGCGAGGACGGCCTGGACGCCGCCGGCGGTCGCGTAGCCCGCGGCGTGGTGGAGGGCGCGGTCGATGGCCAGTGGCGCCCGGGTGACCAGCGCCACGTCGCCGCTGCGGGGGTCGTGGCGCACGGCGGCGCCGCGCGCGTGCTGGCGCAGCTCGTCGAGCAGGGGTGCGATCGCCTGCGAATCGGCGCCGCGCCACACGGGCGTGGTGATGCGCAGCCAGGGCGTGCACCCGGTGACGTCGTCCTCGACCTGCACGCGCTGGTGCAGCCCGGGGGCGATCCACCAGGTGAAGCCGTCGGGGGTGTCGTGGACGCGCCGCTCGCGCTCGATCTCGAGGGTGCGGGCGACGCCGTACAGGGCGAGGGGGGCGATGGGGTCGGATGGCATGGGCGGTCCTCCGTGGGGGTGGGATGGCTCCATGGTCGGGGGGTGGGGATGGTCAACTCGGTTGAGCGGTGATGCGCCGTCGTCGCGGTGAACTGCACGCGGAGCCCGCCTCGACATCCACGAGGACCCATCAACGACCTGGAGGTGCCCTGGTGGCGAGCGCTGCAAGACACGGGCATGCCCTTCGGTACCTGCCTGATCGCCTTGCCGACAGGACCACCGCCCTCACCCATGCAGTCGAACGTCTTGACGTTTCGACGTCACGACGTCATGATGGCGGCATGGACGAGTCGAAGCGCGCAACGATCTACTTGGACGCCGAGGTGCATCGAGCGTTGCGGCTCAAGGCGGCGGCGACGAACCGATCGATGTCGGAGATGGTCAACGAAGCCGTGCGGATGGCCCTCGCCGAGGACGCCGTCGACCTGGCTGCCGTCGGCCAGCGCGTGGCAGAGTCGAGCGTCTCGTTCGAAGCGTTCGTCCAAGATCTCCACGACCGTGGCCGCATATAGCCTGTCGATCAAACCTTCGGCGGTGGAGGAGGTCGAGGAGATCTCGACGAAGCGCGATCGACAGCGAGTCGTTCGGCGGATCGCTGCACTTGCGGCCGAGCCGAGGCCCCGCGGGTGCGAGAAGCTCACCGGCCCTGCGGACGTGTACCGGGTTCGGCAAGGGCCCTACCGCATCCTCTACGTCGTCGACGACGCCGCACGGACCGTGGACGTCCTGAAGGTCGGCCATCGGCGGGAGGTCTACCGGCACGGGCCCTGATACCCTGCCCCGATGCCTCACATCATCCACGCCATGAATGATTATCATTCACGGCATGGATGAACGGTCGCTCCCTCGCCTCGTCGGCCTAAGCCTCGACGAGCACCTCCGCACGATGCCGGCGGTCGTCCTCACCGGGGCGAGGCAGACCGGCAAGAGCACGCTGGTTCGGGCTCGCCATCCCGCACGGCGGTACCTGACCCTCGACGACCTCGACGTTCAGGCTGCCGCCGGCAGCGATCCCGAGGCGATCGTCGGGGGAACCGGTCCCGTGACGATCGACGAGGTTCAGCGCGAACCGGCGCTCCTTCACGCCGTCAAGCGTGCGATCGACGCGAGGCGTACGCCCGGGCGCTTCTTGTTGACGGGCTCCGCCAACCTTCTGCTCATGCACCGCGTCTCCGAGTCGCTCGCCGGCCGCGCGAGCTACCTGACCCTGTGGCCCATGACGCGCCGAGAGCAGCTCGGCGAGGCTCGCGCGGGCCGGTGGGACGAGCTGCTCGGCGCGGACGAGGCCGACTGGGTCGACCTCCTCACGAGCACGGCCGATGCGCCCGAGGACTGGCGGTCCCTCGCGCTCCGGGGTGGTTTCCCGACGCCGGCGCTCGACCTGCCCGACGCGTCGGCGCGCCGCATCTGGTTCGAGGCGTACGTCCGGACGTACCTCGAGCGCGACCTGCAGGCGCTGGCGTCGATCACGGCGCTCCCCGACTTCAGGCGCGTCATGCGGGCGGCCGCGCTGCGTCTGGGTCAGGTGCTGAACCAGTCCGACCTCGCCCGGGACGTCGCGGTGGCCCAGCCGACCGTGCACCGTTGGCTCAACCTCCTGGAGGCGTCGTACCTCCTCGTGCGCCTTCCGGCGTACGCGGTCAACCGGACGAAGCGGCTCATCAAAGCGCCCAAGGTGTACTGGGGCGATACGGGGGTGGCGCTTCACCTGGCGGGGCTCGACGCTCCCGTGGGTGCCCACCTCGAGAACCTGGTGCTGCACGACCTCCTCGCCTGGCGCGACGCGCGCAGCGAGCGGGCCGAGCTCCACTACTGGCGCACGACGACGGGTGAGGAGGTCGACCTGGTCGTCGATGTGGCCGGACGACTCTTGCCGATCGAGATCAAGAGCACGGAGCGACCTCGGTTGGGGGACGCCAAGGCTTTGCGGTCCTTTCGCGCGGAGTACGGCGAGGTCGCTCGATCCGGGCTGCTGCTGCACACGGGCTCGCACACGGAGTGGCTCGCGCCCGACGTCCTGGCGGTGCCCTGGTGGCGGGTGGTGTGAACGCCGGTACGCGCTTCGTCCTCGCCCGGCAAGCGCGGGCTCGGTCCGGGTTCGCCGATCCACCCTGATACCCTGCCCCGATGCCCCGCTGGCTCGGCTTCGCTGCGCTCCTCCTCGCCACCCTCGCCCTCGCCCAGCCCACCCCGCTCGGCGCGCTCTACGGGCCGGTCCCGGTCGCGTCGGTCGTGGACGGCGATACCTTCGTGGTCGAGTCGAACGTCGGGCCGCGGACCGTCCGCCTGATCGGGGTCGACGCCCCCGAGACGCAGCACCCCACGGTGGGCCGCGAGCCCTTCGGGCCCGAGGCCGCCGCCTGGCTGCGCGCTCGCCTTCCCGCGGGCGCGCTCGTCTGGCTCGAGCTCGACCTCGGTCCCGAGGACGCCTTCGGCCGGCTGCTCGCCTACGCCTACGTCGCCGACCCCGAGGGCGCCTGGACCATCGACGGGTTGGCCGCGACCCAGGTGAACCTCGACCTGGTCGCCGCCGGCCTCGCGCGCCCGCTGGCGATGGAGCCCAACGTCACCTACGCGGACCGGTACGCCCAGGCGGCGGCGGTCGCCCGGGCCGCGGCGATCGGCCTGTGGGCCGCACCGCGCGCGCCGGGCGTCGCCGAGGGATTGCCGCCGGGGCCCATCGTGATCGCGTGCGTGCTCTACGACCCCGACACGCCGAACGACACCGACGGCGAGTCGGTCACGCTGCTCCTGCGCGAGCGCCTCGACACGCGCGGCTACTACCTGTGGGACGAGGGGTCGGGCACGGCCTTCCGGTTGCCGGTCGGCGAGCGCGGCCCAGGGGAGCTGACCATCGGCAACCCGGGGCAAGGCGTGTGGAACAACGGCGGCGACACGGTCTACCTGATGCTCGGCGAGACGGTGGTCGATTCGTGGGACTACACCGACGCGCGGCCGGGGCGGGCGGGGACGGTCTGTCGATGAGGCGGGGTCCGGAACCGGCGTAGCGTAGAACGGCATACGTTATACTCCGATCATGATCGCGACGTTCGCCGACGCTGCGACCGAGGACGTCTTCGACGGTCGCGACTCGCGGCGAGCCAGAGCGATCTGCCCATCGACCCTGTGGCGCGTCGCGCGGCGCAAGCTCGACGTGATCAACCGCGCCAGCGACCTTCGCGACCTCGCGGTGCCGCCGGGCAACCGTCTCGAACGGCTCAAGGGCGATCGCGCAAACCGATGGAGCGTACGCATCAACGAGCAGTACCGGATCTGCTTCACCTGGGAGGAGGGGTATGCCTACGACGTCGAGATCACGGACTACCACTGAGGGCCGCTCGGACGATTCTCGCCACGGGCGCCGCTTGCCCACCGACCGGCCCCCGACCCACCCCGGCGAGGTGCTCCTCGAGGAGTTCCTGGAGCCACTCGGGATCAGCCAGGTCGAGTTCGCGCAGCGGCTCGGGGTCTCGTTCCCGCGCCTCAACGGCGTCGTCCGCGGTCGGCGCGGCGTGACGCCGGACACGGCGCTGCGTCTCGAGCGCGTCACGGGCGCGAGCGCGGCCTTCTGGCTGGGACTACAGCAGGACTGGGACCTGTGGCACGCGGAGCGCGGCGAGGCGGCCGGGGCGATCGCGAAGTTGGTGCCGCTGGCGGTGGCGCGCGAGCGGGACGCCCTGATCGACCCGGACGCGTGACCGCCTCGGTGCGGGTGGCGAGGGAGCGCTCATTCCAGATCGCCCAGCGCCCGATCGAGCGCGTCTAGCACGCCGGCCGAGCTCCCGTCGGGTGCCGCCCCGTCGTCGATGCGGGGCAGGCGCGCGGCCTCCCGCCTCGTCTCGAAGGAGGCGCGCGGATGCTCGTGGACGTAGGCGGCGACCCGACGCGCGCCGTCGCGCTCGCCACGCCGCTCCAGGATCCGCGCCATCGTGACGAGCGCAGCCAGCCCCGCCGCGAGCAGTTCCTCGGCGCGGGCCCGCGTCAGCGCCGAGCGGGCGTGCACCGTGGCGGCGGCCACGTCGCCGCTCGCCAGCTCGACCTCCGCGCGGCAGACGTCGGCCTCGGTCGTCGCCGCCGCCGTGGTGAGCGGTCCGGTGTACCACCTCGGTTCGGGCCCGCGCCCGAGCTCGTCGGTCCATCGGCGGGCGTCGTCGAGGTCGCCTTCCCTCAGCGCGATGCGCACGAGCGTGGACGCCGCGAGGTCGTAGGAGGCCGCCGGTCCGTGCTGGCTTCGGTGGTGCTCCAAGGAACGCCGCGCCCACGTGGTCGCGGCCAGGTCGTCCCCTTCGAGGTACTCGACGCGCGCGAGCGCCGCCATGGCGACCGTGGCCGCGTCCCCCACGCCCTCGACTTCGGAAGCGGAGGTGCCGCGACCCGCCAGCGTCCGACAGCACAGGGCGCGCGCGAACCGCAGGCGTCCGCGTTCGATGCACACGAGGGCCCGCACGTTCCGGCGGTCCAGCGACCAGAACGGCGCGCGCATGCCTCGGTGCAGATGCTGAGCCTCCCGCACCATGTCCTCGGCTGCCTTGAAGTCGCCCCACGAGCGCAACATCCCTGCGCGGCCCGCCAAGCCCATGGCCAACGGGTGCGGGGCCCCGGCCGCGCGGGACTCGTCGACGCATCGGTCGTAGCGCGCCAGAGATTCGCCGACGGAATCGGCCTCCGAGGCTCTCGAGAGCGCCATCATGAGCGCGCCCTCGACGTCGCCCACCTGCCGGTAGAGCGCGGCGGCCCTCTCGTAGGCCACCGCCGCCCGGTCGCGGCGACCGTTCCGCGCCTGCGCGATCCCGTGGCCGCGCAGCGCCCACGCCAGCTCGGCGGGTCCCGCCGAAGGCTCGAGCAGCGAGAGCGCCTGCTCGAAGAGCGCCGCGCCGAAGTCCCCGATCGCACGCCAGGTCTGGGCGGATCCCTCGTGCACCAGCAGGAGGCCCATCAGCACCGGGTCGTCGCCCGCGGCCTCGAGCGCTCGAGGCCACAGCGCGTCCTGGAGGTCGTAGCGGCCCCACGCCCAGCAGAATCGGCCGAGGCTGACGACCGCGGACCGCAACGGCGCGAGCAGCCCGCGTTCGCAGGCCCATCGCCAGGCCACCGTCACGTTCGCGAGTTCGGCGTCGATCTCCCGCATCATCCGCTCGCCGTCCGCGTGGTGGAAGCCCTCGTGGCGCGCGGCGAGGAACTCGAGGAAGTAGGTGGCGTGCCGGTCCCGGGCAGCGTCGAGCTCCTCCGGATGCTCCTTCGCCCGCTCCTGGACGTAGCGCCACACGAGCGGGTGGCGCGTGAGGCGCCCGTCGCCGGCGCGCCTCAGGAAGGACTTGTTCGTCAGCGCCAGGAGGACGGGCAGCTCGACCTCCGCCACCGCCCGGGCCGCCTCGAGCGTGAAGCCACCCCGGAACGGCGCGAGGCATCGCATCGCCGCACGCTCCCGGGGTTGCAGCGTCGCCCACGACTGATCGAAGACGACCCGCATGCTGGCGTGGCGCGCCGCTCGATCGGGTGCCTCGCCGCTCAGGAGGTCCAGGCCACGCGTCAACGCGGTCTCGATGGCGTCCAGCTCCAGGACGCGCGTCCAGGCTCCCGCGAGCTCGATCGCCAGCGGGACGCCGCCGAGGTGCGCGCACAGGCGCTCGATCGTCGGCAGGGCTTCGGATGGGAGCGCGGCGCCGGCGCGGTGAGCGACCTGGAGGAACAGCTCGGCGGCCTCCGTCGGACGCGACGCGGCGCCGCGCGCCGCGCGGGATCGACGGCCACGCTCCGGTTCGTCGAGGTGCGCCAGGCCGTCCACGTCGACGAGGACCTCCCCGGCGAGCCCGGTCGCCCGGCGCGACGTGATCAGGACCGTCGCGCCCGGGGCCTGGCCCAACAGGTCCGCGACCAGCGTCGGGACCTCGCCCAAGTGCTCCGCGTTGTCGAGCACGAGGAGCATCCGGTGCGCGCCGAGCGCGCGCAGGACCTGGGGCCTCGGGTCCTCGCCGGCGGCCAGCTCGGCGCCGATCGCCCCGGCGACGGCGGCCAGCAGGGCGCCTTCGCTCGACAGGGCCGCCAGCTCGATGAAGCGGGCGCCCTCCTCGAAGCGGCCCTCGACCTCCTGGGCGACCTCGATCGCGATCCGCGACTTGCCGACGCCGCCGGGGCCGACCAACGTCAGGACGCGGCACCCCGCGTCGACGATCGTCCTCGACACCGCCGCGACCAGGTCGCGCCGGCCGACGAAGGGGGTCAGCGGTACGGGCAGCGTCGCGGGTCGGCGTGGGGCCGCGCCGCGGGCGCGCGCGTCGCCGGGCGCCCGCGGGGTGCGCTCGACGGGCCCGGCCCGAATCTTCGCGGCGAGCGCCCGGGTCGCCGGCTCGGGTTCGGCGCCCAACTCCTCGCGGCACAGGCGTTCGAACCGCGTCATCAGCTCGAGCGCGTCGCTGCGGGCATCGCGGCGGTGGAGCGCGGCCATGAGCGCTCGAAGCACCTCCTCGTCGAAGGTGTCCAAGTGGTAGAGGTCGCCCAGCACGTCGACGGCCTCGTCGAGGTCGCCCGATCGGGTCGCCTCGTCGGCCGCCCGCATCCCTGCCGTACGCAGCGCGCTTCGCACCGTGGCACGCTCCATCTCCAGCCAGGTGTCGAACTCCGGTGCCGCCGGCAGGCGCACGCCGCTCAGGAGCTCACCCCGTGGCAGCGTCCAGGCGTCCCGCCAGTGCTGCGCGCGGCACGCCTCGACGAACGCTTGGTGGTCGGTGCGCACGGGCCATCGGAGCAGCGAGCGCTCCCGCTCCAGCCCGTACGCCACCGGTTCGTTCGCGAGGCGCCACAGCAGCGGCCGCAGGTTGCCCCGCGCCACGTCCTCGCTGCGGTCGGGCCAGAAGAGGGCGATCAGCTCGGCGCGGTCGACCCAGCGGCCCTGGAACGCGAGGTACCCCAAGAGCGCCGAGATCAGGCCCGGCTTGAGGTCCGACCACCCGCCGGCCGCGTGCATCGCGGGCCGACCGAGCAGCCGAACCTCGTAGTCCTGAGGCGGGGCCAGGGGTGGGGCCATGCGGCACTCTAGCGCCGGCGATCCTTCCGGCGTCCCGTCGATCACGGTTTCGTCATGGCGATTCCATTGCCCATCGGCTCGAGCAGGGTCGCGGCCCCCCGAGGGGGGCCGCGACCGGCTCAGTGCGCTGCGGCGGCGTGCCCGCAATCGACCAGCGGGTTCCAGTTGGCGAACAAGCCGCTGGGGTTGTATTGGCTCAGCCACACGTGCAGCAGGTAGAACGGTTCGTCGAGGAGCGTCTCGTTCAGGTCGAAGACCCGTCCGAAGAGCGTCGGGCGCTCGGTGTGGCCCGCATCGTGCCAAGCCTGCTGGAAGACGAGGTACTCGACGCCCAGGAACCGCAGCGATCCGTCGGCGAGCGGCTCGTACATCAGCAGTTGCGGTGCCTCGAGCGCCACCGATGGTTCGAACAGGGCCTTGTTGGCGAAGTGGATGCCCTGCGCGCCGTCCTCGCTGACCATGCATTCGCTGGACGGCCCGTAGCCGGCGGCCGCGGCCTGGTCCACGTCGGCGAACGCGGCGACCGCCTCCTCCAGCGTCGCGAGGTCGCGTGCCAGCGCCTCCACACCCGGCGTCTGCTGCAGCAGCCGTTCCCAGTTGTCATCGTGTTCCGCCGCCGTGCTGATCGCGCCGCTGCTTCCGCTGGTGTCCAGGTTCCCTGGGTCGTCCCATCCGAGTGCCGTTCCGAGGGTGATGGCGAAGGCCGCCGTTGCAAGAACTCGTCGCATCGTTCGGTTCATCGCGGTCTCCATTCGCTCCGCGCGGTCGGCGCGGGTGGATGGAGCCGGGCCCGCTGCCCCGCTCCGTGCCGGGCACCGTAGGCGGTGGTCCGTGGCACGGGCGTGGTGCGGGCGTGGTGTCGGGGGTGAAGCCGCCTTCGTGGGGGGGCGAAGGGCCCAGTCCTCGTGGGCGCGTGCCGACGGGACCGATTGAGGGGGCGGTCCAAACGGAGCATCATCGAGGGCATGGTTCCCGTCCATCCACGCCCCCGGCCGCCCCAGAAGTCGGTCCGCGGCGTTCACCCGCCCAGCAGCTCGAGCACCCGCGCCCACGGCAACCGGTGCGACACCAAGGGCTGCGAGCCGTCGGCCTGCCCCTGCTGCCAGTAGGCCACCAGCTCGTCGCCGACCCGCAGCGTGGTCACGTAGCGGCTGCAGCCGGTGCCGTGCGGCGAGACGAAGAGCGGGGCCCACCGCGAGAGGCGTCGGAGGTCCATCGGGTCGTCGTCGCGGCCGACCATCGCGCCGCCCAGCTCCTCGCACGAGTAGCCGCGCGGGCGGGCGGCGGCGCGGGGGTTGGGCTCCAGTGGCCGCATGCACTCGGCACCGTCGTACAGGTAGACCGATCGGGCCGGGCCCTCGGCGAAGAGGCCGACCCGCGGGACCGGCCAGCGGTGCGTGACGCGCGTGACGGCCACGTCCCAGAGGGTGCCGCGCGGCGCGAACTGCCAGCTGCGCACGGCGAAGGCATCGTCGTCGCCGGTGCGGACGGCCCAGGCCGTGTTCGACGAGGCCCAGCTGGCCGGGTGGGTGGCGGCCCACAGGTGCGTGGCGACGCCGTCGCGGGCCACGACCGGGTCCTTGACGTGCAGGGTCTCGGGCTCGGTGCTCGCCAGGCAGGCGCGCTGCGAGGGGGTCGCGATCGCGTCGGGCGTCGGTCCGTTCAGGAGGTCGATCGACCACACGCCGGTCCCCGGCTTCTGCAGCGAGGCCACCGCGGCGGGGTAGGCGACGTCCTTCTCCAGCGCCACGTAGAGCTCCCAGGTGCCGTCGGTGCGGCGCGCGAGCGCCGAGCCCTCGATCGAGGTGACGCGGCCGAGCCCCGAGAGGTCGGCCTTCGACCACGAGGCCGCCTTGGTGAAGGTGCGGCCGGCGTCGGCGGAGCGGAAGAGGGCGAGCTCGAGCCCGCGGGCGCCCGCCGCCAGCCCGGTGCGGGAGTCGCCGGCGTCGCGGTAGCGGCCGACCAGCCAGACGGTGCCGTCGTCGTCCAGGGCGGCGTTGCCGGAGCCGAACCAGAAGCCGTCGGCGGCGGCGTTGGGGGGCACGGCGACGTTCGCGCGCTCCTGGTCGATCAGCTCGCGCCACAGGCGCACGAGCGCGGCCTCTCCGGGGTCGGCGTGGAGGTCGGTGAGGGGGGCGGTGCGGACGGTCATGGGGCTCCTCGGGTGTGGGGGTCGGGGGTGGAGGCGCCGGCGGTCGGGGTCCTCAGCGACGCCGTGCGCGCTCGGCGACGTAGGCGTCGACGTGCGCTGCGAACGCTGCGAAGAGCGCGCGCGCGTGCGGCCCCACGCCCCCGTCGCCGACCGGCCGACCGTCGATCGCCACGATCGGGACGACGCCGCGGACGGCGCCGGTGCTGAGCACCTCGTCGGCGGCCCGGAGCTCCTCGAGCGTGATGGCGCGCTCCTCGACCCGCATCCGCGGCCGCGCAACGAGGAGCAGCTGCGCCATGCTCACGCTGGCCAGCACCCCCTCGCGGCGCGTGACGAGCGTCCCGTCCTGGACGATGGCGAGCGCCGAACGGGCGCCCTCGGCGACGTGCGTGCCGTCGTGGTAGAGCACGTCGATCGCGCCGGCGGCGCGCATGGCGCCCGCGAGGCGCATGGCGGTGAGGTAGTTGGTGCTTTTCGCCTCGGGGAGCTCGCGGGCGTGGCGGTGCGCCACCAGCGCCGCACCCGCGGGCGCCGTCGGTCGCGGCGGCACGGGCACCGAGTTGACGACGCAGGTGGGCTGCCGAAAGGTGACGCCGTCGTCCGACGGTCCGCCCGTGACCAGGATCTGCACCGCGGCGACGCCGGCCTCGTGGGCGTCGAGGAGCGCCTGCACGTCGTCGGCCACGCCGTCGAGCCCGCGCGGAAGCGGCAGGCCGATGGCGTCGGCGGAGCGGCCGAGCCGGGCGAGGTGGTCTTCGAGGAAGAGGGGCACGCCGTCCTCGACGCGGAACATCTCGAAGACGGCGAAGCCGCGCCGGAGGCCGAGGTCGCTCACGTGGACGGTTGCCTCCGCGTAGGGCACGCGCTGCCCGTCGACGATGGCCCAGCGTGCGGCGCCGGAAGTCATGGTCGCCACGCTACCGCGGGGCGTGGGCGCCCAGGGGCGGTGGGCGGCAGCGAACCCGGCACGCTCGTGCCCTACCTCGAGGCCGACGCCGCCGCCACCGGTAGGATGCGCCATGCGCCCCCCGACGACCGACCCGTTGGCGATCTCCGAGCTTCACGACGGTTTCCCGATCGCGCCGAGGTGCGCCCGATGACTGCGCCCGACGGTACGGTCCGGCTCGTCCCGGCCGACCTCGCCGTGCACCGATCCGTCCTCGTGGAGCTGAACGTCGAGTACCTGACGTGGCTCGAGCAGCTCTCCGAGGAGCACTTCGGCCTCCGGCTGGCCGACCTGCTCGGGGCGGACGTCCGGACGTACACGGAGGAAGCGCTCGACGCGATGGTGGCGGCCGCGCAGCGCCACGGTGCGTTCTACCTGCTCGAGGTCGACGGCGCCCTGGAGGGCATGGGCGGCCTCCGCCGGTTCGCCGACGGCGTCGCCGAGGTGAAGCGGATGTACGTCCGCCCCGGCCATCGCGGGCGGCGCCTGGGTGCGGTCATCCTGACGCGGCTCATCGACGACGCGCGCGCCCTGGGGTACGACCAGCTGCGCCTGGACACGGGGCCGTTCATGGGGGCCGCGCACCGCACGTACGAGGTGGCGGGCTTCGTGGACCGCGAGGCCTACGAGGGCGCCGAGGTGCCCAAGCAGTTGTGGTCCAACTGGCGGTTCATGGAGCTGTCCCTGCGCTAGGTCGTGCGCGTGCGCAGGCCCGCTACAGCGAGAGCGCGTGTTCCATGACGTTCGCGAACGTGTCGATCTCGCCGCTGCGCGCGTACCCCGTATCGTTGCGTCATGATCATGACGGTGCTCGGTCCGATCGATCCCGATGGGTTCGGCTTCACGCTTCCGCACGAGCACGTGATGGTGGACTTCGGCGGCGCGGTCACGGCCGGTCCTCACCGGTACGACCGTGAAGAGGTGGTGCGGACGATGGAACCGCACCTGCGATCGGCGATGGCCGCCGGCGTCCGGTCGCTCGTCGACTGCAGCCCGATGTACCTCGCGCGCGATCCCGTCGTGCTCCGTGAGCTTGCGCTGCGCACGGGCATGCACATCGTGACGAACACCGGCCAGTACATGGAGCCCTACCTCCCCGCCGAGACCTTCGCGCTATCGGCTGAGGAACTCGCCGGCCAGTGGATCGCCGAGTGGCAGGGCGGCATCGACGCAACCGACGTCCGGCCGGGCTTCATCAAGACCGCGGTCGGCCCAGAGCCGCTCGCGGCGATCCAGCAGAAGGTCATCGCCGCCGCCGCGCTCACGAGCAGAGCGACGGGCATGACGATCGGAACGCACACGTGTCGGGGCGTACCCGCGCTGCAGGTCCTGAGGCTCCTCGACCGCTACGGCGTCGCGCCGCGGAAGTGGATCTTCATCCACGCGCATCAGGAGAGCGACATCGGCCTGCTCGAGCTCGTCGCGCGATCGGGGTGCTGGATCGAGCTCGACGGGATCGGCCCGGCGACCGACAACGCGACGCTGTCGGCGCTGCTGCAGCTCCTGGATGCCGGGTTCGAGTCGCAGATCCTGCTGTCGCACGATGCCGGGTGGTACCGGGTGGGAGAGCCGGGCGGGGGTGACGTGACGCCGTACACCGACCTGCCGAAGCGCTTCATCCCGCTCATGCGCGAGTTCGGGGTGTCGGACGAGTCGATCTTCGCCATGACGGTCACGAACCCGGCGCGTGCGTTCCGGATCGACCAGGTGTAGCTTCGGTCCCGAAGCGTCCTCGCGCGTCCT
>JAABRX010000126.1 GCA_011390675.1 Trueperaceae bacterium | reverse complement strand
TGGCCATCGAGGTGCCGGCGGACCAGTACCAGCCGCCGTTACCGGTGCTGAAGACGAGGTCGAAGACGAAGCACGGGCGCGCGAGGCCCGCGACCGTGCAGGCCTCGTTGCCGGGGTACTCGAGGTCGCCACCAGGCGCCGACACGGTGATGGCGCTGCGGCCGTAGTTCGAGTAGCTCGCCAGGCCGTCGAAGTCGGTGTTCCCGGGGTCCGTCGCCCAACCGACCGGCGCGGTCGCCGAGACGCTGACGACCTGGGCCAGGCCCGCTGGCAACACCAGCAGGTCGGCCGTCTTGTCGAGGTCGAACGCTTCGTTCCCGGCGGAGGTGACGATCAGCGTGCCGCTCCAGGTCACGAAGTTCGCGACGCGCTGCATCGCCACCTTGAGGCCGGCCGCCTCGCGAGCGGAGTAGCAGCCATCGTCGTCGCAGTAGGCACGCTGTGGGAAGAAGGCGCCGAGGCTCATGTTGGCGACGTCGGCCCCCACCGCGGCCGCATGGAGCATCCCCGACATCACGTCCGCGAACGAACCGCTGCCTTCGTCGCCGAGCACCTTGATCGGCACGAGCTTGGCGTCGGGCGCCACACCGATGACGCCGAAATCGTTCTGCGCCGCCGCGACCGTGCCGGCCACGTGGGTGCCGTGGCTGAACGTGTCAGCAAGGCCGTACGCCAGACCCTCGCCGGTGAAGTCGGCGCCGAGGAACGGTTCGGTCCATTGGGGCGCCAGGTCCGGGTGGTCGAGGTCGAACCCACTGTCGAGCACGGCGACCACGACATCGGCACCGCGCACGCCAGCGGCCCAAGCGGCCGTCGCGCGCACCGGCACGTGGCCCCACTGCAGGTCGAAGAAGGCGTCGGCCGACCCGGAGGACGGCGGATCGCCGACTTCTGCCTCGAAAGCCACCTGCGTGGTCGGTGCGCGCCACGTGGTCACCACGTCGGGCACGATCACGTTGGCGAAACGAGCGTAGGCGCCCGGATCGCGGGTCTCGACGACCGCGAAGCCCGCCCCGGGTTCGTGTCGGACGAGGATGTCTCCACGCCGAGCCGCGGCAGCCTCAACGCCGCGAAGCGCGCCGTTCTGGCTGAGGATGTAGCGCCGAGGCTCGGTCGTGGCCGAGAGGCCGATATCGCCCTCGGCCGTGGCAAGCGCGGCGTACTCGGCGTAGCCGTCCTCCCAGGTGGTCCATTCGGCGGAGGGGGACATGGGGGCCGCGCACGCGGCCAGGACGGCGGCGATCGCGGCAATGGGGAGCAGGCGAGCGAATGGCGAGTGCAAGGTGTGAACCTCCCGATGGTGTACCGCGACGCGTCATCGGCGCATCGACGCCGGCGCTCCCCGCGACCGCGGCTCGAAACTAGATGTACCAGATGAGACGTTTCACACACAACGCCAAGAACCCCCGTACCGGGACACACGAGAACCGCACCGCTCCGACGGCCGTGCGCCGCCGCCGACACCCGGTAGACTCGGCGCACCCCACCGCCCGGCGGCGCCCGCACGGCGCCCGCCATCCAGCCTGCATCCGATCCGGAGGACCCGCATGCCCGACGACGCCCCCGTCCCGCCCGCCCACCTGACCACGGTGCTCGCCGAGCAGCGGCGCTTCAAGCCGCCGCAGGGCTTCCGAGACCGCGCCCGCATCCGCAGCCTCGAGGACTACCAGGTGCAGTACCGGCGCTCGCTCGACGAGCCCGACGCCTTCTGGTCCGAGGTCGCGGACGACCTGCACTGGTTCGACCGCTGGCACACCGTGCGCTCGTGGGACCCGCCGTTCGTCAAGTGGTTCGAGGGCGGCACCACCAACCTGGCCTACAACGCCCTTGACTTGCAGATCGAGCGCGGCCTGGGCAACAAGGTGGCGTTCTTCTGGGAGGGCGAGCCGGGCGACCGCCGGGTGCTCACCTACGCCGACCTGCTGCGCGAGGTGAACCGCTTCGCGAACGCGCTCAAGGCGCAGGGCATCGAGAAGGGCGACCGGGTCGCGATCTACCTGCCGCTCGTCCCCGAGGCGATCGTGGCGATGCTCGCGTGCGCGCGCATCGGCGCCACCCATTCGGTGGTGTTCGGCGGCTTCTCGGCGAACGCGCTCGCGGACCGGATCAACGACGCCGGCGCCAAGGCGGTCGTGACCGGCGACGGCGGGTACCGGCGCGGCCAGGTGTTGCCGCTCAAGCCCGCCGTCGACGAGGCGCTCGCGGAGTGCCCGACGGTGGTCAAGGTGTTCGTCGTGCGGCGCGCGAAGAACGACGTGGACATGGAGCCCGGGCGCGACGTCTGGTACCACGACGCCGTGCGCTTCGCCTCCCCCATCTGCCCGGCGGTGCCGCTCGACGCCGAACACCCTTCGTTCATCCTGTACACGTCGGGCTCCACCGGCACGCCCAAGGGGGTGCTGCACACGACCGGCGGGTACCAGACGATCGCCTACCTCACGACCCGCACGGTCTTCGACCTGCGCGACAACGACGTCTACTGGTGCACCGCCGACGTCGGTTGGATCACCGGCCACACCTACGTGGCGTACGGACCGCTGCTCAACGGCGCCACCCAGGTGCTCTACGAGGGGGCGCCGACCACCCCCACCCCGGCGCGCTTCTGGGAGCTGGTCGAGCGCTACCGCGTGACGGTCTTCTACACCGCCCCCACCGCCATCCGCGCCTTCATGCGCCTGGGCGAGGAGCATCCGGCCGCCCACGACCTCTCCAGTTTGCGGCTCCTGGGCACCGTCGGGGAGCCGATCAACCCCGAAGCCTGGATGTGGTACCGGCGCGTCATCGGCGGCGACCGCTGCCCGATCGTCGACACCTGGTGGCAGACCGAGACGGGCGGCATCATGATCACCACCCTCCCCGGCGTGCACGACGCCAAGCCCGGGTCGGCGGGGCTGCCGTTCTTCGGGGTCGAACCCAAGGTGGTCAACGCCTCCGGCGACGAGGTGGAGCCGGGTCAGGGCGGCTACCTGGTGCTCGAGCGGCCGTGGCCGTCGATGCTGCGCACGGTCTACGGCGACGACGCGCGCTACGAGCGCACGTACTGGTCGGAGTTCCCGGGACGCTACTTCGCCGGGGACGGGGCCCGGATGGACGCCGACGGGTACCACTGGATCATGGGGCGGGTCGACGACGTGCTCAACGTCTCGGGGCACCGCCTGGGCACCATGGAGATCGAGTCCGCGCTCGTCTCGCACCGGACGGTCGCGGAGGCCGCCGTGGTCGGGCGACCCGACGAGCTGAAGGGCACCGCGATCGTCGCCTTCGTGACGCTGGAGGGCGGCCGCAGCGGCAGCGAGAAGCTGCGGCAGGAGCTGCGCGCCCACGTCGCCAAGGAGATCGGCGCGATCGCCCGCCCCGACGACCTGCGCTTCGCCGACGCGCTCCCCAAGACGCGCTCGGGCAAGATCATGCGGCGCCTGCTGCGGCAGGTGGCGGTGGGCGAGGACCTGGCGGGCGACATCAGCACGCTCGAGGACCGCGCGGTCGTCGAGTCGCTGCTCAAGAACGACGAGTAACCGGGCGCGCCGTCGTGGAGCCGCTGCTCAGATGCGACGAGCGGCGGCCCGATCGCCGGCGCGCCCGCGCCGGACGGGGAAGCGCACCTCGCTGACGATCATCGCGACCACGACCACCACCCCGCCGGCCCAGCCGGCGGGGCCGAGCCGTTCGCCCAGCAGCCAGGCCGCGAAGGCCGCGGCGAACACCGGCTCGAGCACGAAGACGAGCGCCGTCAGCGGCGCCGACACGACCCGCTGCGCGTAGGTCTGCAGCACCGACACCAAGGCGGTCGACAGCACGGCCAGGTAGGCGATCGCGGCGTACGTCACGAGCGGCACGTCGACGAGCGCGGCGCGCTGCGGCCAGGCCCAGCCCCACGCGAGCAGGGCCATCGGCAGCAGCTGCAACCCGGCCAGCGCGAAGGCGCGCGACCCGCCGGCGACCTCGCCCAGGTAGACGATGTAGAAGGCGTACGCCACCGCGGTGCCGAGCACCCAGACGTCCCCGACGTTGACCCCGGACCAGCCCGAGTCGCCGACCGTCAGCAGCGCCAGTCCCCCGGTCGCGAGCGCCGCCGCGACGTAGGCGCGCGCCGGCACCCAGCGGCGCCGCCAGGCCGCGGCCACGAGCGGCGTCAGGATCACCGAGAGGCCCGTGATGAAGGCGGCCTTGGACGCCGTCGTGACCGACAGGCCGATCGTCTGGGTGGCGAAGCCCGCGAACCCCATCAGCCCCAGCCAGAGCGCCGGGAGCACGGCCCGGCGGTCGAAGCGCACGAAGGCGAAGCACGCCGCCGCGACCGAGAAGCGCAAGGCGAGCAAGAGCGGCACCGGGATGGTGTCCAGGGCGTTCTTGACGACCACGAACGAGGTGCCCCACACCAGCGTGATGCCGACGAGGGTGATGAGGCCGACGGTCGGGGTCACGGCGCTCGATCATCGCACGGCGACGGCCGTTCCCCACGCGGGCCGCGCCGTGGCCCGTCGGGCCGTGGGATGATGCGCGGCATGGACGACGTGCGGATCGGGTTCGGGGAAGACGCGCACCGCTTGGCGGCGGGGCGGCCTCTGGTGTTGGGGGGCGTGGCGATCGCCGAGGCGGAGCGCGGGGCCGTGGCGCACTCCGACGGCGACGCGCTGCTGCACGCCATCGCCGACGCGCTGCTCTCGGCCTGGGCCCTGGGCGACATCGGCCACCACTTCCCGGACACCGACCCCGCGCACGCGGGCCTGGACTCGAGCGCCATCGTCGCGAGGGCACGCGCTGCCGTCGCCGGGGCGGCGCCGAGCGCCCGGTTGAGCCAGGTGTCGGCCGTCGTCACCCTCGACCGACCCAAACTGGGGCCGCATCGGACCGCCATCGCCGAAGCGCTCGCCGCCCTTCTGGGGCTGCCGGCGAACCGCGTCGGCCTGACCTTCAAGACGAGCGAGGGGCTCGCGCCCGACCACGTCCAGGCCCGGGCGACGGTCCTGTTCCGCGCAGCGTAGAGCGCGCACGCTGCGCCGCACCGACCTCACGCCTCGACGAACACCTCGTCGCCCTCGACGACGACCGCATGGCACGAGAGCGCCCGGACGGCCGGCATCGTCGCCTTGCCGTCCCGGTTCAGGTCGAACGTGGCGCCGTGGTAGATGCACGTGACCACGCCGCCCTCGAAGGTGCCGTCGGAGAGCGGGCGCTTGGCGTGGGTGCAGCGGTCGGGGAAGGCGTACCAGGCGTCGCCCTCGCGCACGACCACGAACCAGGCGCCGTCGGCCGTGACCTTCGTCAGCACGCCGTCGGCGAACTCGCCGACGGCGCCCACGCGGTGCCGGTTCAGAGCTTCTCCTTGACGCCGGGGACGCCAAGCTTGGCCTGGACCACGCGCTCGACGTACTGGGCCACCTTGGGCAGCGTCACGCGGCTCATCACTTCATAGAGGAAGCCGGTCACCAACACGTGCTCGGCCACCTCGGGGCGCAGGCCGCGCGACATCAGGTAGAAGCGCTGGTCCTCGGGCACCGGGCCGGTCGTGGAGCCGTGCGAGCAGCGCACGTCGTTGGCCTTGATCTCGAGCTGCGGGATCGAGACCGCTTCGCTCTCCG
Source organism: Trueperaceae bacterium (assembly GCA_011390675.1). GTDB lineage: Bacteria > Deinococcota > Deinococci > Deinococcales > Trueperaceae > JAABTL01. The sequence goes on along the minus strand of JAABRX010000126.1, from coordinate 1,395 downwards.
AGTCCAGGAGGAGGTTGCGGTTGGTCTGGTACGCGTCGGTCTTCTGCGCGCCCGGATCGACCACGATCACGCCCGAGTACACCGCGGTGCTCGCGTCGCGCAGCGCCCCCTTGAAGAGCAGGTCGGAGCGCGCGTGGTCGGCGGCGTGGTGCTGCACCGTGTACTGGTTGAAGTGTTGCCCCTGGTCGGCGAAGTACAGGCCGAGCATCTCGCTGTCGGCGCCAGGGCCCTCGAGGTCGACCTCGACCTCCGCGCGAGCGGCGTCGCCGCCGAGCGAGACGGTGAGCGACTCGAGGCGCGCGTCGCGCCCGAGGCGGGCGCGGATCTTGTTCTGCTGCACCACGTCGCGGCTCCAGTTCTGGAGGCTGACGTAGCGAAGCTTGGCGCCGTCCGCCAGGACGATCTCGGTGGCCGCGTGGTGCACCAAGCGCTCGCCGAACGGCTCCGAGGTGTACTCGTCCAGGAAGGTGACCTTGGCGTTCGCGCCCACGACGATGAGCGTGCGTCCGGCCGACAGGCCACCACGATCGGCGGTCGTGAAGGCGCCGAGCGGCAGCGCCACCTCGACGTCGCGCGGCACGTACAGGAAGGTGCCGTTCGTCCAGAGCGCGGCGTCGAGCGCCGCGGCCTTGCTCATGCCGGCGTGGACCACCGAGTAGAGGTGCTTCCGCACCAGCTCCTCGTGCTCGCGCACGGCGGTCCGCAGGTCGGTGAAGACCACGCCGGTCTCACCGACGCCGCCGGCGCGCTCGACGGCGACGCCGTTCTTGAGCACCAGCGCCGCCTCGGCGTCCGAATCGCCGAGGCGCATGGCGACGCGCTCGACGACCGAGGCGTCGCGCGGGCCCTCGATCAGCTCGAGGCCATCGATGGCGAAGCGCTCGAGCTGCGTGTAGCGCCACAGCTCGTCGCGGCTCGTCGGGTTCGGCGTCGCGAGGTACGTACGCAGCGCGGCGCGGCGCTCCTCGGCGAGCCAGTCGGGCTCGCCGAAGCGCGCGACGATCGCGTCGACGGCCTCCAGCGAGATCGCCGGGTGGTCGGTCAGCAGCGCCACGTCAGCCGACGCTCCCTTCCATCTCGAGCTCGATCAACCGGTTCAGTTCGACCGCGTACTCCAGCGGCAGCTCCTTGGCCACCGGGTCGAGGAAGCCGCGCACGATGAGCGCCATGGCGGCGTCCTGGGGCAGCCCGCGCGACATCAGGTAGAAGACCTGCTCGTCGTTGAGCTTCGAGACGGTGGCCTCGTGGCCCACGTGGGCGGTCTTCTCGTTGATCTCGATGTAGGGGTACGTGTCGGTACTCGCCTGCTCGTCGAGCAACAAGGCGTCGCACTCGACGTTGGAGCGGGCGTTGGTGGCGCCCTCGTGGATCTGGACGAGGCCGCGGTAGCTGCTG
>JAABRX010000125.1 GCA_011390675.1 Trueperaceae bacterium | reverse complement strand
GAGTCGCTGTTGTAGGTGGGCGCGGTGCAACCCTCGATGTAGTGGAACTTGCTGCCCGGCTCGCCGATGATCAGGGTCCGCTCGAACTGCCCCATCGACTGGGCGTTGATCAGGAAGTACGCCTGCAGCGGCACGTCGATCTCCACGCCCGCCGGGACGTAGACGAACGAGCCGCCCGACCACACCGCCGAGTTGACGGCCGCGAAGTAGTTGTCCTCGGGCGGCACGACGGTAGCGAAGTGCTCCTTGAACAGCTCGGGATGCTCCTGCAGCCCCGTGTCGGAGTCGAGGAAGATGACGCCCATCTTCTCCCACTCCTCCTTGAGGTTGTGGTACACCATCTCGCTCTCGTACTGAGCGCCGACGCCGGCGAGCATCTTCTGCTCGGCCTCGGGGATGCCGAGCCTGCGGTAGGTCTCACGAACCTCCTCGGGGACGTCGTCCCACGAGTTGGTGCCCTTCTTGTCCTGCGGCCGGATGTAGAAGTAGATCTCGTCGAAGTTCAGGTGCGAGAGGTCGGGGCCCCACTTCGGGCGCCCCTTCTTCTCGGCGATCTCGAGCGCACGCAAGCGGAACTTGAGCATCCACTCGGGCTCGTTCTTGTAGTAGCTGATCTGCTCGACGACGCGCCGGTTGAGCCCCTTCTCGGAGCGGAACGCGTAGTCCTCGGCCATCTGGAAGCCGTACTGATCGGTGTGCGCCATGCCCTGGAGCTTGGCAGCGTCGGGGTGGTCGTCCGTACGGAAAAGGTCGGCCATGTCGGTCTCCTCTCGCTTCAAGCGCCTACGTGCGGTGCGGGTTCGTGGTCGCCGACGGGGTCCAGGCCGGCTTCGAGGCGGACCCAGTCGTACCCGCGGGTGTCGAGCTCCATCGCGAGCTCCTTGGGCCCGTGCTTGACCACGCGGCCGTCGACCATCACGTGCACGAAGTCGGGGACGATGTGGTTCAGCAGGCGCTGGTAGTGCGTGATGACGAGGGCGCCGAAGCGCTCGCCGCGCGCGGCGTTGACGCCCTTCGACACCACCTTGAGCGCATCGACGTCGAGGCCGGAGTCGGTCTCGTCGAGGATCGCGTAGCGCGGCTCGAGCACCAGCAGCTGCAGGATCTCGGAGCGCTTCTTCTCACCGCCCGAGAAGCCCTCGTGCAGGTTGCGCTCGATGATCGACTCGTCCCAGTCGAGCGCCTTCACGGCGCGCTGCAGCTTGCCGTAGAACTCCATCACGCCGACCTCGTCGCCCTCTTCGCGGCGAGCGTTGAGCGCGAGGCGCAGGAAGTTGGCGATCGAGACGCCGGGGACCTCGACCGGGTACTGGAACGCCAGGTAGAGGCCGGCGCGGGCGCGCTCGTCGGGCTCCAGCTCGAGGATGCTCTCCCCGTCGATCAGGACGTCGCCTTGCGTGATCTCGTACTGAGGGTCGCCGGCCATCACCTTCGCGAGGGTCGACTTGCCCGACCCGTTGGGGCCCATCAGCGCGTGCACCTCGCCCGCGGGCACCACCAGGTTCACGCCCTTGAGGATCGCCTCGCCATCGACGATGCGGGCGTGCAGGTCGCGGATCTCCAGACGCTGTTCCATGGATGCGTTCCTCTCGTCGCTGGCCGGCGTGCGACCGCCGCTCCGGCGGGCCGAACCGTGTCGGCCGTGCTTGGGGGGTTGTGTTCGTCCTCCGAGGTCGTGCGGCCCGCCGACCTGGCACGCCGCTAAATCGGAGTCGTTCCGATTCCGATTCTACACGCCGAAGCGCCCGAAGGTGGAGTGCAGCACTCAGGATTAGGCGCGCGCCGTGCGGCGCGGCCGATCAGCCGTCGCCGCGGCGGCGCCCGAAGGGCCACCAGCCGCGTGCTGGACGCTCCTGCGCATCGCCATCGGCCGGTCCGCCCGGCGGCTTCCGCTCGTCCCGCGCGTCCGGCACCGCCGGCGTGGGATCCCCGCGGCGCGGGCCCCCGCGACCGGTCGCTTGGGTCGAGGCGATCGGCGCACCATCGGCGCCCGTCCTCGGGGGCGCCACCAGACCGGCGGCCTCGCGGTACGCGGCGAGGAACGCCGGCAAGTCCGGGTACCGCCGCGCTGGATCGCGCGACAGGGCCTTCGCGACGACCGAGGCGAGCGCCTTGCCGACTTCGGGCCGCACGGCGCGCAGGTCGCGCGGCAACGAGTGCAGGTGGGCGAACATGAGCGCGTCGTAGGTGTCGCCGACGAACGGCCGCTCCCCGGACAACACCTCGTAGGCGAGCACGCCGAGCGAGTACACGTCGCTGCGCACGCTCGTCGCGATGCCCTCGAACACCTCGGGCGCCATGTAGAACGCCGTGCCGACGCGCTCGGCCGCGTCTTCCCCTTGGAAGGTCCCGGTCCCGAAGTCCCCGAGCTTGGCCTCGCCCGCCGCCCCCAAGAAGACGTTGGCGGGCTTGACGTCGCGGTGCAGAACCCTCCCCGAGTGGGTGTGGTCGAGCCCCATCGCCACCTGGTGGACCAGGTCCCTCGCGCGCTCGAGTGGCAGCCGACCGCGCTCGAGGAGGAGCTGATCGAGGGTGCCCCCCGGGCAGTACTCGAGCGACAGGAACGCCTGCGGCCCGGTGGGCCGCCCGTCGTAGGCCCGCACCACGTTGGGATGGTCGAGCTTGAGGGTGATGTGGACCTCGTTCTCGAACATGCGCCGCAACAGCGGATCGTTCTGGAGCGATGGCTTGGGGAGCTTGAGGGCCACCTCGCGCGCGCGCGCCTTCTCGGTGGCCAGCCAGACCACCGACGTCTGACCCGCACCGAGGCGCTGGATCAGCTCGAAGCCCGGCGGCACGTACGCAGGTAGCTCGCTCACGGGGTCCCTACGATCGCCGTCGCTGCGTTCGGGCCGCCGCCGAGGACCGCTCCGGGGTGCGTGCGCGACCCGCTCAGAACTCGATCGCCTCGCCGGGCGCGAGCGCGTGGGCCACGGAGTCGGTCGCGGCCTGCACCGCATCGCGGAAGGCGCCCGCGTCCTGCTCGATCGGCGGGAAGGTTCCGTAGTGGATGGGCACGACGTGGCGCGGCCGCAGCAGCTTGACCGCTTCGACCGCGTCGGCGGGACCCATGGTGAAGTGGTCGCCGATCGGGAGCAGCGCCAGGTCGAGGCCGCCGCGCGCGATCAGCGCCATGTCGCCGAAGAGCGCCGTGTCGCCCGCGTGGTAGACCCGGCGACCGCCGATCTCGAAGACCGCCCCCATCGCCAAGCCGCCGTACCCGCCGTCGTCGAAGCTCGAGGAGTGCCAGGCGGCCGTGAACGTGACCGCGCCGACCGGCAGCGCCACCCGGCCGCCCGTGTTCGCTCCGATCGTCTCGATCCCCTCGCGCGCCAGGCGTCCGGCGATCTCGACGTTCGACACGACGACCGCGCCCGTCCTCTTGGCGATGGCGACCGTGTCGCCGACGTGGTCGGCGTGGGCGTGGGTGAGCACGATGACGTCGGCTTCCACGGCGTCGGCCGCGACCGCGGCCTTGGGGTTCCCGGTGAGGAACGGGTCGACGAGGACGCGCCCCCCAGCGTGTTCGAGGAGGATCGCGGCGTGTCCGAGGAACGTGAGCTTCATGACACCTCCCATGCCGTGAGCGAACGCCTCAGCCTACGGGCTCGGCGCCGCGCCGTGGGTCGCGCCCCGTCAGAAGAGCGGCCGGATGTGGATGAGCGCGACGAAGTACGCCACGGCGGCCACCACCGGCAGGCCGAACGCGCCCACCGCCTCGAGGTCGCGCCTGAGCGCGACGAGGGCGGCGCCCACGACCGTCGCGGCGACGAAGACCAACGGATACACGAGGAAGGCGGTCCGCCAGTACCCCTCGAGCCCGAGTTGGTTGATGGTGCCGCCGGTCTGCGTGAACAGGCCGATCGCGCCCATGATCCAGAAGTACAGGACGGCGCCGCTGCCCAGCACCCCGGCGGCCACGCCGAGCAGGGTGCCCGAACGGTCGCCCGGGAAGTCGTGTTCGGCGTCGGTGGCGTGCGGGTTCGCGATCATGAAGGTTCGGCTCCTCGTGGGGTGCGGCGGCGCTGGAGCGGATCGCGCGGCCGCCGTGGGCGCCCGCGCGCGCGGGCCTCGCGCTCGCCTGCGGTCGTCGCAGAGTGTACCAGAACCCCTTCGGAGCGACCGCCCTTGGTACACTCCGTGGTTCCGGCGCCGCCAAGAGGGCGACGCCGTGCCTGGAGGCGCCGATGCAGGACCTCGTCATCCGCGGAGCGCGCGAGCACAACCTCAAGGGCATCGACCTGGTCGTGCCCCGCAACGCGTTCGTCGTCTTCACCGGCGTCTCGGGCTCCGGAAAGTCGACGCTCGCCTTCGACACCATCTACGCCGAAGGACAGCGGCGGTACGTCGAGAGCCTCTCGGCCTACGCGCGCCAGTTCCTCGGCATCATGGACAAACCCGACGTGGACGCCATCGAGGGCCTTTCGCCGGCCATCTCGATCGATCAGAAGACCACCAGCCACAACCCGCGGTCGACCGTCGGCACCGTCACCGAGATCCACGACTACCTGCGCCTGCTGTTCGCCCGCGCCGGCACCCCCCACTGCCCCGTGTGCGACCGGCCGATCGCGCGCCAGTCGGCCTCCGAGATCGTCGACCGGTTGGTCGAACGCTTCGAGGGCAAGCGCGCCTTGTTGCTGGCGCCGGTGGTGCGCGGCCGCAAGGGCGAGTACCGCAAGCTCTTCGCCGACCTCAAGAAGGAAGGGTTCGCCCGCGTCCGGGTGAACGGGGTCGTGCAGACCCTGGAGGAGGCGACCTCCGCCGGCCTCGAGCGGCACGAGAAGCACGACATCGAGGTGGTCGTCGATCGCGTCGTCATCGATCCCGACGACCGCGCCCGGCTCGCCGAGTCGACCGAGACCGCGCTGCTCAAGGGCGACGGCCTGATGCGCGCCTTCCTGCCGGACGACGCGGTCGACGAGCTGTACTCGGAGCGCTTCGCCTGCCCGGAGCACGGCACCTTCCTCGAGGAGCTCGAGCCCCGCGTCTTCTCCTTCAACAGCCCGTACGGTGCCTGCGCGCACTGCAGCGGCCTCGGCCACCTGCAGCAGTTCGACGTCGACCTGCTCGTCCCCGACCCGACCCGCTCGATCGCCAGCGGCGCGATCGCGCCATGGACCGGATCGCGCGCCGAAGGGGGCAAGGTCTTCTATTGGGACCGCTTGCGGGCGCTCGCGGAGCACCACGGGGTCGACCTCGCCACCCCCTGGCGCGACCTCCCGGCGGCCTTCCAGCGGCTCGTGCTCCACGGCGCCGACGACGCGGTCGAGGTCGTCTACACCCGCGGCGGGCGCGAGACGATGCGCTTCAAGGCCGAGTTCGAGGGGGTGGTGCC
>JAABRX010000124.1 GCA_011390675.1 Trueperaceae bacterium | reverse complement strand
CCCGTCCGCAACCTCGCGACCGACGCGACCCCCTTCGTGGGCCGCGACCTGGAGCTCGCCGAACTCCACGGCCTGCTCGGCCGCGACGACCGCCGCCTGCTGACGATCCACGGTCCGGGCGGCAGCGGCAAGTCGCGCCTCGCGCGGCAACTGGCGCGCGAGCGCGCCGGGCACCATCAGGACGGCGCCGCGTGGGTGCCGCTCGCTGCGTCGTCCTCCGAGGCGGAGGCGGTCGCCGCCATCGCACGGGCGCTCGGGGTGCGCGTCGAGCCGGAGGCCACTGCCCTGACCGCCGCGCTCGCGGAGCGCGACCTGCTCCTCGTCCTCGACCAGGCCGAGCACCTCCCCGAGCTCGCGGGCGTGGTGGTGACGCTGTTCGACGGCTGCCCACGCCTGCGCCTGGTCGTGACCACGCGGACGCCGCTCGACGTGCCGGGCGAGGCGGTCGCTGGGCTGGCGGGGCTGTCGGTCCCCCCAGACGACGATGCCGACGACGCCGAGGCCTACGACGCGGTCGGTCTGCTGCTGCGCGCCGCGCACCGCGTGCGCCCCGACTTCCACCCCCGAGGCGCCGAACGCGCGGCGGTCGTCGCCCTGACGCGACTTCTTGCCGGCGGTCCCCTCGCCATCGAGCTGGCCGCGGGCTGGCTGCGGCTGCTCGAGCCGAGCGAGCTGCTGCGCGAGGTGCAGCGCGACCTCGACGTCCTGCACGCGGCCGACCCGGGCCTCGACCCGCGGCACGCGAGCCTGCGGGCGGTGTTCGAGAGCTCGTGGAAGCTTCTGGGGGAGGGCGAGCGCGACGCGCTGCGCCGCCTGGCGGTGTTCCGGGGCGGCTGCAACCGCGACACGGCCGCGGCCGTGGCCGACGTGCCCCTGCATGCGCTGCTCGCGCTGACGAACCGGTCCCTGCTGCACCGCGACGGCGGCACCCGTTTCCTGCCGCACCCCGTCGTGCAACGCTTCGCCCAGGACAAGCTCGCGGAGCGGCCCGCGCTCGCGCGCGACCTACAGGAACGGCACCGCGCGTTCTTCATCGACCTCGCCAAGGATGCCGACCGCCGCCTGGACACGCCAGAGCAGCGTGACGCGCTCGCCCTGCTGGACGAGGAATCGGGCAACCTCGGTCGGGCCTTCGCGGTCGCCGTGGCGGCCGGCGACGCCGGCGCCGCGCACGCGCTCACGGGCGCGCTCGGCCGCTTCTGGCGCTGGCGCGGCCTCGGGCGCGACGCCCTGGCCTGGTTCGAGCGGATCCGCGCGCTGCCCGGAGCAGCCTTGGCGACACCCGAGCGCGTCCGCTCGCTCCTCGCGGAGGGGCTGCTGCTGCAGGACCAGCGGCGGTACGCCGAGGCCGACGCGGCCTTCGAGCAGGCATTGGCGGACGCCCACACCCTCGGCGACGACGCCCTGGTCGCCTCGGCGCGCGTCGACCGCGCCATCGTCGCCTGGCGCCGGGGCGACCTGGAAGCGGCGCGGTCGCTGCTGGAGGCGGCCCGCGACGCCTACCGGGCGCTGGGGCGGACGTCGGCCCTCGCCGGGGCGCTCGGCAACCTCGGCACCGTCGCCCGCGATGCCGGCGACCTGGCGACCGCCCACGCCTGCTTCGACGAGGCCCTCGCAATCGCGGAGCGCATCGGGCACGTCTGGGAGACCGCCAACGTGCGCAACAACAAGGCCATCGCGCACGCCTACGGCGGCGACCTGCCGGCGGCCGGCGGCGAGTTCGAGCGCGCCCTCGAACTCCAGCGCTCGATCGCCAACCTCCCCGGGATCTCGATGTCGCTGACGAACCTCGGCAACGTCCGCCTCGACACGGGCGACCCGGAAGGCGCCCAGTCGCTGTACCGCGAGGCGCTCGACCTCTGCGAACGACTCGACGACCGCGACGGCGCGGCGCACCTCCACGTCAACCTCGGCATCCTGGCGCAGCGCGCCGGCGACCACGACGAGGCCCACGACCTGTACGGTCGCGCGCTGCGGCTGCGGCACGAGCTCGGTGCCCGCGCGATGGTGGCGCAGAGCGTCAGCTGCTTCCTCGACCTCGCGGTGGCGCGCGGCGCACACGAGCGCGCGCTGGTGCTCGCCGGCGCGGTGCGCGGCCTGTGCGAGGCGGTCGGCGTGCCGTTGACGGCGCCGCAGCAGGGCACCTACGACGCGGCGCTCGCCGTCGCGCGGGAAGCGGTGCCGGAGCGGCGCGCGGCAGAACTCGAGGCCCGCGGTGCGGCCCTGAGCGAGCGCGACGCGGTGGCCTTCGCGCTCGTCGACCGCGTGGCGGCCTGACGTCCATCTACCCGATGCTGACCGACACCGCAGTTCCGCGCAGCGGAACTGCCCAGGTGTGCCGCCGCTTCGCGGCGGCCAAGCGGTTCGCCTCCGGCGAACCGCCCGTTTCGGTTTCTAACCGACCCCGCAGTTTCGCGCAGCGAAACTGCCCAGGTCGTTTCGGCTTCTAGCCGAAACGACCCGTGATATAGTCGTTCGTCCGCTGCTCCTTGGGATTGGTGAACATCGTGTTGGTGTCCGACACCTCGATGAGGTCGCCCTCGTAGAAGAAGGCGGTGTAGTCCGACACCCGCGCGGCCTGCTGCATGTTGTGCGTGACGATGATGATCGTCACGGTGTTCTTGAGCTCCTGGATGAGCTCCTCGATGCGCATGGTGGACTGCGGGTCGAGCGAGCTGGTGGGCTCGTCCATCAGCAGCACCTCGGCCTCGACCGCGAGGGCGCGGGCGATCGACAGGCGCTGCTGCTGACCGCCAGAGATTCCGGCGGCCGGCGCCTTGAGCCGGTCCTTGACCTCGTCCCACAGCGCGGCCTGCCGCAGCGAGCGCTCGGCGACCTCGTCGAGCAGCGCGCGGTCGCGGATGCCGACGAGCTTGAGACCCGCGACGACGTTGTCGTAGATCGACATCGTCGGGAACGGTGTCGGCTTCTGGAACACCATGCCGATGCGCCGCCGGATCGTGACGGGGTCCACACCGTTGGCGTAGATGTCGGTGCCGTCGAGCACGGCCCTGCCGCTCACCTTGACGCCGCGCGTGAGGTCGTGCATGCGGTTGAGCGAGCGCAGGTAGGTCGTCTTGCCGCAGCCGGAGGGACCGATGAGCGCCGTGACGGTCTTGTCGCGGAAGGTGAGGCTGACGTCGCGGACGCCGACGACGTTGCCGTAATGGACGGTGATGCCCTCGGTGACCAGGCGCGGCTCGGCGTCCGCGGCCACCGTGGCGCGCGCCTCGCCTTGGCCGGCCTGCTGCGGCTTCGGGGTGGAGGGGGCGGTCTGGGGGCTGTTCACAGGGTCCATGCGGATTCCTTCGGTAGGGCGGGCGGCCGGGATCACAGGTCGGTGGTGTGGCGCGCTCTGGTGACGATGCGCGTGCCGACGAAGGTGACGATGACCAGCACGAGCAGGATGACGCCGGCGCCCCAGCCCATCGCGTGCCACTCCTTGTAGGGGCTGATGGCGAGGCTGTAGAGGCGGGCGGGGAGGGTGTCGACGGGTCCCATGAGGTAGCGCAGCGGCGTGCTGGAGAAGAAGTTGTTGCCGAAGGAGGTGAACAGCAGCGGTGCGGCCTCCCCGGCGGCGCGCGCGAAGGCGATGAGGATGCCGGTGACGACGCCGACGCGCGCGGCGGGGAGGACGGTGTTGAGCACGACGCGCCAGCGTGGTAGGCCGAGGGCCAGGCCTGCCTCGCGGATCGACCAGGGGATGATGCGCAACACGCCCTCGGTGGCGCGCGCGAGGATCGGCAGCATGACGAAGGCGAGCGCCACCGCACCGGAGAAGCCGGAGAAGGTGCCCATCGGCTTGACGATCAGCGAGAAGGCGAGGAGTCCCTTGAGGATGGCGGGCATGCCGTTGAGCGTGTCGTTGAGGATGCGCAGCACGGGGTTGAGCGGGTGATCGGGGTACTCGGAGAGCATGATGCCGGCGCCCACGCCGATCGGCACGGCGATGAGCAGCGCGAGCCCATCGACGACCATCGTGCCGAGGATCGTGTGTCCCAGGCCGGTGGGGCGGCCCTGCAGGGCGCGCGCGGGCGAGCCGAGGTCCTGGGTGTAGAAGTCCGCCGTGAGCACGGCACTGATGCCGTTGGACACGACGTACCAGACGATGATCAGCAGCGGGACGAGGACGACGGTGGTGGCGACCACCAGCAGGCCGATCATGAGGCGGTCGCGGCGGTAGCGG
>JAABRX010000123.1 GCA_011390675.1 Trueperaceae bacterium | reverse complement strand
GTCATCAGGCTCGCGAGATGCAGGTCCTCGACCGCCTCGCGGAACTCGTTGACGATGACGGAGGGCATCGTGGCCGCCGGGCCGAAGAAGGTGAAGGGCAGCGTGTTCGAGTTGCCGACGAGCATCGCGACCGCCATCGTCTCACCGATCGCGCGACCGAAGCTGAGGATGGCGCCGGCGACGATGGCGCCGCGGGCGTACGGCAGCACGGCCATGCGCATGACCTCCCAGCGCGTCGCACCGAGGGCCCGTGCCGCCTCGCGTTGGGAGCGCGGGACCAGCCGGATCGCGTCGCGGGCCAGCGCGGTGGTGTAGGGAACGATCATCAGCGCCAGCACGATGGTGGCGGTGATCAGGTTGTAGCCCGCGGGCGGCCCCAGGAGCGGGAGCACGCCGGGCCAGTTCTCGAAGGCCCAGAAGTAGAACGGCAGGTAGACCTCGTTCTGCATCAGCGGCACGAGCACGAAGATGCCCCAGATGCCCACGACCACCGAGGGGATGGCGGCCAGCAGATCGACGATCGTGTCGATGATCGAGGCCAGCCAGCGCGGCGCGTACTCGGCGCTGAAGATCGCGACGCCGATCGCGGGCAGGAAGGAGAGCGCGAGCGCGGCGACCGAGGTGATCAGCGTGCCGAGCATGAACGGCCACGTGCCGAAGACCCCGCGCACCGGGTCCCACGTGGTGCCGGTGAGGAAGCCGAAGAAGCCGAAACGCTGCAGCGGCTCCCAGCCGTCGCGCAGCAGCACGAACGAGAGGAGCAACGCGAGCACGACGATGGAGCCGCCGAGCGCCACGACGATCGTCTGGAACAACCGGTCGCCCGCCTTGCGGAACAGCGGGTGGGTGGGTTGGCGGATGAGCTCGCTGGTGGTTCGAGGAACGGTGGCCACGTAGAGCGTAGGTTCCCACGATCGCGTCATGGGTTCGTCAGGAGCGACCGAACGAAGCGCGGGCCGGCACCCGAGGTGCCGGCCCGCGCGGGGGCGGATCGCTTACGAGCGGTGGCTCAGAGGCCGGCGTCCGCGAGCACCTGGGCGCCGAGGTCCTCGCCCTGCCACTTCATCTGGCGGATCATGTCGAGGTTGAGCTCGAGCACGGCAGCCGGGATGCGGGAGAAGGCGAGCGGCTCGGCGAGGTCCTGGCCGTCGGTGATGGCCCAGACGACGAACTTCAGCAGCTCCTCGGCCTCTTCGCGGGTCGAGATCGCGTTGTTCGCGTCGAGGTTCTCGTACATGAGCATCCAGGCGAAGCCGGCGATCGGGTAGCCGTCGGCGGCGTCGGTGTCGGTCACCAGGATGCGGGTGTCGGACGGCAGCGGGACGTCGGCCGCGAGCGAGGTGGCCTCGAGGCTCGGGACGATGACGTTGCCGCTCTTGTTCTCGACGTAGCCGTAGGCGATGTCGTTGAGGACCGCGTAGACGGCGCTGTTGTAGCCGATCGCGCCGGGGGTGTTCTGGACGACGCCGGCCACGCCCTCGTTGCCGTTGCCGCCGATGCCGGTGGGCCAGTTGACCGAGGTCGCGAAGCCGACGCGCTCGTTCCAGGTGGGCGAGACCTTGGTGAGGTAGTTGGTGAAGACGTTCGTGGTGCCCGAGCCGTCCGAGCGGTGCACGACCGTGATCGGCAGCGGCGGCAGCTGCACGTCCGGGTTCAGCAGCGCGATCTGCGGGTCGGCCCAGGTCGTGATGTTGCCGAGGAAGATCTCGGCGATGGTGTCGCCGTCGAAGACGAGACCGGTCTCGACGCCGGGGAGGTTGTAGGTGACGACGACGTCGCCGAGCGTGATGGGCATGTTGAAGGCGACGCCGCCGCCGGCCTCGGCGATCGCGGCGAGCTGCTCGTCGTTCAAGAACGCTTCGGACATGCCGAACATGACCGTCTGCTCGGTGAACTGACGGATGCCACCGCCGGAACCGATCGACTGGTAGTTGACCGTGACGCGGCCTTCGGTCACGTCGCGGTACGTGTCGGCCATCGAGGTGACGAGCGGGGCCGGGAACGTGGCGCCGGCGCCGAGGAGCTCGACGTTCTGCGCCGAGGCGACGGGCGCCAGGAGCAGGGCGGCAGCGAGGGTGGACAGGAGCTTGCGCATGGATGCCTCCGAAAGGAATGGCGGCCCGGTGTCGGGTCGCATGGGGCAACCGTACGGAGGCATCGTCAGGCGGACGTCAGCCCGCGTCAGCGCTGTGTCAGCGCCGGCCACGAGCGCTCAGCCCGGATCCCAGAACCGCACCACGTCCTGGTGGGTCGCGATCCCCAGCAGCCCTTGGCGGGCCTCACCGTGCTCGGTGATCAGCACCGCCTCCAGCTCGGGGGCGTCGACGAAACGGGCGAGCACCCGCTCGGCGGGCTCGCTGCGCGCAGCGAGCGCCCAGGTGGTGCGGTCGGCGTCGGCGAGCAGCACCTCCGCCACCGTCGCCCCCTTGAGCGATTCGCTCACCGAGGCACCCTCGCGCGCGGCGGTGGCCGCCAGCCAGCGCGCGATGCCGCGGTCGGTCAGGAGCCCGGCGACCGCGCCCTCGTCGACCACCGGGAACTGCGAGAACCCGGTGGCGTGCGCCTGCGCGAGGGCGTCGCGCAAAGGCGAGCCGATCGCGACGGTGGCCACCTCACGCCGGAACGCCTGATCGGCCCGTTGGCCGCCGTCCAGTGCGTCGCGGAAGCCCTCGAGGCGGCGCACGACGTCCTCGGTGGGCACGGCCAACCAGCCGTTGGGGACGATCGTCTCGTGGACGAGCACGTTGCGCAGTTCGGCGTAATCGTCGAGCCGGTCGGCCATCTTCTGGCCGCGGTGGTTGCGCGCGTAGCGCCGCAGCACCGCGCGGAACGACACGCCGCGGTCTTGGACGCCGGTGCGTTCGCGCAACAGCTGGTCGACGGCGTTGTACGCCGCCAGGAAGCGCTCGACGCGGTCGCGCTCGGTGGCGGGCAGATCGTCGGAGGTGGGCGCGGTGCGGGCCATGGTCCAGGGTACCGCGGAGCGACCGAGCGTCCGCTACGCGTCGTCGACGAGCAGCACCGCCAGCGTGCGCGGCCCGTGGACGCCGGCGACGCGCACCAGCTCGATGTCGGACGTCGCCGACGGCCCCGAGACGAAGGTGATCGGTCGCCCGAGGACGACCGCGGCGTGCAGTCGCTCCAGCGCCTCCGGCACCCCGCCGACCACTTGGGACGCGAGCACGACGCACAGGTGCGCGTCCGGCACCAGCGTCGCAGCGCGCCGCCCCTGGCCGGTGCCGGCGTCGAGCGCGATGGTGCCGGTCTCGGCCACCGCCACCGCGCATCCGGTCAGGACCGCGTCGACCGTGTCGAGTACGGAGGGGTCGGCGTCATCACCGACCCGTACCAGTTCGGTTGCCTGCGCGAGCCAATCGTCGGGGACCCCGTCCGGCACCACCCATCGGCGCACGCCGCGGGACCGCGCCCAGGCGGCGATCGCCTCGGGCAGATCGGCCGCCGCCACCCGCCGCACCGCGACGCCGTACTCCTCGAGTCGCTCCGTCAGCAGGTCGAGACGGCTTGAGTCGTCCGCGTCACCCATCCGGTACGCCCGCGCGATCGACGCGTACGCGGCGTCCGGGTCGGCGTCGCGGACGCCGTCGAGCGCCCGGCGGACGTCGGCGAGCACGACCTCGCGGGCGTCGTCAGGCATCGCTGGCCTCCGGGATCGGGGCAGCCTCGGGGTCCCCCGCCGCCCGCGTCCTCCACCAGTCGCGGAACGACTGCGCGGGCACCGGCTTCAGGTCGCGCACCGCGCTCCACCCGGCCAAGGGCCCAGGCAGCGAGCGCAGCGCGCCGCGCCGGACGAAGGGCGTCTGCGCGAGGCGCGCGAGCCGCTGCGCGCGCTCGTAACGGCCGGCGTCGCGGAACACCCACGCCGCCCCCGCCATCGCGGCGGCCTCGGCGCTCCGACCGGCCAGCGGGCCCTGCCCGCGCCCGTCCTCGACGATCCGCGCGCGCAGTTCGACCAGGATGCCCGGGATATCGATCCGCACGGGACACACCTCGGCGCACGCGCCGCACAGGGTCGAGGCGTAGGGCAGCGCGTCGTCGCGGCGCACGTCGCGCAGCTGCGGGTTGAGGATCGCGCCGATCGGCCCCGAGTACGCCGACCCGTAGGCGTGGCCGCCCACCCGCTCGTAGACCGGGCAGACGTTCAGGCAGGCGCTGCAGCGGATGCAGCGCAGCGTGGCGCGGCCGACGGCGTCGGCGAGCGTGCGCGAGCGCCCGGCGTCGAGCAGCACCAGGTGGAACGCCTGCGGTCCGTCGCCCGGGTGCACGCCGGTCCAGACGCTCGTGTAGGGGTTCATGCGCTCGGCGGTGCTGGAACGCGGCAGCAGCTGCAGGAACACCTCCAGGTCGCGCCAAGCGGGCAGCACCTTCTCGATGCCCATCACCGAGATCAAGGTGTGCGGCAGCGTCGTGCACATGCGGCCGTTCCCCTCGGACTCGACGACGCCCACGCTGCCGGTCTCGGCGATCGCGAAGTTGGCGCCGCTGATCGCCACGCCGGTGCTCAGGAAGCGCTCGCGCAGGTAGCGGCGGGCGGCGCCGGCCAGGTCGGCCGGGTCGTCGGTCAGTTCGCCGGGCGCGAGGCCGAAGGCGCGCAGGAAGAGTTCGCGGATCTCGGCCCGGTTCTTGTGGATCGCGGGCACCAGGAGGTGCGAGGGCGGCTCGCCCGCGAGCTGCACGATCAGCTCGGCCAGGTCGGTCTCGATGGCCATCACGCCGTCCTCGGCGAGCGCCCGGTTGAGGCCGATCTCCTCGGTGGTCATCGACTTGACCTTGATCACGGCGCGCGCGCCGGTGGCGCGCACCAGCGAGCGCACGATCGCGTTCGCCTCCCCTGCGTCGCGCGCCCAGTGGACCTGCCCGCCGGCATCGACCACGCGCGCCTCGAGCCGCTCCAGGTAGTGGGCCAGGTTCGCCAGCACGTGGTGCTTGATCGCCGCCCCGGCGTCGCGCAGCGCCTCCCAGTCGGGCAACTCGGCCGCGGCCGCGGCGCGCTTGACGCGGATCGCGCCGGTGGCGTGCGCCAGGTTGCGGCGCTGCTGCGCGTCGCCGAGCGCGGCGGCCGCCTCCTGCAGGTAGGGCAGCGGGATGCGCTCGCTCATGGGGCACCCTCGCTGGCGGCGAGCACCTGCGCCAGGTGCAGCGTCCGGATGCCGGCGCGCTGCCGCGCCAGCCCGCCGCCGATGTGCATCAGGCATGAGTCGTCGACCGCCACGAGCACCTCGGCGCGGCTGCCGATCGCGTCGGCGACCTTGTCGGCCAGCATCGCGGCGGAGGTCTCGGCGTTCTTGATCGCGAAGGTGCCGCCGAAGCCGCAACACTCGTCGGCGCGCGGGAGCTCGTGCAGCCGCAGACCCTTGACCTGCTGCAGCAGCCGCCGCGGGCGGTCGCCCACGTGGAGCATGCGCACCGAGTGGCACGTGGGGTGCAGCGCCACCGCATGTGGGAAGTAGGCGCCTACGTCCTCGCGGCCGAGGTCGTCGATCAGGAACTCGGTCAGCTCGCGCACGCGCGGGACCACGTCGGCGACCGCGCGCTCGAGGGCGGCGTCGCCGGTCTGGGCGGCGAGGCGCGGGTAGTGGTCGCGCACCATCGCCACGCACGACGCCGACGGTGCCACGACCTGCTCGGCGCCCGCGAACGCGGCCACGAAGCGCCGGACGAGCGGCAGCGCCTCGCGCGCGTAGCCGGTGTTCACGTGCATCTGGCCGCAGCAGGTCTGCGCGCTCGGGAACTCGACGGCCACCCCCAGCCGCTCCAGCAGCCGCACCATCGCCACGCCGGTCTCCGGGAAGAGCGTGTCGACGTAGCACGGGACGAAGAGCGCGACGTTCGGCGCCATCAGGCGGCCCCGAAGCGCGCGAGCGCGAAGGGCTCGATGCCGTGCTCGGTCGCCCCGTCGAGCGCCAGGTCCGCCGCGATCGATCCGAGCAATGGCCCGAACTTGAAGGCGTGGCCGCTGCCGCCGCCGGCGACCACCACGTGCGGGTGCTCGGGGTGGCGGTCCAGCACGAACCGTTCGTCGGGCGTCTTGGTGTAGAGGCAGGTCTGGTAGCGGGTCAGCCGACCGGTGAGCCCGGGCAGCAGCCGCCGGGCCGCGGCGATCGTGGCCGCCGCGCGGTCCTCGTGCAGCTCGTCGGTGCGCTCGTCCAGCCTTATGCGCGGCGCCCCCTGGTGATCCGAGATCTTGATCGCGTTCGGCGCGTCGTAGAGCGGGAAGCCGTAGATGCCGCCCGCTCGATCCCGCCCGGTGCCCCGCGCGATGAACAGCGGCATCCGCTCGGGCGCGAACGCGCGCGCATCGGCGCCTACGGCGACGTACAGCACCTGCTGGCGCTCGACGTGCAGCGGCAGCGCCAGCTCGGGCAGCACCTCCCCCAACCAGGCGCCGGTGGCGACGACCAGCCGATCGGCGCCGACACGCCCATGCTCGGTGTCCACCTCGACGCCCTGCGCGGTGAGCCGCACCTCGGTCGCCCGCTCCCGATCGCGCAGCTCCGCGCCCGCCGCGGCCGCCGCGCGCTGCAGCACCGCGACCGCGCGCGAGGCGGGAACGATGCCGGCGCTCGGTTGGTAGAGCGCCTCGACGTCGTCGTCGGGCGCGAAGGCCGGGAAGCGGGCGCGCACCTCGGCGGCCGACAGCCGCTCGACGTCGCTTCCGACGGCGCGCAGCGCCGCCTCGATCGGGTCGAGCTCGCCGCCGCCCACCAGCCCCAGGTCGAGCCCGCCGGTGCGCTGCAGCAGCCGCTCGCCGGTCGCCGCCTCGAGCGCGGTCCAGGCGGCGTCGGCGGCGACGGCGAGGCGCACGTGCAGGGCGTCCTCGTAGGCGTGGCGGAAGATGCGCGAACCGCCGTGCGACGAACCGCGGTCGTGGCCGAAGGCGTGGCGATCGCACAGCAAGGTGCGTTGGCCGCGCGCGGCCAGCGCGTAGGCGGCGGCGGAGCCGATCACGCCGGCTCCCAGGACGATCGCGTCGTAGCGCTCCATGGGCGAGGCTACCGTGCGCGCTGCAGCTCGTGCGGCGTGTTCACGATGTCCCGGTGCCAGGAGTCCGAGCGGACTACACTGTCCTGCATGTACGCCCGAACCACTGCGCAGCCCAACGCCCCCCACCGGACCTCGGACCGGTGATCGCCGAACGCCTGCTCACCCGCCGCTTGCGCGGGCTGCGCGCGCAGCAGCTCAAGCTCGAACCGCACCGGCCAGGCGACCTGCCCGCGCCCAAGCGCGACGGCGGCTACCTGCTGTACGCGCACGTGCCGTTCTGCGAGCTGCTCTGTCCGTACTGCTCGTTCAACCGCTTCCCGTTCCGCGAGGAGGCCGCGCGCGCCTACTTCGGCGCGCTCCGCGAGGAGATGCGGATGGTGGCCGACCTCGGCTACCAGTTCTCCGACATGTACATCGGTGGCGGCACCCCGACGGTCCTCCCCGACGAGCTGGCCGCCACCATCGACCTCGCGCGCGAGCTGTTCTCGATCGACGAGGTGTCGACCGAGACCAACCCCAACCACCTGAACGCCGAGATGCTCGACCCGCTCGAGGGGCGCGTGCAGCGCATGTCCGTGGGGGTGCAGAGCCTCGACGACGAGTTGCTCAAGCAGATGGCGCGCTACGGCAAGTACGGTTCGGCGGAGCAGATCCTCAAGGGCCTGGACTTCGCGCGCGACCGGCTGCCGACGCTCAACGTCGACATGATCTTCAACCTGCCGTCGCTCACCGACGAGGTGCTTCTGCGCGACCTCGAGCTGCTCGAGGGCGTGGGCGCGAACCAGATCACCTACTACCCGCTCATGGTCTCCCCCGCGGTCGAGGGGACGCTGGAGAAGGCGCTGGGCAAGGTGGACTACGCCCGCGAGGAGCGGCAGTACCGCTTGATCTCGCGGACGCTCTCCAAGACGCACCAGGCGACGTCGGCCTGGGCCTTCTCGCGCGACCCGTCGCGCCTCATCGACGAGTACATCGTCGACCACGACGAGTACGTGGGCATCGGCAGCGGCAGCTTCAGCTACCTGAACGGCGAGATCTACGCCAACACCTTCTCGCTGCGCGCGTACCGCGAGGCGATCGAGGCGGGCCACCCGTCGGTGGACGCGCGGATGCGCCTGCAGCACCGCGACCACCTGCGCTACCGGCTGATGATGGACCTGTTCGGGTTGCGCCTCGACAAGAAGGCCTTCGCCGCCGCGCACGGCGCCTCCGTGGCGCAGGCGCTGCCCGTCGAGTACGCCTTCCTCAAGGCGGCGGGCGCCTTCTCGCGCGACGACGCCGAGGCGCTCGAACTCACCGAGTCCGGGCGCTACCTGCTGGTCGTGATGATGCGCGAGTTCTTCATCGGCGTGAACGGCATCCGCGACCTGGCGCGCGCGCTCCTGCCCGAAGCCGAACGCGAGCTGTTCGAAGAGATCCCGGCGTGCAGCCGGCCGATGCGGATGC
>JAABRX010000122.1 GCA_011390675.1 Trueperaceae bacterium | reverse complement strand
CCCCGCGCCCCCGCCGATCCCACCACCCGGAAGGACCCCTATCTTCATGACGGCAGCCCCATGATCGACCCCACGCTCGTCCTCCAGGCGCTGGTCTCCGGCATCCTGGCCGCCGGGCTCTACGCCCTGGTGTCGGTCGGCCTGGCGCTGGCCATCGGCGTGATCGGCATCGTCAACTTCGCCCACGGCGAGTTCTTCATGGTGGGCGCCTTCTTCGCGTACCAGCTGTTCGTATCGTTCGGCATCGACCCGATCGTCTCGCTGTTCCTGGTCGCGCCCGCGCTCGGGCTCCTCGGCGCGGCGATCTACACGAGCACCATCCGCTTCGTCCTCAAGGCGCCCGAGCTCAACCAGATGCTGCTGACGTTCGGGATCGGCATCATCCTGCAGAACCTGGCGCTGCTCATCTGGGGCGGCGACCCGCGCACCATCGCGGGCATCGCCTACCGCTCGATCGGCGTCCAGCTCGGCCCGATCTCGGTGGGCGTGGTCCCGCTCGCCAGCTTCGCGATCTCGCTCGCGCTGGTGCTCGGCCTCTACTGGATGCTCGCGCGCACCGCCACCGGCCGCGCGATGCGCGCCGTGGCGCAGAACCGCGTCGGTGCCGCCCTGGTCGGGCTCGAGGTCAACCGCGTCTACCTGGTCGCCTTCGCGCTCTCGGCGCTCCTCGCCGGCATCGGCGGCGTGATGATCGCGGTCATCCAGTCGCCAACGCCGACGATCGGCCTGGCGTTCACGCTCAAGGCCTTCGCGATCGTGGTGGTGGCCGGACTAGGCAACATCCGCGGCGTGCTCTTCGCGTCGCTGTTCGTGGCGATCGCCGAATCGATGGTCGCCACCCTCGTGCCCAACGGCGACACGCTGCGCAACGCGGTCTTCTTCGCCATCATCTTCATCGTGCTCGTGTGGCGCTCTCGGAGGGTCGCATGAGCCGCACCCACGCCCGCCGGACGTTCCCGTGGGACGTCTTCGGTCTCGCCCTGTTGATCGTGGCCGCCGCCTTCACCCCCGACCTGTTGCGCGCGTTCTTCGAGCGCGCTTCCGTCAGCTACCTCTCCATCGCGATCAACGCGTTGTCGCTCGCGGTCCTCGCCCTCTCGTGGGACATGCTCGCCCGCACCGGGCAGCTCTCGCTGGCGCACGCGGCGTTCTACGGCGCCGGCGCGTACACGACCGCCCTGATGCTGCGCCACCTCGACCTGCCGATGTGGCTCGGCATCCCCGCCGGCGGTGTGGTGGCGGTGCTGTTCGCGCTGCTGCTCGGCAGCTTGACGCTGCGGCTGCGCGCGATCTACTTCGCGATCGCGACGCTGGCGTTCGCCGAGGTCCTCAAGTCGGTCGTGCACCACGCGCCCACGTCGTTCGCCGGCGGCAACGCCGGCATGAACGTGGCGCCGCTGTTCCGGCCGGTCTTCGACGCCGCCCGGATGGAGCGCTGGGAGATCGCCTACCTGCGCAACGAGGCCTACTTCTACGTCTACGCCGGGCTGCTCGTGCTCACCGTGCTGGTGTCGATCGCGCTGCAGCGCTCCAGGTTGCGCCACGCCTTCACCGCCATCCGCACCAACGAGGACGTCGCCGGGGTCATGGGCGTGCGGCCCGCGCGGATGAAGCTGCTCGCGTTCATGCTCAGCGCCGGCGGCGTGGGCATGCTGGGCGCGGTCGAGGCCCATCGGATCGGCTCCGTGCTCCCCGACCAGTCGTTCTCGGTCGCCACGACGGTGCTCGCGTTGGTCACGCCGATCTTCGGTGGCCTGTACACGACGCTGGGCCCGATCGTCGGTGCGCTCGGCCTGTCGTCGGTGCAGGAGCTGCTCAAGCGCACCTTCAACGACGGCTACCTCATCGGGTACGGGGTGGTGTTGGTGTTGACGATCCTCTTCATGCCGCGCGGGGTGGTCGGAACGATCGGGAACGCGTGGCGCAAGCGCGGGTCGGGTCCGTCGCGCGCGGCGCGGTCCCCCGCGCCCACGAAGGACGCGGCCGCCGCGCCCGACGAGCCCACCACCGAGCCCGGAGGCGACGCATGAGCGTGCTGCTGCGCACGTCCTCGCTGGCCAAGCGCTTCGGCGGCCTCGCCGCCGTCGACGACGTCTCCTTCGACGTCGAACGCGGCGAGATCTTCGCCATCATCGGCCCCAACGGGGCCGGCAAGACGACGCTCCTGAACCTGATCTCCGGCCTGCTCGCGCCGACCGCAGGCAGCGTCGTGCTCGACGGTCGCGACCTGACCGGCCTCAGCACCGCCGAGCGCTGCCACTTGGGGCTGGGCCGCGCCTTCCAGGTGGTGCAACCGTTCCCCGAGATGACGGTCCGCGAGAACGTCCTGGTCGGCGCCATGTTCGGCAAGCCCGGCATCGGCCGCGGCGAGGCCGAGCGCCGCGCCGACGAGGCGTTGGCGCACGTCGGCCTCGGCCTCCGCGCCGACGACGACGCCGAGGACCTGACGCTGATGGAGGAGAAGCGGCTCGAGATCGCGCGCGCGCTCGCGACCCGGCCGACGGTCCTCCTGCTCGACGAGGTGATGGCCGGCTTGCGGCCCGCCGAGGCGCGCGCGACCGTGGCCCTGATCAAGCGCCTGCGCGAAACCGGTCTGACGATCGTCTTCATCGAGCACGTGATGCCGGTCGTGCGCGACCTGGCCGACCGCGTGCTGGTGATGAACTACGGCAAGGTGCTCACCAGCGGCAGCTACGCCGAGGTGACCCAGGACGCGCGCGTGATCGAGGCGTACCTCGGGTCCGACCAAGAGGAGGCGACCGCATGACGCGCGACCGCATCGCGGGCGACCGCGCCGCCGCGCTCGAGGTTCGCGGCCTCGAGGCCGGCTACGGCAAGATCCAGGTGCTGTGGGGGATCGACCTCGACGTCGCCCCGGGCGAGTTCGTCGCCATCATCGGCGCCAACGGCGCGGGCAAGACGACCCTGCTGCGCGCGCTGACCGGGCTCATCCCCATCCGGGGCGGCTCGGCCCGCGCGCTCGGCGTGCCGCTCAAGGGGCGCAGCGCGGCCACCGTGGTGCGGGGCGGTGTCGGGCACGTTCCCGAGGGCCGGCAGCTGTTCCCGCTGATGACCGTGCGCGAGAACCTCGATTCGGGCGCCGACTACCTCCCGGCCGCCAAGGCGAACGCCGAGCGCAACCGCAGCTTCGTGTACGAGCTCTTCCCCCGGTTGCGCGAGCGCGCGGGGCAGCTCGCGGGCACCCTCTCGGGGGGCGAGCGCCAGATGGTCGCCATCGGCCGCGCGCTGATGTCGCAACCGAAGCTGCTGCTGGTGGACGAACCGTCGTTGGGCCTCTCGCCCGCGCTCTCGAGCTCGGTCTTCACCGCGCTCGCCCAGATCAACGCCGAGGGCACCACGGTCGTCCTGGTCGAGCAGAACGTGCAGCGCTCGCTGCAGCTCGCGGACCACGCGGTCGTGCTCGAGACCGGCGAGGTCGTGCTCCGGGGCAGCGGCCCCGAGCTGCTCGCGCACCCACGGGTCAAAGAGGCGTACCTCTCCCTGTGAGGCGCGCGCCTCGCCCTACGACGCACGACTGGAGGAACCGATGAACCTGACTGGAAAAGTGTGCGTGGTGACGGGCGGCGCCCGTGGCATCGGCCGCGCGATCGTCGAGAGCTACGCCGTGGCCGGCGCCCGCGCCGTCTACGCGATCGACATGGCGTTCGACGGCTTCGAGGAGGTCACCGAGGCGCACGCCTCGGTGAAGCCCGTCGTCCTCGACGTGACCGACGGCGCCGCGGTGCAGGCCGCGATCGAGCTGATCCGCACCGTCGAGGAGCGCATCGACGTGCTCGTCAACAACGCCGGCATCACGCGCGACGCCCTCGTGCAGAAGATGACCGACGCCGACTGGGACGCCGTGATCGCCGTGAACCTCACCGGCGTCTTCAAGATGACGCGCGCGGTGGGGCCGATCATGATGGAGCAGGGCGAAGGCTCGATCGTCAACATGACGAGCATCGTCGGGCTCACCGGGAACGTCGGCCAGTCGAACTACGCCGCGTCCAAAGGGGGCGTGGTCTCGCTGACCAAGACCTGGGCCAAGGAGTTCGCCCGCAAGGGCGCGAAGGTGCGCGTGAACGCGATCGCCCCCGGCTTCATCCGCACGCCGATGACCGAGAAGGTCCCCGAGAAGATCCTCGAGTCGATGACCGCCAAGACGCTCCTCGGCCGCATGGGCGAGGCGCAGGACATCGCGAACGCGGCGCTGTGGTTGGCGAGCGACGCGTCGAGCTACGTCACGGCGCAGGTGCTCGGGGTGGATGGAGGGTTGGTGCTCTAGTTGCGGCGCGCCACGAAGAACTCGTACCCGTAGTACGCCGCGTGGCGGCGGTGCGCCTCGGGTTCCGCGGCCAGCTCGTCGAGGATGGCGAGCGCTTCGTGGTCGCCCGCGTGGTCCCCCCGCAGCTCGGCGATGCGCGCCTCCATGGGCGTGTAGAAGTCGCCCCACCACGCCTCGTCGGGGAGCGTGAAGTGCCCCACCAGCTCGAACCCGCCGTCCCGGAGGAGCGGCACGACGTCCGCCGCCCACCCCATGTCCGGGCAGTCTTCGTCGAAGATCGCTCGGACCTCCGGCGGCGGGTCCGCCTTGCGCCAGACCGCCTCGGTGAAGGCGAGGTACCCGCCGAGGCGCAGCAGGTCGCGGCAGACGCGCAGCGCCTCCCGAAGGCCGAGGTTGTAGAGCGCCCCTTCCGACCAGACGAGGTCCACGCTCCCGGACGGCACCTCCGGACGTGCCATGTCGCCCACGACGGCGCGGACGCGGTGGTCGAGGCCGCGCGCCGCGATCGCCGACCGCAGCCGCTCGATGCTCGGCGCGTGGCGGTCGAGGGCCACGATGGACCCATCGGGGACGAGCTCCGCGAGCTGGAGCGTCGGACCGCCGACGCCGCACCCGAGGTCGACGATCGCGGGCGACCCCGGCAGATCGCGGCAGAGCGCCAGCGCACGGGCGGCGCTGGCGCGGTTGCCGGGACCCTGCCGCGGCAGGGAATCGAAGACGGCGAAGAAGAGCGCCCAGAACCGGCCGTCGGGTTCGTTCACGAAGTCACCTCCGAGACCATGGGCGCGCACGGCGTCATGACCGTTCGGACGCAGCCAGGCCGAGTTTCACACGCGCACCGACGGACGCTCCGTCCAGCAGCACGGTGTCGGCGCCGCGGTACGGGCGCACGCGTCGAGCGTACCGAGCGCCGCGTCGCGCGCCGGCTTCGACGAAGAACGACGCGGCCCATCGAACCGCTCGGTTACTCCACCTGCACGAACGTGTAGAGCACCGCGCCCTCACCGAGCGTGATGACGGGTTCCCCATCCTCCTCGGTGAACTCGAACGGCGCGCCGGCCACCGGACCCCGCATCATGACGTAGTGCTCGACCTCGCCCTCGTCGTCGACCGACGGGCGCATCTCGGTGCGGAACTCGCCCGCGTCCATCGTCAGCACCCCGTCCTCGAGGGTGAGCGTGATCGGGCCGAGCACGGGCGACGCGAAGGTGCCCAGGTACGGCGCCACGGCCTCTTCGTCGACCTGCGCGCGCAGCGGCTCCCGGAGGTCGGCCAGCGCCTGCTCGGTCTGCTCCAGCCCGAACGCCACGTAGGCTTCCGCCTGGGACGGCTGATCGAACAGCAGCTCGAAGAGCCGCTCGCGCACGGCTTCGTTGAACACGTTGGTCCCCTGCCCGTTGGTCAGGATCACCACGCCGACGCCCACCTCGGGCAGGAACGCGAACTCCGAGGTGAAGCCGAGCGTGTTGCCGCCGTGGCTGAGCACCTGCAGGCCGCGGTACTCGCCGACGATCCAGCCGAGGCCGTAGCTCGCCGTGGCGGTGATGGGGACGGTCGGTTCCCAGGTGGTGCGCAGGTTGGCCTCCGACACCACGCGTGTGCCGTCAGGCGCCACGCCGACGTTCGACTGCGTGATCAGGTAGCGCGCCATGTCCTCGGCCGTCGACCAGTGCGCGCCGGCGGGCGCGATCGGCACGAGCAGCCGCTCGACGTCCAGGGGCACCTCGACGTAGTCGCCCGTGTCGAGGTCGAGCTGGTGCGGGACCGCGTGCGCGCCGCGCGCCGTCACGGCCTCGAACGACAGCGTGGTGTGGGGCATGCCGATCGGCCCCAACACGCGGCGCTCGAGCGAGCTCGCGTAGCCCTGCGCCAGAGCGCCCCACGCGGCGCCGTCCGCGGCCGCCGCGGCGAAGCCACCCGTGCCGACGAGTTGGTTGCTGTACTGGAACACCTCGCCGAAATCGGTGAAGAACTCGAAGGTCGCGAGCGACTCGACCACGTCCTCGGCGGTCAGGTCGTCGGCGTTGAACAAGAGCTCCAGATCGCGCCGAGGCACGCCCGAACACGCGCACACCAGGTGCCACATCACCATCGACTCGGTCAGCTCGGGGTCCGCGACCGCGAACTCCGGCAGCACGTCGACGACCGGGGTCTCCCAGTCGAACAGCCCCTCGTCGACCATGGCCGCCATGAGCATGGTGGTGAACGTCTTGCCGGTCGAGCCGATCATCATGTGGGTGTCGGCGGTCATCGCCGCGCCGCCCTCGCGGCGCGCGCCGAACCCGGAGGCGTACGCGACGGCATCGTCCTGCACGATGGCGATCGCCGCGCCGGGGATGCCGAACGCCTGCCGCGCCTGCTCGACGAACGCCTCGAACGCGTCGACGACCTCGCCCACGGACCGTGGTTCGACGCCGGTCAGATCCGCCTCCTCGAGCGCGAGGATCCGGTAACCGCTGAAGATGAGGTTGATCTGGGTGCCGCGGCGCTGCACGGGCTCGAGATCCGCGTCCACCAAGAACACGTGCGCCACGCCCTCGTGCAACTGCGCGATCGCCTGGAACACCTGACCCGTCGGGTTGTCGTAGTTGACCACCACGGTCCGCTCGACGCCCGGTTCCGACGGAGGCTCGAGGACGGCGTCGACCGGCACGGCGAACTCGGGGTCGACGGTCGCCCACGCCCGCTCGATCGCGGCCTCGAGGTCGGTGTCGTCGAGGGTGAGGACCGAGAGCCGGATGCCGCCCTCGGGCGAGACCAGCGCGACGAACCCTTCGCGCGCTTCGGCCGTCCAGCCTGTCGGGACCGGGACGGTGAAGACGCCGGCCGGGTCCTCGTAGGCATCGGCCGCGTCGCCCGGCGCTCCGGCCGGGTCGACCGGGGCGGGGCCCGGACCGGGCACGGCTGGCTCGGCCGGCTCGGACGCCGCGGCGTCCGCCGCCTCGTCGCTCGCCGCTGCGTCGTCGTCGACCCGCTCGAGCTCGAACGAGAAGCTCGCCCCGCCCTGGCTGAAGGTGCCGGCGAGGCGCCCGGCGTCGAGCGTGCCGTCGAACGTCGGCGCGCCGGCGAGGCCCGCGATCACGAAGCGCACGGCGTCGCCGTCGACCTCGATCGCTTCGAGCGGGAGCCCGAAAGCCGCTTGGGCGGGGATGTCGATCGTGCCCGACGCGCCGCCCTCGGTGAGGTCGAGACGCACCACCACCTCGAGCGGCGGGGGCGTGTCGATCTGCCCTTCCCACGTGCCGGCGATGGCCGCCGCCTGGGCCAGCGCGCTCGCGGCGAGGGTGAGGACGAGCACGAGGCTCAGGATGCGCGTCGGTGCTGGGTGCATGCGGTCCTCCCGTCC
Source organism: Trueperaceae bacterium (assembly GCA_011390675.1). GTDB lineage: Bacteria > Deinococcota > Deinococci > Deinococcales > Trueperaceae > JAABTL01. The sequence continues at coordinate 5,182 of JAABRX010000122.1, read as the reverse complement.
AACAGGCGCCCGCACGCGGCCACCGCTCGGAGGCGGTGGTGCGGTGCGGACGCCGTGCCGGGTTCGATCGTGGTCAGGCGTGGTCGTCGAGCAAGAACGAGATCTTCGCGGTGATGCGGTAGTGCACGATCCGATCGTTCTCGACGACGGCCTGCATGTCCTTGACGTAGATGCTCTTGATGTTCCGGACCGTCTTGGACGCCTCTTGGAGCGCCACCTTGGCGGCGTCGTCCCAACTGGTCTCGGACTGCGCCAGGACCTCGATGACCTTCATCATGGATGCCATGTGCTCTCCTCCTCGTCGCGATCTCACGGTCGCTGCCGTCCAGGCCAGGGTACGGGACGCGGCCCGAGCGTCCGGGTCAGGGCGCACCGGGGGTTCAGCGCCGGATGATCCGGGCGCTCATCACGGCGAAGACGAGAAGCGCGATCACCGCCAGGGCACTCGACACGCGCGGATCGAGCATCGCCGTGAACAGAACCAGGAAGGCTGCGATCACCGCCATCGTGGACTCCGTGTTCGCTCGCATCACCAACCTCCTGATGGGTGCCGCGTGGACCCGCCCCACACGGGCCTCCTCCCGACGAGGAGCCTTCGGCCGGAGCCGGAACTCCCTTCCATCGTAGGGCGAGCGCGCCCGTCCTGGGTGGGAACCCCAACGCGGCGTTCCTCGACTCGGCCGCCGTCCGTAGGTACCCGCCCGCCACGACCGCCGCGAGGATGCCGCCCCACCAGAAGATCGAGATGTGGACGGCGCCGAAGAGCGCGAGGAGCAGCAGACGGCGCACGACGATGCGCGGGCGGTGGCCGCGGCTCAGTTGCAGCGCCACCCCGATGCCGAAGAGCAGCGAGAAGATGGTGAAGAACTCGCCCTCGAACGCGAAGCGCACGAGCGTCCTCGACCCGGACCCGTGTGGACCCACGGTCCGCCCGGCGGTCTACGCTCTAGGCAGTTCGGAGACGCTCGAGGAGGCGACGATGAAACGAGCCAGCCCGTACCTGAACTTCCCTGGCACCACCGAAGAAGCGTTCGCGTTCTACCGCAGCGTGTTCGGCGGCGGCGCGCCCAGCTTCCTTCGCTACCGCGACATGGGCATGGACGGCCCCGACGCCGACTTGGTCGCGCACGTCTCGCTACCGATCGCCGAAGGCACCATGCTCATGGGCTCCGACGTCGCGACCGCTTCGCAGCAGGACCACCGCGTCGGCACCAACGTCGAGATCCACCTGACCGCGGAAGACGCCGACGAGGCGCGTCGACTGTTCGAGGCGCTTTCGGAGGGCGGCACCGTATCGATGCCGCTCGAGAAGGTCGCGTGGTCCGAGCTCTTCGGCGCGTGCGTCGACCGGTTCGGCGTGCGGTGGATGGTCGACTACGAAGGATCGGTTCAGTTCGCCATGCCTTGAGGCCGACGAGCGTCGACCCGGTCGCTCAGGCGACCAGCGCCACGACCAGGCTTCCTGCGAGCATCACGCTCGCCACCGGTACCCAGAGGCGCCGCGCGCGGGCGCCCGCCCCTCGGGTCACGCAGCCTTACCCTTCACGGCCACACCCAGGACGACCGCCGCGTACGCGGCGGTGAGGAGGGCCACGACACCGATCATCACGGCGACGTCGCCGAAGCCGAACGGGGTGGCGCGCTCGATCCGCATGGACGTCGACACGATCGGGTAGACCGCCGTGAGCGGCAGCGCGACGACGCCGACGAAGCCACCGAAGCGGTACCAGATGACGGCGCTCAGAGCGCCCGCGAGGCCCCAGACGGCGGTCCGGAGGAACGACGTCAGGACCGCCAACGCGAGATCGGCCGGCGCCGCGTGCGCCCAGCCGTAGGCGCCGAAGTGCGCCCCCTCGAGCGCGTACCCCACCGGAACGATGAGCGCGAACACCGCCGCCACCGCGAGGACCGTGAGGACGACGGCCGCGGCGAAGCTCCGGCGCGTCATCCCGAACGCGAGGTGGGTGGCGAGGTGCGCCACGGTCATCGCGGCGATCACCAGGATGAAGACGCCGGGGGCCTGAGCCACCGCGAACGACCAGAAGCTCCCTGGGGCCTCGACGCGGAAGTAGGCCACCACGGCCGGCGCGAGGCCCGTCGCCAGCAGGAGAAGCAACGGCACGACCACCGCGAGGATCCGCAGCGTCCGGCCGAAGAGCCACCCGGTCGTGCGCCAGGTCGCCGACGGCAACGGGCGCCCGTGGGCGAGGCTCGTGGCGCTCATCGCGCGCCCCCGGCCCGGTCGCCTGAGGTCGGCCGGTCGGTGAGGTGGACGAACAGGTCCTGCAGCGGGAGAGGGTGCATCTCGAGCTCCTTGTCGGCGGCGCGGGCACGGGCGTCGGCGCCCAGGTCGCCGTAGAGGGTGACTACCGCGCTGCGGCCGAGCGTCTCGCGGCGGAGCACCTGGGCTTCGCCGACGAAGGCGTCGACGCGCTCCGCCGCCCCGCTCACGCGCACGCCACGGGCCCGCAGCGCGTCGGCTTCGTCGGCCACGAGCACGCGGCCGCGGTCCAGCACGATGACGTGCTCGAGGAGGCGGTCGACCTCCTCGATCAGGTGGCTCGCGAGGACGACCGTGCGCGGGTGGGCGATGTAGTCGGCCAGCAGCTCGTCGTAGCAGGCGTAGCGGGCGGGGGCGTCCATGCCCAGCGTCACCTCGTCGAGCAGCGTCAACGGGGCGCGGGAGGCGATGCCGACGACGGCCGCCAGCGCGCCGCGCTGCCCCCGCGACAGGTGCTCGACCCGCTTGCTCGGGCTCAGGTCGAAGCGCTCGAGCAGCCGCTCGGCGACCTCGGCGCTCCAGCTCGAGCGCATCGCGGCGCCGTAGCGCAACACCTCGCCGACCCGCACGTCGGGGACGTCGCCCCCCTCGCGCACGAGGGCGATCCCGTCCAGCACCCGCGGGTGCTCCCAGGGCACCGCGCCGTCGACGCGCACCGAGCCGCCGCTCGGCCGGCGGAACGCCGCGATCGTCGAGAGCAGGGTGGTCTTGCCCGAGCCGTTGCGCCCGAGCAGCCCGCAGATGGTGCCGGGACGGATGGAGGCGGTCACGCCGTCGAGCGCGACGGTGGCGCCGAAGCGCACGCGCACGTCGTGGAGGTCGACCCCGAAGCCGGTCATGCGTCCACCTCGGCACGCGCCATCGCGGTGCGTACGAGATCGAGGAGTTCCTCGCGCTCGATGCCGATGCGTCGGGCCTCGTCGAGCGCGGGCGCGAGCACTTCGTCGAAGAAGCGGGCGCGTCGCGCGGCAAGCAGACGGTCGCGGGCTCCGTCGGCGACGAACATGCCGATGCCGCGCCGCTTGACGAGCACGCCGTCGGCGACGAGGTCGGCGAACGCCTTGGCGGCGGTCGCCGGGTTGATGCGGTACGTGGTGGCGTACTGGTTGGTCGACATCACCTGCTCCCCCTCCCCGAGCGTCCCCGCGGCGACGTCGGTGCGGATGCGGTCCGCGATCTGGATGTAGATCGGGTCACGACCGTGGAACACGGCGTGCCTTCGGGTGATCGGGCCTTGTCATATGGTTCATTACAGGACTAGTGAACCCCAGAAGTGCACGGATGTCAAGCACCGAGAAGGGAGGCCTCCATGGCCGCTGCGTCACGTACGGCCACCCCGCGCGCCGACACCGCTAACCTGACGCATGCCCTTCGATCTGTCCCTTTGGGGCCTGCCGGCCCTCCTCGCCGCGTTCGCGGGCGCGGCGCTGCTGATCTCCATCGCCGGGGTGACCGTGGTCACCCGCGCCGACGAGATCGCCGACCGCACCGGCCTCGGCGAAGCCATCGTCGGCGCGCTCATCCTGGGCGGCGCCACCTCGCTCGCCGGCCTCGTCGCCTCGGTCACGGCCGCCTGGCAGGGGCACCCCTCGCTGGCGATCTCCAACGCCATCGGGGGGATCGCCGTCCAGACCGCGTTCCTGGCCATCGCAGACATCACGTACCGCCGTGCGAACCTCGAGCACGCCGCGGCCTCCACGACCAACTTGAGCCTGTCCGCGCTCCTCGTCACCCTGTTGTCGCTGTTGCTGGTGACCTCGTTCGGCCCGGACCTCACGATCTGGGGGGTGCACCCGGCGTCGGTCGTGCTCGTGCTCGCCTACGTCACCGGCTTGCGGATGGTCGAGCGATCGCGCAGCGAACCGATGTGGTTCCCGAGAAAGACGTCCCTGACGGTGCCCGACGAGCCCTCCAGGGACCATGGAGGTCGCAAGCGTTCGAGCGCGTGGGTCTACGGGACCTTCGGTCTCGCGGTGGCCGCGCTCGGCGCGGCGGGGTACCTGGTCACGCAGTTCGGCATCGCGGTGGCGGACCGCTCCGGCCTCGACGACACCGCCGTCGGCGGGCTCCTGGTCGCCACCGTGACGTCGCTGCCCGAGCTCGTCACCACCATCACCGCGGTGCGGCGCAAGGCGCTCACCCTCGCGGTCGGCGGGATCATCGGCGGCAACGCCTTCGACACGCTCTTCCTCGCCGCCTCGGACGTCGTCTACCGAGACGGTTCGCTCTTCCACGCCTTCAATCAGCAGGACCTGTTCGTCGTCGCCGTCACCATCCTGATGACTGGGGTCCTCCTGCTCGGCCTCTTGCGGCGCGAGCGAGTCGGGGTCGCCACGATCGGCTTCGAGAGCGTGCTGATCCTCGTCCTCTACGTGGCGGCGGTGCTGGTCATGCTGTGACGCTCGGTCGCGCGGTGCGGCGCAACCGAGATCGCTTCCTCAGCGTCCGAAGCTCTCCTTGGCCTTCTCCACGAGGGCCCCCAGCTTCGATTTCCCGTCGTCGATCTTGCTCTGGAGCGCCTCGATCTGCTCGTTCAGCTCGATCTGGGCGTCCGCGGAGGCGCCCCGGGCCTGCGCCTCGAGCTTGTCGGCCTCGGCACGCCATTCGTCGATCTGGGCCTGCATCTTCTGCTTCTCGAGTTCCTTGTCGCTCATCTGTTGCTCCCTTCGGGTGGTCGCTCACGTGATCTTCACCGCTACCGCCACCTTAGCATTGCTTTCCAAGACAAAGGATGCGCACGGGGATCGACCGCCCTGGGCTCAATCCAACGAGCGCACGAACGCGAGCAACGTGGCCGCCGTCTGCCGCTGCTGCTCCTCGCGGTCGATCGTCGCCGTGCCGTCTCCGGCCTGAGGACCGTAATGGCCGAAGCCTGCGTGGTTGCCGCCCTCGATGACCACG
>JAABRX010000014.1 GCA_011390675.1 Trueperaceae bacterium | reverse complement strand
GTGCCGTCCTCCTCCTGCCCGGCGATCAGCCGGACGCCGAGACCGATCCCGTACACGAGCAGCAGGATGGGACCGAGCAGCCCATAGATGACCGCCTCGAGGTAGCCCGCCGCGGTGCCGATCCGGTCGTACCCCATCGCCGTCATCAGGCCCTCGGGCATCCCCTCGATCGCCACGAGCATCTCGTCGCCCATCATCGGCCAGAACGACATGTAGAACCCGGCGATCGCGGTCAGGGCCGCGGCCCAGACGAAGAACGCGCGGCGGTGGTCGCGCAGCACGCGCACCAGGGTCGGGAAGGGGTCAGCGCGCATCGCGCCCTCCGTTCGTTTCGGCGCCGGCGGCGCCGAGTCGGTAGACGTCCAAGAACAGGTCTTCCAGGTCGCGGTCGCGCGCCGACCAGGCGACGACCTCGTGGCGCGCGGCCGCCTTGAGGAGCGCGTCGGGCGCCCCCCGCAGCAGCCCCGAGAGGGTCGCGCCGTCGAGGCGCGCATCGTGCAGCTCGGCGACCCCCGCGAAGGCCGCGAGCTCCGGGGGCGCGGCGAAGGTGAGCGCCACCCGCTGACCGGCCCGCTCGCGCAGCCCGCGCACCGAATCGACGTCGACGATGCGGCCGGCGCGGATGATCGCCACCCGGTCCGCGACGCTCTCGACCTCGCGCAGCACGTGCGACGACATGAACACCGTCGCGCCGGCCGCGGCCCGCTCGCGCACGAGATCGAGGAACTCGTGCTGCAGGAGCGGGTCGAGGCCGCTCGTCGGCTCGTCGAGCACCAGCAGCTCCGGTTCGTGCATGAACGCCTGGATCACGCCGACCTTCTGCTTGTTCCCCTTCGAGAGGGTGCGGAGCGGTCGGGTGAGGTCCAACCGGAAGCGCTCGGCGAGGGCATCGATGCGGTCGCGTCCGCGGCCACCGCGGAGGGCGGCCAGATGCTGCAGGTGGTCGCCGGCGCGCACCGGCCCCTTCATGGCGAGCTCGCCGGGGAGGTAGCCGATGCGGGCGCGCAGCGCGGGACCGCCTTCGGCCGGCGCCTTCCCGAACACCTGGGCGGTGCCGGCGTCGGGACGCAGCAGGTCCATCAGCACGCGGATGGTGGTCGACTTGCCGGCGCCGTTCGGACCGATGAACCCGAACACCTCGCCGGTGCGGACCTCCAGGTCGAGCCCGTCGAGCGCACGGGTGCGGCCGTAGCTCTTGACCAGTTCCTGAACGTGGATCGCGGCGTTCATCGTTCCTCCTCGTCGACCTCGGGGTCGGGGGCGGGCTCGGGGGCGTCGGGCACCGCGTCGGCGGCACCGCGCGCCAGTCGTTCGTAGATCGCCGGGTCGACCAGACCGCGGCTGAGGATCTCCATCGCGGGGCCGACGTACCCGGACGTGGTCAGCAGTTGCGCCGCCGGCGCGGTCAGGTCGACGCCCACGAGCCGCCGTACGTGCCGGTGCAGCGTCAGCGCGCCGAGCGACCAGAGCGTCAACACGGCCGCCACGCCCTCCGGGTGATCGAGCGCCCGGACGGTGCCGCTGGCGACCCCCTCCGCCAGGTAGCCCTCGGCGTCCGCGACGAGCTCGTCGACCAACGCGTCGACCTCCGGCGAGCCCTCGGCGAGCACGCGCGCGAGGTACGGGAGCAGCGGCACGCGGTCGTCCTCCGGCCGGAGCAGGGCGAGCGGGTCGAGGCCCGGACCGGCGCGCATGGCGGCGGTCTTGCGCTCCCGCACGAAGGCCGCCACGTAGGCGTCGCAGGCCTTCCTCAGAGCCGCCTTGGAACCGAAGTGGTGGATGACCAGCGCCGGCGACACGCCGGCTCGTTCGGCCACCTGGCGGACCGTCGTGGCCGCCACCCCGGCCTCCCCGAAGCATGCGAGCGCCGCGTCGCGGATGCGGGCGACGGCGGTGCGGTCGTCGGGCGGGACGGGCGCGGCTGAACGCATGTTCATCATGCTAAACGTCCGTTCAGTCGCCGTCAAGGGTGCGCGGTCCGGACCGACCGTGCGCGGCGTCCTTGACCCCCGCGCCGCGCCGCGGGGATGATGTCCGGGTGCGCCGCCGGAACCGTCCGCCGGCGCGATCGACGCGCTCAGCGCCGCGTCCTTCGCCGACCCTGGACCCGAGAGGCCCCTCCATGAAGATCGCGATGTTCAGCACCAAGTCCTACGACGCCACCTACTTCGACCGCGCGAACCGCGACCTCGGCCACGAGATCACCTACTTCGAGCCGCGCCTGCTCGAGAGCACGGTGAGCCTGGCCATCGGGTTCCCCGCGGTGTGCGCCTTCGTGAACGACCGCTTGAACGCCCCGGTCCTCACCAAGCTGTTCGAGGGCGGCACCCGACTGATCGCGCTGCGGTCGGCGGGCTTCAACCACGTCGACCTGGAGGCCGCCGACGAGCTGGGGTTGACCGTCGCGCGCGTGCCGGCGTACTCGCCGCACGCGGTCGCCGAGCACGCGGTCGCGATGATCCTGTCGCTGAACCGCAAGCTGGCGCGCGCCCACAACCGCGTGCGCGAGGCCAACTTCTCGCTCGAAGGGCTGCTCGGCTTCGATCTGAACGGCAAGACCGTCGGGGTCGTCGGCACCGGCAAGATCGGACGCCTCTTCGCCGGCATCATGCGCGGGTTCGGGTGCCGGGTGCTCGCCTACGACCCCTTCCCACACCCCGAGGTCGAGGCGATCGGCTCGTACGTACCGCTCGCGACCCTGTTCAACGAGAGCGACATCGTCTCGCTCCACTGCCCGCTCACCCCCGAGACCCACCACCTGATCGACGACGAAGCGGTCGCGCGGATGAAGCCCGGCACGATGCTCATCAACACCAGCCGCGGCGCGCTCGTCGACACCCTCGCGGTCATCGAAGGGCTCAAGAGCGGGCGGATCGGCCACCTGGGGCTCGACGTGTACGAGGAGGAGGAGAACCTCTTCTTCCAGGACCTCTCCGACCGGGTGATCCAGGACGACGTCTTCAGCCGCCTGCTCACCTTCCCCAACGTCCTGGTCACCGGCCATCAGGCCTTCTTCACCGCCGAGGCGGTCACCGCCATCGCCGAGACCACGCTCGCGAACGCCACCGCCTTCGAGGATGGCACCGGGACGCTCCACCGGGTCACGGCCGACAAGCTGGCCTGAGCCGTGGCCACCGCCATCCAGGCGCTCGGGGCCGCCGCGCCGCTGCTCGTCGTCGTGGGGCTGATGCTGGGCGCGCGCTGGTCGGCGGCGCGCGCCGGTCTGGTCGGCCTCGCCGTAGCGCTCGCCTCGGCGTGGCTCGCCTTCGGCCTCGGCACCCGCGTGCTCCCGACCCTGGGGCCCACGGCGGCGGCCGGGGGCGCCCTGCTCGAGGCGCTGTTCCTGGCCGCGACGATCCTCTGGATCGTCTTCCCCGCGCTCGCCATCCACGAGCTGCAGCTGCGCACCGGCTCGGTCGACGTGCTCCGGCTGGCGATGGGCCGGCTGTCGGGCGACCCGCGGATCGTGGCGCTCCTGGTCGCGTGGTTCTTCGTGCTGTTCGTCGAGGGCGCGGCCGGCTTCGGCACCTCGGTGGCGCTCGCGGCGCCGTTCCTGGTGAGCGCCGGCTTCAAGCGCGTCGAGGCCGTGTCGATCGCGCTGGTGGGCCACACCGTCGGGGTGTCGTTCGGGGCGGTCGGCACGCCCATCCTGCCGCAGATGGCGGTGACGCCCTACACCGGGCTCGAGTTGAGCGCCGCGACGGCCGCGTACCACGCGATCGTGGGCGCGCTCATCCCCCTCGCGGCGATGCTCATGGTCGTCCGCGCCTTCCCCGACGTCCGGGGCCGCGGCATCTGGGGCTGGACGCTCTTCGCCGCCGCGGCGTTCCTCGTCCCGTCGACGCTGGTCGCGACCTTCGTCGGCCCCGAGCTGCCCACGCTGGTCGGGTCGCTGGTCGGCGGGCTCGCCTTCGTCGCGGCGCTGGCGTGGATGCGTGGACGGACGCACGGCGCCGAACGCGGCGTGCCGATGGGCTCGGCGGCGGCTGCTGCCGACAGCCCCACCGCGATCGGCCCACGCGGCCTCCTCCGCGCGGCCGCCCCGTACCTGGCGCTGATCGCGCTCGTGCTCGCGACGCGGCTCCTGCCCGGCGCACGCGAGGCGCTCTCCGGCCTCGCCTGGGCCTGGCGCTGGGGGCCGTTCACGGGCGAGTTCGCGCCGCTCTACCACCCGGGCACCATGCTCGCGCTCGGTTTCGTCGCCGGCGCGCTCATCCAGGGGCCGCGCCGGCGCGACGTCGGCGGCGCGCTGTCGCGCGCCGGAGCGCAGCTGCTGCCGGTGGCCGTGGCCCTGGTCGCGATGCTCGGGCTGTCGCGCCTGATGGTGCACGCCGGGATGATCGAGGAGTTGGCGCTCCTGGCCGCCACCACGGCGGGCGCTGCCTGGCCGCTGTTCGCTCCGTTCGTGGGGATGCTCGGCACCTTCGTCACCGGCTCGGCCACCGCCTCGAACGTGCTGTTCAGCGACTTCCAGTTGGCCACCGCGCGCACCCTCGGCCTCGACCCGCTTCCGCTCCTTGGCGCCCAAGGGTTCGGCGCCGCCGTCGGCAACATCGTCTGCCCGCACAACATCGTCGCGGCCGCCGCGACCGTCCAACTCTCGGGGCAAGAGGGGGCCGTACTGCGGCGGACGCTCGGGGTCGCGCTCGGGTACGCGCTGCTGGGGGGGTTGCTGGCGCGGTTCGTGTTCACGTGAGGCCAGTCCAGGCCGTCTCCCCCACCCTCCGGGCGCCCAGGTGCGGTTGCGACGCGTGCTAGCTTCGGGTTCTGGGATCCCACGTGGCCAAAGAGACCATCCTGATCGTCGACGACGAGCCGACCAACCTCTCGGTCCTGGCGCAGCTGTTGCAGCCGACCTACCGCGTCCGAGCGGCGCGCTCGGGCGAGGCGGCCTTGCGCATCGCCGTGAGCGAGCCGCGTCCCGATCTGGTCCTCCTCGACGTGATGATGCCGGGCATGGACGGGTACGAGGTGCTCGACCGCCTCAGATCCGATCCGGCCACGTCCGACCTGCCGGTGCTGTTCGTGACGGCGATGGCCAACGCCGACGACGAGGAGCGCGGGTTGGCCCTCGGCGCGAGCGACTACGTGACCAAGCCCATCCGACCCGCCGTGGTGCACGCGCGCGTGCGGACGCAATTGATGGCCGAGCGGACGCGCCACGCGCTCCGCGACCAGAACCAGTACCTCGAAGCCGAGGTGCGCAGGCGCGTGGCGGAGAACGACGTGACCCAGACGGTCAGCATCCGCGCGCTGGCGCACCTGGCCGAGATGCGCGACACCGATACGGGCGTGCACATCCTGCGCACGCAGGGGTTCGTCGCGGAGCTCGCCCGGCGGCTGCGCGCCCATCCGCGCTTCGCCCCGCACCTCGACGAGCGCTCGCTCGACCTGCTCGTGCGCTCCGCACCGCTGCACGACATCGGCAAAGTGGGGATCCCCGACCGCATCCTGCTCAAGCCCGGGAAGCTCGATGCCGACGAGTGGGCCATCATGCAGACGCACGCGGCGCTCGGGGCCGACGCGATCGCGAAGGCCGAGGCCGACGTCGGCCAGCCGGTCGCCTTCCTCGAGCTCGCCGGTCAGATCGCTCGGTGGCACCACGAGAAGTGGGACGGCAGCGGGTACCCCGATGGGCTCGCCGGCGATGCGATCCCGGTCGCGGCTCGGCTGATGGCGCTCGCGGACGTGTTCGACGCGCTGATCTCACCGCGCGTCTACAAGGCCGCCATGAGCTTCGAGGACGCGCGCCGCGTCATCGAACAGGGCCGTGGCAGCCACTTCGACCCGGACGTGGCCGACGCCTTCATCGCTGGCTACGCGGCGTTCGTGGCGATCGCATCGCGAGGGGTCGACTGACGTCGTCGGCGTGCGCATGGACCAGCAGCGAGGCTCGTCAGGACGCATGATGGCCCCATGAGTACCGAGGTCCCGAGCGACCCGCCCAGCGTCGGGACCCGTCCGAAGCGATCGTGGCGTACCTACGTCGGTTTGGTGGTGGTGGTCGCCCTCATCGTCGTGCCGACGACGGGATGGATGCTGAACGTCCAGCGCCGCGTGCAGCACGAGACGATCGCCGCGCTCGCCCACGCCCACGCCGTCCAGGTCGCGGTCTCGCTCGACCGACTCGCCGGCTCTGCACGTCTGTTGCGGACCGCGTATCCGTTGGCCCGAGCCTACGAGTTCTGGCAGCAGCACGACGACCCAACCGCCCGCGACGTACTCCTGGAGCATCTCGAAGCCCTGGTCGCCGACACCGAGTTCGATGCGCTGGCGCTGCTCGACGCGTCGGGGGCGCTCGTGTGGGCGAGCGAGGGCGGCGTCGTGCCCGAAGCGGCGACGCTGGTGGCCACGGCCTGGCCCGAGGGCGCGGTGGCGCGCGAGACGATGGGCCTCGGGTTGGCTCTGAACGCGGCCGGGCGCGCCGTCGTGGTGTACGCGACGGCGCTGCCGACCACCGGTGGCGCGCCGGCACCGGTGGTGGTCGGTCAGGCGAACGCAGCGCGGCTCCTGGTCGGCGATCGCGCCATCTGGGTCACGACTTCGCCCCGCGTGCGCCTGGTGCTCGTGGACCCCGGCGCGACCGGCCTCGCGGTGCTGCCGCCCGCGAACGCGGACCCGTTCGAAGCTGCCGCGGACGCCACGGCGCTGGTGGTCGACCCGCTGGCCGATGCCGACAGCCTGCTCGCGCGCGCGTTCGCGGCCGGGGGGGCCGTCACGTCGCCGGTCGCCGGTCGGGGGCCCGAGGGCACCCGCGTCGTCGGTGCCGCCGCGCCCGTGGAGGTGGTCGCGTGGGCCGTCGTCGCGTACACCCCGGCGCGTGAGCTCCTCGTGGCGCAGTGGCCGGTCGCCGCCATCGCCGTGCTCTTCACGGCCCTGCTGTTCGTCCTCGGTTGGGGCGGACTCGGGTGGCTCGAACACCGGCGCCGACGGGCGTCGACGGCCGCCACCCGCCGCGCCGACGAGGAGCGAGATCGCTCGCGGGCGCTGCTCGCGGCGATCGCCGACGCCTCCCCGGACGCGATCTTCGCCAAGGACCTCGCGGGGCGGTACCTGTTCACGAACCGTGAGGCGGCCGCCCTCGTCGGCCTCGAGCCGGCGGCGGTCCTCGGTCGCGACGATCGGGCGTTCTTCCCGCCCGCGCAGGCCGAACGGATCATGGCCCACGAGCGTCGCCTCGCTGCGGAACGAACCACGACCACCCTCGAAGAGCGCCTCGATACGGCCCGTGGGTCGCGGCTCTTCCTGGCGACCAGGGGACCGCTGCTGGACGGTGAGGGCCGCGTGCGGGGCACGTTCGGCGTCTCGCGCGACGTCACCGAGCGCGCGCACCTCGAGGACCAGCTGCGCATGCTCTCGGCGGCGGTCGAGCAGAGCCCGGAGAGCATCATCATCACCGACCTCGAGGCGCGCATCGAGTACGTCAACGACGCCTTCCTGGCCACGACCGGGTTCACGCGCGAGGAGGCGATCGGCAAGAACCCGCGCGTCCTGCAGTCGGGCAAGACCGCGCCCGAGACGTACGCCGACCTGTGGCGCGCGCTCACGGCCGGCCGCGCCTGGAAGGGCGAGTTCCTGAACCGCCGCAAGGACGGCAGCGAGTACGTCGAGTTCGCGACGATCTCGCCGCTCACCGACCCCGACGGGACCGTGCGCCGGTACCTCGCGGTCAAGGAGGACATCACCGAGAAGAAGCGGTTGGGCCAGGAACTCAACGAGTACCGGTACCACCTCGAAGACCTGGTCGCGCGGCGGACCGTCGACCTCGCGGAGGCCCGCGAGCGCGCCGACGCCGCCAACGAGGCGAAGACCGCGTTCCTGGCCAACATCAGCCACGAGATCCGCACCCCCATGAACGCGATCGTCGGGCTCAACCACCTCCTCCTCCGCGACGACCCCACGCCCGTGCAGCGCCAGCGCCTCACCAAGGTCGAGGGCGCCACCCGCCACCTGCTGTCGATCATCAACGACGTCCTGGACCTCTCGAAGATCGAGGCCGGCAAGCTGAAGATGGACGAGACCGACTTCAACCTCTCGGCGGTCCTCGACCACGTCGCCTCGCTCGTGTCGCAAAGCGCGCACGCCAAGGGGCTGGAGCTCGACGTCGACGCGGACGGGGTGCCGCTGTGGTTGCGCGGCGACCCCGTCCGGCTGCGCCAGGCGCTGCTCAACCTGGCCGGGAACGCCGTGAAGTTCACCGAGCACGGCAGCGTCCACGTGCGCGCCAAGCTCCTCGAGACCGAGGGCACGCGCATGACCGTGCGCTTCGAGGTCGAGGACACGGGCATCGGGATCGCGGCCGACCGCCTGCCCCACCTGTTCGAGTCGTTCGAGCAGGCCGACGCGTCGACCGCGCGCACGTACGGCGGCACCGGCCTGGGGCTCGCCATCACCGAGCGGCTCGCGGAGCTGATGGGGGGCACGGTCGGCGTCGAGAGCGAGCCCGGCCGCGGCACCCGGGTGTGGTTCACCGCCGTCCTCGCTCCCGGGCGCGAGCGCCGCGCGGCCGTCGTCGGGCCTCGCGACCCCATTCAGGCGCTGCGCGCCCATGCCGGGGCCCGGGTGTTGCTCGCCGAAGACAACGAGATCAACCAGGAGGTGGCGGTCGACCTCCTGATCGCCGCCGGGCTCGACGTCGAAGCCGTACCCAACGGCGCCGAGGCGGTCGCCCGGGCGACCTCGGGCCGGTACGCCTTGATCTTGATGGACGTGCAGATGCCGATCCTCGACGGCCTCGCGGCCACGCGCGCGATCCGTGAGCTGGGCGAGTACGCCGACGTGCCGATCCTCGCGATGACGGCCAACGTGTTCGCCGCCGACCGGCAGGCGTGCTTCGATGCCGGCATGGACGGCGTGGTCCCCAAGCCGGTCGAACCCGAGCAGCTGTACGTGACGCTCGCGCGCTGGCTTCCCGGGCGATCGCGCGCTGCCGACGCCCGTTTGGATTCGTCCAGGTCGTTCACGACACCGCCAGAGCCGCCAGAGGTGCCCGACCTTTCTGGTTGGGCGGGCGGCGAACCCGACCGCGGCCTCGCCGCCGTCGGTGGCGACGTCGTCCGGTACGTCGCGCTGCTCGGACGCTTCGCGGCCGCCCACGCCGGCGACCCGAAGGCGTTGCGCAGCGACCTCGCCGCCGGTCGGCACCAGAGCGCGCGCGCGGCGATGCACGCGCTGAAGGGCGTGGCTGCGACCCTCGGGGCCGAGGCGATCCGGCGCGCCGCCGAAGCGATCGAGCGCCGGCTCCAGGCGAACGACGCCCCGTCGTCCGACGAGCTCACGGCGCTCACCACCGGACTCGACGACCTGCGAGCCTGGCTCGCCGAGCGCACCGAGGCCGAGGCTCCGCGCCCCGGGGCCACGGTCCGACCGGTCGCCGACGTCCTGGCCGACCTGGCGCCGCTCCTCGAGCAGGACGACGCGAGCGCGCACACGCTGTTCGACCAGCACCGCGCGACGCTTGGGTTGGCGTCCGCCGAGCGCACGACCGCGTTGGCGCAAGCCCTCGAGGCGTTCGACTTCGAGGCGGCGCTGGGCGTGGTGCGCGCTTGGCCCGCGAACGAGGACGACAGCGCTCGCTGACGTTCGGTCGCGAGGCGCGCGACCCGACCACGGCAGGCGCTATCGGACGGCGGCCGCCTTCCGTGCGACCATGCTGCGTGGCCCACGTCGCCTCCGCGCACCCCCTCGTCCCCGCCACGTCGCCCACCGTCGACGGTGCCCGCGTGCGCCTTCGTGCCGTGACCGCGGCGGACGCCGTCGCGCTCCTCGAGATCTCCGTCTACGACGGCGTCGCGGCGCGCACCGAGAGCGACGCAGGCGCCCAGATCGAACGCATCGCCGGCGACCAGGCGCGCGGCGAGACGGTGCACTGGGCGATCGAGGAGGCCAGCACCGGCATGCTGGTCGGGACGGTCGGCTTCTACCGCGGCTTCGCGGGCGGGGTCGGCGAGGTCGGGTACGTGCTGCGACCCGCCCACCGCAAGCGCGGGTTCATGACCGAGGCCGTCGCGCTCGCGGTCGCGTACGGCTTCGACGTGCTCGGCCTGCAGGCGGTGGTCGCCCACACCGACGCCACCAACGGGGCGTCGATCGCCGTGCTCGAGCGCTGTGGCTTCGTGCCCGCGGGCGCGAACGGCGGTCAGCACACCTTTCGCGTCGATCGCCCCACCTGAAGCGCGGACCCGGCCTCACGCTGGACTCACGCCTCCCGAGGCACGCTCTCCGCAGGGGCGGTCGCCCGCTACCCCGGTCGCCCCTCCTTTGTCCCTCTTCGAGCGCGAACGCAGACCGTCGCAGCCGTGGATCTGCTACCTTCCGTGCACCTTCGCCTTCTCGAACATCGTCACCCGGGTAGGAACGGAGTGAACAGATGCCGATCGGTCGTCGCCTCTGCCGTGCGCTCGTCGCGCTGACGGTGCTCGGTTCGTTGACCTCGGTCAGCGCCCAGGTGTTGGTCACGGCGCTGCCGCTGAACCCCACGTCGCTCGATCCCCACCGCGCGATCGAGGGGTACTCGTTCATGGTCACCAACCAGATCTACGACACCCTGGTGCGCCTGGGCGAAGGGGGCGTCATCGAACCCGGGCTGGCCCAGGCGTGGAGCCGGCCCGAACCCACGGTGCTGCGCCTGGAGCTGCGCCAGGGCGTTCGCTTCCACGACGGTCAGGTCCTCGACGCGGCGGCCGTAGCAGCCTCGCTGCAGCGCCTGTCGAACCCTTTGCTCGCCGCCCGCGGCGCCTTCCTCCTCGGCGCGATCGACGAATACCGCCTGGTGGACGCCCACACGCTCGACCTGGTGACCGACCCGCCGTTCGTGCCGCTGCTGGCGAACCTCACCTTCCCGGCGCTCGCGATCGTGCCTCCGGACGCGGGGCTGGACCTGGCGCGGGCGCCGGTCGGCACGGGACCGTTCCGGTTCGTGCGTTGGCGCGAGGGCGACGAGGTGGAGCTGGTGGCGAACGAGGCGTATTGGGGCGGCGCCCCGGCGCTGGCGGGCGTGCGCTTCCGCATCATCCCCGACGCGGCCGCGCAGGCGATCGCGTTCCGCGCGGGCGACCTCGACCTCATCCACGACCTGACGCCCGACGCGTACGCCGCCCTCGCCGATCGCCCGGACGTCGTGCGGTCGAGCTACCCGAGCGAACGCACCAGCTACCTCGAGTTCAACACCGCGCACCCGGTCCTCGGCGATCTCCGCGTGCGCCGCGCGTTCGCGCACGCCATCGACGCACCGCTGCTGGTCGACGCCCTCTTCGGCGACTTGGCGCTGCCGCCCGGTGGCCCGCTGGCGCCGCTCGTCCGATACGCGCTCCAGGACCCCATCCCGTACCCGTTCGACCCCGAGCGCGCTCGCGCGCTGCTCCGGGAGGCGGGCGTGGAGGACCTGACCCTGACGCTCGACCTCGGCAACGAGGGAGGCACCGAGGAGCTCGTCGCCCAGTACGTGCAGGCCGCGCTGGCCGACGTCGGGGTCCGCCTCGAGCTGCGCCGCAGCGACTTCGCCGCGCTGTGGGACATCGTGACGTCGGACCGTGCGGAGCTGTCGTTCTCGTTCTGGGGCTCCGACACGCTCGACCCCGATTTCATGCTCGGCGCCGCGCTCCACAGCCGCGAAGTGGGTGGCAACAACACGTCGCGCTACGCGAACCCGGCGTTCGACGCCCTCCTCGACCGAGGCGCCACCACCACCGAGGACACCGAGCGGGCGGAGATCTACGCGGAGGCGCAGCGGATGGTGCTCGACGACCTCCCGATGCTGCCGCTCTACCACCACGTCGGCACCTACGCCAAGCGGGCGACGCTCGAGGGGGAGCGGGTGCTGGGCTCCTCGTTCCAGCTCGACCTGCGCCGGGCGCGCCTGACGACGGTGGCGGGCGACTGACGGGGCCGGCGGGGCGCGCGGGTGCTCGCCTTCGTGCTCGGCCGGCTCGCCAGTGGGGCGCTCGCGATCCTCGCCGTCACCGCCCTGGTCCACGCGCTGGTGGCGACGGCCCCGGGCGACCCACTGGTGGCGCTCCTGGGTCCGGCCGTAACGACGCTGCCGAGCGCCGAGCGGGCGCGACTGCGCGTCGCCCACGGGCTCGACCGGCCGTGGCCGGAGCAATACCTGGCGTTCGTGGTCCGGGCGCTCGCTGGCGACTTGGGCACGTCCCGGCGCTCCGGCCGCCCGGTGGCGCTCGAGCTCCGCGACCGGATCCCGGCAACGGTCGCGCTCACGCTCGCCGCGCTGCCGCTCGCCGTCGTCCTGGGCGTGGGCGCGGGTGTGGCTGCCGCCGTGTGGTCGCGCGCCTGGTTGGACACCCTCGTGACCGGCCTGGTGGTCGTGGCGTCGGCGGTGCCGGTGTACCTGAGCGGGCTCGTGCTGTTACTCGTGTTCTCGTTGGCGCTCGGCTGGCTGCCGTCCGGGGGCACCGGCGGCGCGCGGCACCTGGTGCTGCCGGCCGTGACGCTCGCGCTGGCCTCGGCGGCGCCGCTCGCGCGGATGGCGCGGGGCTCGCTGCTCGACGCTATGGCCGAACCGCACGTGGTCGTGGCGACCGCCAAAGGCCTCACGCGCCGCGCCGTCGTCGTGCGCCACGGCCTGCGCAACGCGCTGGTCCCGCTGGTCACGGTCGCCGGCATCGACCTTGGCCGCGTGCTGGGCGGGGCCGTGTTCGTCGAGGCGGTGTTCGGATGGCCCGGAGTCGGGCGCATGACGGTCGACGCGATCGTCGCGCGCGACCTCCCGCTCGTGCAGGGCGTGGTGCTGTTCGGTGCCGTCGCGATCGTGGTCCTGAACCTGCTCGTCGACCTGACGTACGCGCGCCTCGACCCGCGCGTGCGCCCGGGATGACCGAAGGCGCGCCCCCCGAGGCCACGACGCCATCGTCGCGCCGTCGCCTGCATCCCTCGGGCTTGGTGGGGGCAGCGCTGCTGACGCTTCTGATCGTGGCCTCGCTGTTGGCGCCATGGCTGGCGCCGCGCGCACCCGACGCGATCGACCTGCGGCGACGGCTGCAGCCTCCCTCGTGGTCCGAGCCGTTCGGCACCGACGAGCTCGGGCGCTCGACCCTGGCGCGGGTGCTGCACGGGGGTCGCGTCTCGTTGCTCGCGGGCGCGCTGGCCGTCCTCAGCGGCGCGGTCGTCGGCGGGGCGATCGGCGCGGTGGCGGGCGCGTCGCCAGGGCGCATCGACGGGCTGCTGATGCGCGGCGTCGACGCGCTGCTCGTCTGTCCACCGTTGCTGCTCGCGCTAGCGATCGTCGGCGTGCTCGGCCCCGACCTCCGGAACGCCGCGCTCGCGCTGGCGATCGTCGAGACGCCCGTGTTCGCGCGCTTGACGCGCAGCGTCGTGGTGGTCGTGCGCGAGCTGCCCTACGTCGAGGCGGCCGTCGCCACCGGCGCCCGGCCGTGGCGCGTCCTGGTGCGCCACGTGCTGCCCGTGGCGGCGGGACCCCTCACCGTCCAGGTCACCCTCGGCACCGGCTTCGCGATCGTGGCGTTCTCGGGGCTCAGCTTCCTCGGGTTGGGCACGCAACCGCCCACCGCCGATTGGGGCGAGATGCTCGCGCGCTCCCGCCACCACCTGCTCGACGCGCCCTGGCTCCTCGCCGCGCCAGGCCTCGCGGTGACCGCGGCGGTGCTCGGCTGCAACCTGCTGGGCGACGCCCTACGCGACGCGCTCGGCGCCGTCGGTCGGCCGACGCGGAGCGGACGCCGCGGCGAGCGCCGCGTCAGCGCGCGCCAGATCTGACCTCGAGCTCGTCGCAAACCCGACGCGCCATCGCGACGGCGTCGGCCCAGATCGCGGCGTCCGACGCCGCGTCGCCCTGCGGGACGGGCACCACGGTGGCCGTGGGTCCGGCGTCCGGCAGCAGCGAGGCGAGGTGCCGCCGGGCGGCGAACGGCGTCGCCGGATGCGCGGCCGCCCACCGGACCACGTCGCCCGCGAGCGGCTCCGGGAGGAGCGCAGCCGCGACCGCACACGCGTGCAGCAGCGCCGGCGTGAAGCGCCACTGGAGCGCGACGTCCACGGCGCCGCTCAGGTCGCGCGCGGCCGCCGCCGGCTCGCCCATCGCGAGCGCGACCGCGGCGCTCGCGAGGCGCGCGTACGCCACGCCGAGGTGGCCGTCGCGCCCCACGGCCGTCGCGGCCGTCGCCGCGAGCGCCTGATCGGCGCAGCCGCGCGCGAGGACCAGGTCGCCCTGGGCGCGCGCGATCGCGGAGCGCAGCGTCAGGCCCGACGGCGTGCGCGCCGCCCGGCCGTCGGGGGGTAGCCATCCGGACGCCTGCACCAGGTCGCCGCGCAGCCACGCGATCGTGGCGAGCAGCACCTGCGCCTCGGGGACCGGTTCGGGGAGGAAGCCTTCGATCGTGCTCGCGAGCGTGAGCGCTTCGCGCGCCTGCGCGTCCGCCACCTCCAGGTCGCCCGTGTCGATGCGGATGCGCGCCGCCACCCTCAGGTGGTCGCCCAACTGCATCGGCATCCAGTCCTGCTCCCGCTCGATCTGGACGCTGCGGTCGACCATCGCGAGCGCACGCCCGTACGCGCCGTAGGTGTGCGCGACGAAGGCCGCGTGCGGAGCGAGCGCGCACGACTCGTGGTCGAGGTTCTTGGTCACCGCGCGGTTCCGCACGCCCTCCTGGTAGCGCCGCTCGCGCTCCTCGGGCTCGTCGGCGAGCGCGCACCACACGTTCAGCACCATCCCGAGCACGTGGAGCTCGCCCAGGCCGCGCAGGATCGCGGCCGCCTCGATCAGCGCGGCCTCGGCCTCGTCGACGCGGCCGAGGGCGCCGGCAGGCTCGGCGAACAGGAAGAGCGCCCACCCCAACGCGAAGGGGTCGTCGTGGCGCCGAAGGACCTCGATCGCGTGCGATCGACGCGCGTACGCCTGGTCGAAGCGTCCGAGGAAGAAGTCCAGCGACGACTCGTGGACCTCCAGCAGGGCCCACGCGGACGTATCCGTCGGGATCCGCGCGAGCGCCTCGCGGAGCATCTCCCCCCACCGCTCGGGCCGGCCGAGGGTGGCGTAGCTGAGGCCCAGCGTCGCGCCCCCGGACTTCAGCGCGTCCCACCACCCCGCGTCGAGCACGACCGACCACGCGGCCTCCAGGTTCTCGTGCTCGGTTTGCAGCAACCGGTTCGTCTCCCGGTGGCGCCCCTCTTGACCGGCCACCTCGCAGCGCGCCATGACGTCGCAGAACCACGATGCGTGGCGCTCCTGCGCGGCGCGCCAAGCCCCTGGATCGGCCCGCGCGCGATCGCGGGCGTACGCCTCGAGGAGCGGATGCTGCACGAAGCGCCCCGTCGGGTCGAGCGACAGGAACGACTTGTTCCGCAGCGCCAAGAGCAGGGGCCGGCCGACGTCGGCCACCGCGCGCGCCGCCTTCTCGGTGAAGCCGCCGTAGAACGCCGCGAGCCGCACGAGCGCTTCGCGCTCCCCCGTGGCGAGCGCCGCCCAGGACGCATCGAACACCGCCCGCATGGTCCGGTGGCGGGGCGCGACGTCCACGTCCGCGGCCGTGAGCAGTGCGAGGCCCGCCTCGAGCTCGTCAGCGATGCCCTCGAGCGGCAACACCCGCAACCACCCCGCCGCGAGCTCCAGCGCGAGCGGCATCCCGGCCGTCGCGCGGCAGACGCGCACCACGGCATCCGCCTGCCGGGCGGCGTCGAACGCCGATCCCACGGTTCGGGCTCGGCGGCGCAGGAGCTGCACCGCCCCGTAGCGCTCGAGGTCCGGGTCGCTCGCATCGGTGGGGTACGGGAGACCGGACAGTTCCACGACGGCCTCGTCGGCCACGCCCACGCGACTTCGCGACGTCAACAGCCACGCCAGACCCGGCGCGGCCGCGCGCAGGCGCGCCACGACGGATGCGATGCCCTCGAGGTGCTCGACGTTGTCCACCACCACGAGCGCGGAGCGGCCGACGAGGGCGTCCTCGACCTGGTCGAGCGCTGGACGGCCCGCGTACAGCCCGATCTCGAGGGCAGCGGCGAACGCGGAGGCGACCTGGTCGAGCGCCGTGGCGTCGCTCAAGAGCGCCACCACCGCCCCGTCCGCGAAGCGCTCGCGCAGCGCCGTGACCGCTTCCATCGCCAGCCGCGTCTTGCCCATGCCCCCCGGACCCAACAGCGTCACCACGGGGCTGTCGCCGGCCAGCAGCAGCGATGCCAGCTGCTCGAGCTCGCGCTCGCGGCCGACGAAGGCGACGCGTGGCGGACGGACGCGGGCGCGCCGTGGGCGCTCGGGCGCCTCCGCGAAGTCCGCCACCGACTTGACCACCATGGGCGCCCCAACGGCGGTCGCCGGGGTCTCGGTGGCGGGCACGGCCGGCGTCGCGACCGCTCGCAGAGCGTCGGCCACCTCCACGGTCGCGCGCTCGGGGGCCAGACCGATCTCGACGGCCAACTGCCGTTCGAACGCTGCGAAGCGCGCCAGCGCGGCCGTGCGGTGGCCGAGGCGCAGCGACGCCTCCAACCAGGAACGCAGCGCCTCCTCGTCGAGGGGCGCGCGCTGCAGCCAGCGCTCGAGAAGCGCCGCGGCCGCCTCGTGGTCCGAGGCCGCCGCCGCCCGCCGTGCGGACGCGAGCACGAAGCCGCGCAGACGTTCGTGCCACGCGGTCCGCTCCAGATCGAGCCAGCTCTCGAACTCGGGCGCGCCGGTCAAGCGGAAGCCCTCGAGCAACGGTCCCGGCCAGACGCCACCCTCCGGTGGCGGCGCGTTGCGGTCGATCAGCTCGTTCCAGTGGTGCAGATCGGTCGCTACGGGCCACCGCACGCGCGTGCGTTCTACCTCCAGGTCGACCGCGCAGGGCATGGCGCGCACGGCGACCAGGAGTTGGCGCAGGTTGGCCCGCCCCTTCTGCTCCTCGGAATCCGCCCAGAACAGGTACAGCAGGTCCTCGCGCGGCACCCAACCCGCAGCGTGGGCGAGGTAGTACAGCAGCGCGCTGCGCCGGTCGGCGGGCGGTTCCCACGCGAGGTCGCCGACCCAGATCGACGCCCGGCCCAGCAACCGCACGGTTGCGTTCATGCCGGATGATACGCGGTCGCCTTTGCGAAGCGGCGTCCGGCGCCGCGTGTATCGTCGCCGGGTCATGCCCCGACCCGCCGACCACGACGACTGGCGCATCGCCGTCCAACCCGGCGCGACCGTCTTGAGCCGCTCGCGCCGCGAGGTGGTGAGCTACGACCTCGAGGGTCGGGTGGGCAGCTGGTTCCTCGACGGCACCGTGTACAAGCGCTCGCTCGCCTCGGAGGTCGTCGCGCGCCGCAGCGAAGCGAGTCCGACCCCGGCGGCCGCGCGGGGCCCCCGGCACCGGTGGGCGGTGCCCGCCGACGAGGCGGACGCCCTGTTCCGCCGCGCCGCGGTCCTCGCGGATGCCGCCGAAGGGGCCGTCGACGCGGTGCCGGCCGCTGCCCGCGACGCCTTGCGCGCGCGCCTCCACGAGGCCCGCGCCTGGTCTCCGGAGCGCTTGCAAGGCGAGCGCGACCGCTTCGCCGCCGCGTACGCGCCCATCCCCATCCTGCCGCCCGATCAATACGGCGCCGTGGTCCTGCAGGCCACCTTCGGCTGCAGCTGGAACCGCTGCACGTTCTGCAGCTTCTACCAGGACCGCCCCTTCCAGGTGCGTCCGCCGGAGAGCTTCGCCGCCCACGTGGACGCCGTGCGGGCGCTGCTCGGCCGCGCCGCCGACGCCCGCCGCGGCGTCTTCCTGGCCGACGGCAACGCGCTCGTGCTCGCGAACGCGCGTCTGCGCCCGATCCTCGACGCGGCGCGCGCCGCCTTCCCCGACCGCCCCTTCGCCGGCTTCGTCGACGTCTTCGGCGGCGAGCGCAAGGGGGTCGACGACTGGCGGGAGCTGCGCGCGCTGGGGCTCCAGCGCGTCGCGATCGGCGTGGAGACGGGCCATGACCCACTGCTCGGCTGGCTGAACAAGCCCGGGAGCGCCGACGAAGCGGCGGCGTTCGTCGCCGACCTCAAGCGCGCCGGCGTGCGCGTCGCCGTGATCCTGATGGTGGGGGTGGGGGGCGCGCGCTTCGCCGAGGCGCACGTCGCGGGCACCGCGGCGCTGCTGGCGCGCCTCGCGCTGGACGCCGGCGACGTCGTGTACCTCTCCCCCTTCGTCGTCCACCCCGGGTCGGGCTACGCCGAGCGCGCGGCGGCCGATGGGGTGGCGCCGCTCGACCCCGAAGAGATCGCGGCCCAGTACCGCGTGTTGCGCACCGCCGCCCGGGGCGCGGCGCCGCGCACGCCGGTCGCGCGGTACGACATCGACGAGTTCGTGTACTGATCGCCCGGCGCGGCGCTACCATGGGACCGAGCCGCCGCCACGGCACGCACGCCCCTGTCGCGGCCAGCGGACGGGAGGCCCCATGATCGCCCGCGCCCCCTTCGGACGCACCGGACATCAGAGCAGCCGTGCGCTCTTCGGCGCGGCGGCGCTGAGCCGCGTCACCCAAGACGAAGCCGACCGCGCCATCGAGCTCGTGCTCGACCACGGGATCAACCACTTCGACACCGCCGCCTCGTACGGCGACGCCGAACTGCGGCTGGGACCGTGGATGGAGCGGATCCGCGGCGACGTCTTCCTCGCCACCAAGACCGGCGAGCGGACCCGCCAGGCGGCCCGCGACGAGCTGCACCGGTCGCTCGAACGCCTGCGCACCGACCGCGTCGACCTGTGGCAGCTCCACAACCTGGTCGACCCGGACGAGTGGGCCACGGCGCTCGGCCCCGGCGGGGCGCTCGAGGCCGCGGTCGAGGCGCGCGACCAGGGGTTGGTGCGCTTCATCGGCGTCACCGGGCACGGCGTGGAGGTCGCCGAGCGGCACCTCGCCGCCCTCGAGCGTTTCGCCTTCGACTCGGTGCTGCTCCCCTACTCGTTCGTGATGATGCAGAACCCGCGGTACGCCGCGGACTTCGAGGCGCTCGCCGCGGAGTGCGCCGAGCGCGGGGTCGCCCTGCAGACCATCAAGGCGATCACCCGCCGCCCTTGGGGCGAGCGCTCGCAGAACCGCGCGACCTGGTACCAGCCGCTCGAGGACCCCGACGCGATGCGCTTGGCCGCGCACTGGGTGCTCGGCCGCCCCGAGGCCTTCCTGAACACGGTCGGAGACGTCGACGTGCTGCCGAGGCTGCTCGCCGAGATCGAGACCTTCGACGCGCGCCCGAGCGACGCCGCGATGCAGACGCTGATCGAGGACGAAGCGATGGAGCCGCTCTTCACCTGAGCGGCCGGTCGAGTCAGGTCGCGGTGGCTCGGCCCCAATCGATCAGGGGCGCCAGCTCGGCGACCAGCGCCTCGAGCCCTGAGCGGTCCTCGTCGTCGAAGCGCCCAGGACGCTCGCTGTCGAGGTCGAGCACGGCCACCACCGCGCCGTCCACGACCACCGGCACGACGATCTCCGCGCGGGAGCGCGGGTCGCAGGCGATGTGGCCGGCGAACGCGTGCACGTCGGCGACCACCTGGGTGGCGCGCTCGCGGACGGCCGTCCCGCACACGCCGCGCCCCACGGCGATGCGCACGCAGGCGGGGCGCCCCTGGAAGGGGCCGACCACGAGCTCGCCCTCCTTCATCAGGTAGAAGCCTGCCCAGTTGAGGTCGGGCAGCAGCGCGTAGACCTCCGCGGTGGCGTTCGCCAGGTTGGCGATCGCGTCGGGCTCGCCGTCGAGCAGGGCGCGCACGCGCGACCGAAGCTCGGCGTAGCGCGCGGGCTTGGGGGCGTCGGTGGGCAGGTGGTCGTAGGGAAGGTCCGCGTCGTGCATGGCGCGCATGCTATCCGGCCGCGGCGCCGCGGGACGTTCCGCCCAGTCGTACCGGCACGAGGCGGCATAGCCTGCAGGAGATGCATGAGCCGCACGAACCACCGCTGTTGACCGCCACCGCCGTCGGACGCCTCCTGGGCGTCGACGCGTCCACCGTGTACCGGATGGCGGCCGACGGACGTCTGCCGGCGCTGCGCGTCGGCCGGCAGTGGCGCTTCGCGGCGGAGCAGGTCCGTTCGGCGCTCGCCGCCGGGGTGCCGACCCATGCAGCAGCGCCGGCGGCCGGCGGTGCATCCGCGTCGGCGCCCCTCTGGATCGACCCCGAGGCCGTCGCCGATCTGGTCGAAGTCGCGGCGGACGCCCTGGGCGTCGCGATGGTCGTCACCGACCTGGAAGGGCGCCCCCTGACCCGCGTGCTCCACCCCTGCCCGCGGCTCGCCCCGCTCGCCACCGACGCCCACCTTCAGGCCGCCTGCGCCGCCGAGTGGCGCGCGCTGGGCGCGGACCTCGACCTGGTCCCGCGCTTCCGGACCGGCACGCTCGGCTTCGCCTGCGCGCGGGCGCTGGTGCGCCACGGCGATCGCCTGGTGGGCATGGTGCTCGCCGGGGGCATCGCGCCCGACGACGCACCGCCGGCGCACGACGACGATCTCCACCACCTCGACGCCGAAGGCCGGGCGCGCGTCCTGCACGCCTTGCCACGCCTTGCCGCCGCGCTCTCGCGGCTGGCGAGCGACTCGGGACCGACCCCAGACCCCACGCACCAAGGAGGAACGGCATGAAGCACCTGCTCGTGCTCGGAGGCGGCAGCGCCGGAACGATGGTGGTCGCCAAGCTGCGGCCCCGGCTCGACCCGGACGAGTGGCGCATCACGGTCGTCGATCAGGACGACGAGCACCACTACCAGCCCGGATACCTCTTCATCCCCTTCGGCATCTACCGGCGCGAGGACGCGGTCAAGCGCCGCAGCCGCTTCATCCCCGACGGCGTCGAGTTGGTGTTCGGGAGACCCGCCAAGGTGGAGCCCGACGCCAACCGGGTGCTGCTCGAGGACGGCACCGAGCTCACCTACGACCAGCTGATCGTCGCGACCGGCACCAGCCCGCGGCCCGAGGCGACCGAGGGCACCCTCGGCGCCGAATGGCGCACCAGCGTGCACGAGTTCTACACCCTCGAAGGCGCGCTGGCGCTCAAGGGCGCCCTCGATCGCTTCGACGGCGGCCGCTTCGTCATGCACATCACCGAGATGCCGATCAAGTGCCCGGTGGCGCCGCTCGAGATGGTCTTCCTCGCCGACGCCCATTTTCGCGAACGCGGCATCCGCGACCGCGTCGAACTGGTCTACGTGACCCCGCTCGACGGCGCCTTCACGAAGCCCGTCGCCTCCGCCCAGCTGGGCCACCTGCTCGCCGAGCGCGGCATCGCCGTCGAGACCGACTTCATGGTCGAGCGCATCGACGCGGACGCCAAGGCGCTGGTCAGCTACGACGAACGCGAGGTGCCCTTCGACCTGCTCGTCACCGTGCCGCTCAACAAGGGCGCGGACTTCCTCGCCGGCAGCGGCCTCGCCGACCACCTCAACTACGTCCAGGTCGACAAGCACACGATGCAGTCGCGCCACGTGCCGAACGTCTTCGCGCTCGGCGACGCCGCCGACCTGCCGACCTCCAAGGCCGGCGCCACCGTGCACTACTCGGTGGAGGTCTTCGTCGAGAACTTCCAACAGCACGTTCGCGGCCTGCCCATGACGCACGCCTACGACGGCCACGCCAACTGCTTCGTCGAGTCCGGCAACGGCAAGGGGCTGCTGCTCGACTTCAACTACGACACGCAGCCGCTCCCGGGTCGCTACCCGCTCCCGGGCGTCGGCCCGTTCGCCCTGCTCGAGGAGAGCGAGCTCAACCACGCCGGCAAGCTGATGTTCAAGTGGGCCTATTGGCACGTGCTGCTGCGCGGCCGCGAGCTCCCGCTGCCCGCCGACATGAGCATGGCCGGCAAGTTCTTGGAGGCGGCGAAGTGAGCACCCCAACCCCGGTGGAGCGGCCGGAGGCCGCCCCGTTCGACCCCGCAGTCCTGCAGGCGCAGCTCGCACGCCTGAGCGCTCAGCTCGACGAGGTCGTGGCCGAGACGCGCCACGCCCGCGAGCGCTGGGAGGTGCTCGACGAGCTGGTGCGCGACGCCACCCCGGTGGTGCAGCAGTTCATGGGCAGCGCCACCGACCGACTGGACGCCCTGCCGCTCGCTCGCTACGGCGCCTTCGCCGGCGCCGGGATCGGCGTCGTCGATCGGGTCGTCTCCGCCTTCGGCCCCGACGACGTCGAGGCGCTCGGCGAGAACGTCGTGCTCATGCTCCAGACGCTGCGCGCCATGACCCAACCCGAGATCCTCGGCCTGCTGCGCCAGACCGCCGCCTGGGCGCACGAGCACCCGGCGCCGGCCGAACCGCCCAGCC
This sequence comes from Trueperaceae bacterium, assembly GCA_011390675.1. Classification (GTDB taxonomy): domain Bacteria; phylum Deinococcota; class Deinococci; order Deinococcales; family Trueperaceae; genus JAABTL01. The sequence goes on along the minus strand of JAABRX010000014.1, from coordinate 9,205 downwards.
TGATGGCGCTCGCCGGCCGCATGCGCCGCCCCGAGGTGCGGGCCGGCCTCGACCGCGTCCTCTCGTTGCTCGAAGGCGCCGTGCTCAGCGCCGGCCATCCCGCTCCCACCCCGCCCGAGGAGGCACCCGCATGACCATCGCCACGATCGCCGGCATTGATGTCCACGTGAACGAGGAGGGCTTCCTCACGGAGTTCGACGAGTGGAGCGAGGCCATCGCCGCCGAGCTCGCGCACGACGTCGGCATCGAGACCCTGACCGAGGACCACCTGAAGGTGGTGCGCTTCCTGCGCAGCGAGTACCAGGCGAACGGCGAGACGCCGACGCTCCGGCGCGTGAGCAGCGTGGGCGGCTTCGACACCAAGCAGCTGTTCGTGCTCTTCCCCAAGAAGCCCGCCAAGAAGATGTCCTACGTCGCCGGCGTGCCCAAGCCCGTCGGGTGCGTCTGACCCCCGGGAGCCCCGCCATGACCACCGCCACCGCCGCCCGCCCCAAGCCGGCCTTCGACGACGACGCGAACGCCGACCGCAAGTTCGTGATCATCTGCTCCAAGGGCTCGCTCGACATGGCCTACCCAGGGTTGATCCTCGCGAACGCCGCGCTCGGCGAGGGCATCGAGACCCATCTGTTCTTCACCTTCTGGGGCTTCGAGATCATCAACAAGAAGACGATGGGCCACCTGCAGTTCTCGCCCGTCGGGAACCCCGCCACCCACATGCCCACCGCCGTCTCGGGCCTGCCGGGCATGCAGTCGATGGCGACCAAGATGATGCGCCAGCAGATCGCTGCGCTCGACATCCCGCCCGTCCCCGAGATGCTCGACATGATCACCGCCGCCGGCGGCCACCTGTGGGCCTGCCGCATGTCGGCGGACATGAACAAGCTCACGCAAGGCGACCTCTACGAGGGCGTCGAGGCCATCATCAGCGCGACGGACTTCATGGAGCTCTCGGAAGGCGCGCAGACGCTCTTCATCTGACGCCGCCAACGCTCGAAGTACGGCCGCGCCCGCGCGTCGGGGCGCGGCCGTCGCGCGTGCCGATCGCGCCTCACCCGAGCGCCACGTCCAGCACCAGCATCACGATGATGCCCACCATCGTGCCGATCGTGGCGACGCGTTCGTGGCCGCGGGCGTGCGTCTCGGGGATGATCTCGTCGCTCACCACGAAGAGCATCGCGCCAGCCGCGAACCCCATCGCGTAGGGCAGGATCGGCGCCGCAGCGCTCACCGCCCAGGCACCGAACACGGCGAGGGGGATCTCGACGGCGCCGGCGCGCGCGCCGACGAAGGCCGCGTACCACGTGCCCCCCATGCCGGCGTTGCGGGCGGCCACGGCCACGGCGAGCCCTTCGGGCACGTTCTGGATCCCGATCGCGAACATCAGCGCGACCGCGTCGCGGACGGCGCCGCCCCCGAAGGCCACCCCCACGGCGAGCCCCTCGGGCATGTTGTGCAGCGTGATCGCGACGATGAAGAGGACGACGCTCATGAAGCGACCGTCGAGCGAGCCGCCGGGGGCGGCGTCCGAGCGCCGCCGCCCGGTGACGAGCACGTGCACGTGCGGCACCCACGCGTCGGCGCGGTCGAGCACCACCGCGCCCAACACCATGCCGATCACGACCGGCACGAGCCCACCCGCCTCGATACCCGGGAGGATCAAGCTGGTGAAGCTCGCGGTGAGCATCACGCCCGCGGCGAAGCCCAGCGCCGCGTCGAGCGAGCGCAGCGACGGGTTCCGCCACACGACGATCACCAGCGCCCCGATCAGGTTGAACGCGGTGATCACGAACCCGGCGACCAAGCCCTGCACGACCGGGTTGGGGCCGGTGAAGCTGACGAAGAGGTCGGCGAAGCTGCCCATTGGTGCTCCTCGCGGCCAGGGTACGCCCGCCGCCGGTGGCGCACGTCCCAAACGACCCGTCGCGGACCCCTGGGACATCCTGCACTTTCGTTCACGAGCGACCTTCGGGTACACCGAGGGCATGAACGGAACCGGGTCGGCCGTGGCGCCGGCGCTCCGGCGGCTCCTCGAAGGGGATGCCGCGGCGCGCGAGCGCATCGACGAAGCGGACGCGCGCGCCAAAGAGCGCGTCGAGGAGGCGCGGCGCGCCGTCGAGGAAGCGGTGCGCAGCGCCCGCGCCGAGGCCGAGATCGAGGCGGCACGGATCTGCGCCGAGGTCGGCGTCGCCACCGACGCGGAGGTCGCGGACGCGCACCGCGCGCTCGAGAGCGAGCTCGAAGCCGCCGACGCGGCCGCCGAGGCCCACCACGACGCGGCCGTCGCCCAGGTGGTCCGCTGGGTGACGGAACCGGAGCCCTAGACGTGCTGGCCGCCATCGGCTACGCCTCGGTGCAGGCGCGCGTCCGAGCGCGTCGCTCGCGCCTGCTCGACGAGGCTGCCTGGCGCGATCTGATCGACGCCGGCTCGCTCGCGCGCACGCTCCACGCGCTGCGCGCGACGCCCTATGGCGACGCGATGGGGCCTCCCGACGACGACGCGGCGACGCTCGCGCACCTGGAGCGGAGCCTGCGCCGGACGCTGCGGAGCGAGGCGGTGGCGCTCGCCGCCAGCGTCCCACCACGGGCACGCGAGTTGGTGTTGTGGCACGCGGACGCCGCGCTCGTCCAAGACCTCAAGTTGCTCGTCCGCGCGCTCTGGCACGGCCACTCGCTCGAGGCGGTGTGGTCCGCCACCACGCTCGCCGAGCGTGAGGACGCGGCGTACGCCGAGGTCGAGGGCGTGCGCAGCATCCCAGCGCTGATCGCCGCGCTCGAGCGCACGCCGTACGGTCGCGCGCTGGCCGATGCCTGGGACCGCACCCGCCAGGAGGGGCGCCCGTTCTACCTCGAGGTCGCGCTCGACCTCGCGCACCAGCGGGGGTTGGTCGCGCGCATCGAGGCGCTCTCGGGCGGCGATCGCGAGGATGCCAAGGAGTTGCTCGGTCGCGCCTTGGCGCGCGCCAATCTGATCGCCGCGGGCCGCTACCGGTCCCTCGCGGGCGTCAGCCCCGAAGAGGTCGTCAACTTCTGCCTCCACCGCGACTTCGGCGGTGGCTTGGCGATGGTGCAGCGGGTGGCCGTCGGCGCTTCGCTGCGCGACGAGGCGGCGGCCCTGGGGGTCGCGCTGCCACCGCCCCCCGCGAGCGATGGCCCCAACGCCGGTACCGCGGACGACGCCACCACCCTGCTCGAGATCGAGCGCGCGAGCGACCGCATGCAGCGGGCCGCGGCCCGCGCGCGGTTCGGTCGCCAGCCGTTCGGGCTGGGGCTGGTGCTGGCGTACCTGATCGAGAAAGCCGCCGAAGCCGCCGATCTGGTGGCGCTGTGCGAAGGCGAAGCCCAAGGACTCGACCCCGCAGCGCTCCGCTCGCGGATCCCCAGGGAGGTGCCGTGACGTGCTGACCCCCGAACGCCTCGTGGAGGTCAACCTCTTCGTCGGCGAACACGACCTCGAGGCGGTGACGGCCGCGCTCATGAGCGAGCGCGCCCTGCACGTCGAAGCCCTCGAAGGCGAGCACTGGACGCCCGCCCCCCGGTGGGGCGAGGCGGCGGAGGCCTACCGGGCGCTGGAAGCCCGCCTCGCCACCGCCCACCGCTCGCTCGGCCTGGCGGAGCGCTCGCTCGGCATCGCCGACGTGCCAGCGGAGCTCGACCGCCCCCCGCGGCCGCTGGACGACCGCGCGGAGCTCGAGACGGTGGCGCTCCGCCTGGAAGCGCGGCTCGGGACCTTCGAGGACGCGCTGCACGCGGCGCAGGACGACCTCGCGGAACTCGAGGGGGCGCGCCGCCAACTGGCCTTGTTGCAGCCGCTCGCGGCGCCCGTCGAGGACCTGCGGCGGCTCCGCCACGTCCACCTGACCATCGGCACGCTGCCCGACGACAACGTCGATCGGGTCGCGGCCGCGCTCTTCCAGATCGCCTTCGCGCTCGTCCCGCTCGAGCGGCGCGGCGGCCGCACGCTGGTCGCGGTGGCCAGCGCGCGCGAGGACGCGTTTGTACTCGACCGAGCGCTGCGGAGCGCGTTCTTCGAGGCGCTGGAGCTACCCGAGCGCGTCCGCGGGCTGCCACCCGAGGCGCTCGCCACCGCCGAGGAGGCGGCCGCCCAGGCGCGGGCGCGGGTCGCGGAGCTCGAGGACACCCGAACGGCGCTCGCGCAGGAGGTCGGCGACGAAGCGCGCGAGGCGCTCGCGCGGGCGCGCCGCGACCTCGAGCTCTGCGAGGCGCTGCGTCGGGTCCCCTTCCAGGACGGCGTCTACGTGCTCGCGGGGTGGATGCCCAAGGCGCGCGTCGACGCCGTGGCGGAGCGCGTGCGCGCCGTCGCCCGCGATCCGGTGGTGGTCGAGGCGCTGCCCCCGGCACCGGGCCGCCGGTCGGTGCCGAGCCTGGTGCGCAACCCGCCGTGGCTCGAGCCCTTCGACGTCCTCGTCACGACCTTCGGCCTCCCCGGCTACGACGAGCTCAACCCGACGCTCGTGACCGCGATCGTCTTCCTGTTCACCTACGGGATGATGTTCGGCGACATGGGCCACGGCGCGCTGCTCGCGCTCGCCGGCCTGGCGCTGCGCCGCGCCACCCCCTTCGGCACCGTGGTCGCCGCCGCCGGCGCGGCCTCGGTGGTGTTCGGCGCCCTCTACGGGGTCGCGTTCGGCCACCCCGTCTTCCCGGCGCTGTGGCTGCAACCACTGCACGCGATCTTCCCGCTGCTCATCGCTGCGGTGGCCGCGGGCGCGGTCATCCTCAACCTCGGTTTCGTCCTCGCGCTCGTGACCACGTGGCGCAGCGGCGACCGCGCCACCTTCTGGCTCGGCGCCAGCGGGGTGTTGGGGTTGGCGTTCTACTGGGTGCTCCTGGGCGGCGGCGTGGCCGTCTTCCTGTGGGGCCTGCCGGTCCCCGTATGGCTCGGGATCGCCGCGCCGCTGGCGCTCGCGACCGCGCTCCGCGAACCGCTGATCGAGCGCTGGCACGGACACCGCGCCAGCTTCGGCGGGCACGCAGTGACCGGCTTCTTCGAGCTCTTCGAGACCGTGATCTCGTACGTCTCGAACACCCTCTCGTTCATCCGACTCGGCGCCTTCGCGGTGGCCCACGAGGGCCTCTCGGCGATGGTGCTCCAGTACGGCCTCGCCCCCGGTGGATGGGGCGTGCTCCTGATCGGGACGGCGCTGATCGTCGGCTTCGAAGGCGCGATCGTCGGCATCCAAGCGCTGCGCCTGCAGTACTACGAGTTCTTCGGCCGCTTCTTCCAGGGGAGGGGACGCCCCTTCCGACCGCTCGCGTTCGCAGGAGGTTCCGATGCCCGCACCGCGCTTCGTCCCTGACCGCTCGCGCCGCCTCGCCGTGGTGCTCGCGCTCGTCTTCGTGCTCGGCGGTGTCGCGTTCGCGCAGGACGGCGATTCGGGCGCCCCGTTGGCCGCCGCGATCGCGACCGGCCTCGCCGCCATCGGCGCCGGCATCGCCGTCGGCATCGCCGGCGCCGCGGCGATCGGCGCCATCGCCGAGAAGCCGGAGCTCCTCGGCCGCACGCTGATCTTCGTCGGCCTGGCCGAGGGGATCGTCATCTACGGTCTGATCGTGTCGTTCATCATCCTGGGGGGCGGATGACCGGAGCCGGCGGCACCACCCTCGGCGGCCGCGGCGGCCGCATCGTCGTCGTCGGCCCCGAGGACACCGTGCTGGGCCTCGGCCTGCTCGGCATCGAGGGGACCGTCGTGGCGAACGCCCGCGACGCCGCGGCGGCGCTGGAGCGCGCGCTGGCCACGCCAGGCGTAGCGATGGTGTTGCTCGGTCAGGCGTGGGCCACGGCGCTGCGCGACCGCATCGAAGCGGCCGCCGTCGACACGGACGGCCCGCTGGTGGTCGAGGTCCCCGACCCCGACGGGGTCACGGGCGACGTCCCCCTCACCGAACGCGTGGAGCGCGTGCTCGGCATGCGCTTGGAGGTCTGAGGCGATGGCGGAACTGCGCGGCAACGTCGATGAGCTGGTGGCCCAGGTCCACCGCAGCGCCGAACGCCGGGCGCTCGCGACCGAGGCGGCCGCCGACGCCCAGGCGAAGCGCATCGAGGGCGAAGGGGCGGCGCGGGTCGAGGCGGCGCGCGCGGCCGCCCGCGAAGCGTGCGCGGCGCGCACCGCCGAGCAGCGGCGCAGCCAACTCGCGCGCGCCGACCTGGAGCGCCGTCAAGCGCGCCTCGACGCCCGCGAAGCCCGCTTGGAGCGCGTCTGGAGCGCGGCGCACGCGGAGCTCGAACGACGCGCGAGCGGTCCGGACGGCGACGCCGCCCGCGCCGCCCTGTGCCGCGACGCCGCCCGACAGCTCGGGGGCGAGGCGGTCGTCGTGACCCTGGACCCGGACGCCCACGCGCGGCTGACGGCCGCGGACGTCGCGGCGTGGGCGGACGCGGACGGTCCCACCCTGGAGAAGGGGCCCGAACCGCTGGCGGCCGGCCACGGCGCCCGCGTGAGCGCGGACCGGGCCTCGGTGGACGCCACCTTCGAGGGTCGGCTGGCGCAGGCGCGCGAGGTGCTGCGCGGCACCATCGCCGACCTGCTCGCCGGGACCGCCCCCGAGGGCACGACCGAGGGCGCGTCATGAGCGTCGTCGGGCGCATCGAGCGCATCACGGGGCCGATCGCGCACATCCGCACCCATGCCCCGGTGGCCGTGCTGGAGCACGTGTGGGTGGGCATCGACCGCCTCGCAGCCGAGGTGATCTCGGTCGCCGGCGATCGCGCGACCGTCCAGATCTACGAGGAGACCACCGGCGTGCGCCCGGGCGAGCCGGTCGAGGGCACCGGCCACCCGCTGTCGGTGCTGTTGGCCCCCGGGCTCATCGGCCAGACCTTCGACGGCATCCAGCGCCCGCTCGAGGTGGTCCGCGAAGCCCAGGGCATCTACCTGCAGCGCGGCGCTTCCGAGGGGCTGCCCGACCGCGAGTGGGCGTTCACGCCCCGGGTGGCGGTCGGCGACGCGGTCGCGCCCGGCCAGATCCTGGGCACGGTGCCCGAGACGCCCCTCATCGAGCACCGGGTGCTCGTGCCGCCCCTGATGCAAGGCACGATCACCGAGATCGCGCCCGAGGGCGCGCTGCGCTACGCCGACGTCGTCGCCCGCCTCCAGGACGCCGACGGCGCCTTCCACGACGTCACGCTCGCGCAGCGCTGGCCGGTTCGCCGGCCGCGCCCCATCGCGGCGCGCCTGGAGCCCGATCGCCCGCTCGTCACCGGACAGCGCGTGCTCGACACCTTCTTCCCGATCGTCAAGGGGGGGAGCGCGGCGCTGCCCGGGCCGTTCGGCGCCGGCAAGACGGTGCTGCAGCACTCGCTGGCGAAGTGGTCGGACGCGCAGGTGATCGTCTACGTCGGCTGCGGCGAGCGCGGCAACGAGATGGCGCAGGTGCTGCAGGAGTTCCCCGAGCTCGTCGACCCGCGCAGCGGGCGGCCGCTGATGGAGCGCACGATCCTGGTCGCCAACACGTCGAACATGCCGGTCGCGGCACGCGAAGCGAGCGTCTACACGGGCATCACCCTGGCCGAGTACTACCGCGACCAGGGCTACGACGTCGCCCTGATGGCCGATTCCACCTCGCGCTGGGCGGAGGCGCTGCGCGAGATCGCCGGCCGCCTCGAGGAGATGCCGGCCGAGGAGGGCTACCCGGCCTACCTGCCGTCGCGGCTCGCCGCCTTCTACGAGCGCGCCTGCCGCGCGACCACGCTCTCGGGCGAGGAGGGTTCGGTCACGGTCATCGGCGCGGTGAGCCCGCCCGGCGGCGACTTCACCGAGCCGGTCACGCAGCACACGCAGCGCTTCACGCGCGCCTTCTGGGCGCTCGACCGCGAGCTCGCGAGCGCCCGCCACTACCCCGCGGTCAGTTGGCGCGGGAGCTACAGCTTCTACGCGGGCGCCGTCGCGGGCTGGTGGCGCGAGGCCACCGGGATCGACTGGATGGACCTGCGAAGGCGCGCGAGCGACGTGCTCGAACAGGACGCCCGCCTCGAGCAGATGGTGCGGCTCGTGGGCGCCGAGGCGCTCCCCGATCGCCAGCGCTGGACGCTGGAGATGGCCACCCTGATCAAGGAGGGCGTGCTGCGCCAGAACGGTCTGCACCCGGTGGACGCCTTCTGCCCGCCCGAGAAGCAGGCCCGGCTGCTGCGGCTGTTCGTCGACCTCCACGACCACGGCGTGGAGCTGATCGAGGCCGGCGTGGCGCTGCTGCGGCTGCGCGAAGCGCTCGATCGGCCCATGCTCACGCGCCTCAAGGAGACCGTCCCCAACGACGACATCGACCGGCTCGACACCGTCGCCCGCGACCTGGCGCGCGCCTTCGGCGCGCTGCGGCAGGAGGCCGAGGCCGATCGCGGTCCGGGGCATCGGAACGCCGGCTCCGAGAGCCCCGAACCCGGGAAGAAGGTGCGGTCATGATCGACGTCGCCCGCGCGGACCGCGTCGACGGACCGCTGCTCGTCCTCGAGGGCTTCGGCCAGGCCGCCTACGGCGAGGTCGTCGAGGTCCGCTCGTCGGCGGGCATCCACCTGGGTGAGGTGCTCTCCGCGGGCACCGACGCCACCATCGTGGAGCTCTGGGGCGACACGACCGGGCTGCGGCCCGGCGACGTATCCGTGCGCTTCCGCGGCGAGACGCTCCACCTGGGCGTGTCGCGCGAGATGCTCGGGCGCGTGTTCGACGGCCTCGGGCGGCCGCGCGACGGCCTGCCGGCGCCGGTGGCCGAGGCGCGCCTCGACGTCCACGGCGCGCCGCTCAACCCGACCGCGCGCGACTACCCGCGCGACGTCATCGAGACCGGCATCTCGGCGCTCGACGGGCTCAACACGCTCGTGCGCGGCCAGAAGCTCCCGATCTTCTCCGGCGCCGGCCTCCCGCACGACGAGCTCGCCGCCCAGATCGCGCTGCAGGCACGCTTGGGCGGGGAGGACGAGGCCGAGGACGTGGCCGTGGTGTTCGTGGCGCTCGGGATCGCGCACGACACCGCCGCGTACTTCCGCGAGCGCTTCGCCTCGTCGGGCCTCCTGGGGCGCACGGCGCTCTTCTTGAACCTCGCCGACGACCCGCCGATGGAGCGGATCGTCACCCCGCGCGCGGCGCTGACCCTCGCGGAGTTCCTCGCCTTCGAGCGCGGCATGCACGTGCTGGTCCTGATGACGGACATGACCAACTACGCCGAGGCGCTGCGCGAGCTCTCGGCGCGCAAG
>JAABRX010000013.1 GCA_011390675.1 Trueperaceae bacterium | reverse complement strand
ACGGCTGATGAAGGACGGCATCGGCGAGGGGCGCACCCGCGAGGACCACGCCGAGTTGGCCGCGCAGCTGTTCGCGGCGTACGCCCGGGTGCGCGAGGTGCGCAACCTGGCGCTGATCATCGGCGAGAGCGCGCTGTCGGCGACGGACCGCCGGTACCTGGCGTTCGGCACGGCGTTCGAGCACGAGGTGCTCGCGCAGCGCGCCGACGAGGCCCGGCCGATGGAGCGCACGCTCGACCTCGCCTGGGACGCGCTCGCCAAGCTCCCCGCGGACGAGCTGCACCGCGTGTCCGAAGCCACCCTCGAGGCCCGGTACCGCGGCAAGCTCGACGGCGCGCGGGGCGCGGGCGAAGCGGGCTGAGCCATGGCCAAGGGCACCGAGCTTCCCCGCACCCGCGCATCGCTGCTGCAGCTGCGCCAGTCGCTGACCGAGGCGCGCGAGGGCCACGCGTTGCTCGAACGCAAGCGCGAGGTGCTGCTGCGCGAGGTGTGGGAGTTGATGCGCGCCGCGCGCCAACACGAGGGGCGGGTGCGGGACCGCTTCGAGGCGGCCCACGCGGCCCTGCGCGGAGCCCGCCTCGACGCCGGCGGCGAGACCGTGCGCTGGGCGCTGTTGGCGCCGTCGGCGCGGACGACGTGCCGGGTCGAGGTGCGCAACCTGATGGGCGTCGCGCTCCCCAGCGTCGAGCTGACCGTCGTGCCCGAGCGCCTCACGACCAGTGCCGGCGGGACCCCGGTGGCGCTCGATGCCACGCGCCGCCGCTGGCTCGAGGTCGCCGAGGTGTTGGCCGTCTGGGCCGAGACGTACGGCTCGGTGTGGCGCGTCGCGGCGGAGCTCGCGCGCACCCAGCGGCGGGTGGCCGCCCTGGAGCAGGTGCTGATCCCGGAGCTCGAGGAGGCGATCCGGGCGATCGAGGCGACGCTCGAAGAGGCCGATCGCGAGGGGTTCGTGCGCACCAAGCGCGTCAAGGCGCGCCTGGAAGAGGAACGGGAGGCCGAACGTGAGTGACCGCATATTCCGCCACGTGCTCGTCCCCACCGACGGCTCGGACGCCTCGGTGGCCGCCGCGCGCTTGGCCTTCCGGCTCGCGCGCGCGTTCGAGGCCAAGGTGGACCTGCTGTTCGTGATCGACCTGCTGCTGTGCGAGGAGCTGCGGCGCTTCGACCAGCGCGAGTTCGACGAGATCCAGCGCGAGCTGCTCGAGCAGGGCGAACGCGTCGTCGGCGTGCTGCGCGACGAGGGCGAACGGCAAGGGCTCACGGTGGCGAGCACGGTGCGGCGCGGCGACCCGTTCGAGGAGATCGTCGCCACGGCGCAGCAGCATGGGGTCGACCTGGTCGTGATGGGCCACGTCGGCCGCCGCCCGCGCGCCCGGGTGCTGCTCGGCTCGGTAGCGGAGCGGGTGCTCGAGTTCGCCCCCTGCCCGGTCATGGTCGTCAAGCACGAGGAGGAAGGCGCGCCCCGCGGCGCCCCCGTGCGCCGCCGTTAGGCCACGGCCGTCAAGCGGGACCGCCGCGCCCTTCCCAGACGTCGTCGCCGCAGGGGCCGGACCAGGCGGCGACCAGCCGCGGCGCGGCGGCCGGAGCGACCCGCACCCCGTCGGGCACGCCGCCCAGCGCCTCGAGCAGCGCGGCGAGGCGCGCGGCGTCGGGATGCTCCAGCGTCAGCGAACGCCAGGCCAGCGGCGCGCCGAGCGCTTCGGAGGGGTGCGCGGAGGCGCCCCAGTCGATGAAGAAGGGCACCAACCCACCGAAGGCGTGCCCCTCGACGAACACCAGCTCCCACGCGAGCCGGACGCCATCGGGTCGGGTGCGCGCCATCGCGATCCGCCGCGGCTCGAGCCCGGCCGCCCGCACGCGCGCCTCGAACGCATCGGCCTCGCCGCCGCGGACGCACCACGTGTGGAGCGCCGGTGCGTCCAGGTAGGCGATCGAGCCCCGGAACGGACCGTCGTCCGCGTCGGGATCCGGCGCGAGCAGCTCCAGGTAGCGCCCCGGACCGAGGCCGACCAAGGCGTTGTGGGTGCCCTGCCCGGCGTGGCGGCCCCCTGGCGTGGCCGGCACGCCCGTCCGCGCCTCCAGGGCGCCCGTGAGGTCGGGGAGCGCGGGACCGGCGAGGAGCACGTGGTCGAGGGCGAGGCGCGTCATGGGGGCATCATGCAACGCGTCGGTGGCCGGGGCTGCGCCAGCGGCCGCGGCCAGCGACGCGCGAAGTGCGCCTCGCCCCGGCCTCCCTCATGCACTGGCCTTAGCATCGGCGCATGAACCGAGCCCGCGCGACCGTCCGAACGCTCGTCCTCCTCGTCCTCGTCCTCGTGGCGCCCGTGGCGGCGGCCCAAGGTGAGCCCGGCACCGCCGAACTGCCCGTGACCCGCGTCGTGCTGTTCACGACCGGCGTCGGCTACTTCGAGCACGCCGGCACCGTCGTCGGCGATCAGGAGGTCGAGCTCCGCGTCGCCACCGAGCACATGGACGACCTGCTCCAGAGCTTGGTGCTCGCCGACCTCGACGGCGGCTCCGTGCGCCCGGTGCGCTACGGCGCCCGCGACCCGCTGGGGCGCGTCCTCGGCAGCTTCGCGCTCGACCTCTCGGGCGACCCGACGTTCGCGCAGCTGCTGGGTCAGGCGCGCGGCGAAGCGCTCCGGGTCGAGACCGACGTCGTCGTCGAGGGGACGCTCGTGAACGTCGAGCGCACCACCACCGGCGAGGGCGACGCGCGCACGCTCCTGACGCTCGCCACGGCCGACGGCTTGCGCCGCGTCGTGTTGGAGGAGGTGCGCACGCTGCGCTTCGAGAACGCCGCGCTGCGCGCCGAGCTCGACGCCGCGTTGGCGTCGATCGCGCGCGCCCGCGACGCCGAGACCCAGACGGTGACGCTGCGCTTCGAGGGCACGGGCGAGCGCCGCGTGCGGGTCGGCTACGTCCGCGAGATGCCGGTGTGGAAGGCGACGTACCGCCTCGTGCTCGGCGAGACCGGGCGCGCCGACCTGCAGGGGTGGGCGATCTTCGACAACCCGACCCACCTCGACCTGGTGGACGTCGAGGTCGCGTTCGTGGCGGGCCGCCCGGTGTCGTTCGTCAGCGCGCTCTTCGAGCCCGTGTACGCGCCGCGCGCCCGCGTGGAGGCGGCCGTGGCCGAGGCGCTCGCGCCCGAGGCCGACGGTGCGTCCTTCGGCGCCGCCGAGCTCCGCGGCGCGCTGGCGCCCGCTCCGATGGCGATGGAGTCGGCGGCGGCCGACTTCGCCGCGGGCGGTGGCGGCGTCGCGGCGATGGCCGACGGCGCGGCGACCGGCGCCACCTTCGCGTACCGGGTGCGCGAGCCGGTGAGCGTCGGCCGCTTCGAGTCCGTGCTCGTGCCGATCCTGACCGCCGACGTCGAGGCCCCCCGTGCGTCGTTCCACGACGGCACCGCCGGGCGCTCGCCGCTGCAAGCGGTGCGCTTGGTGAACGACACCGGCCTCCACCTGGCGGCGGGGCCGGTGGCCCTGTTCGATGCCGGCGGCTTCGTGGGCAACGCGCTGCTCGGCGACGTGCCGGCGGGCGACGAACGGTGGCTGAGCCACGCGGTCGACCTGGGCGTCGAGGTGAGCGCCGAGACGTCGGGCGAACCGGAGCAGTTGGTATCGGTGCTCCTGCGCGGCGGGATCGTCGAGACCGCCCACCGGCTGCGGTTGCGCACCACGGTGCGCGTCTCCGGCGTCGACGACCCGCGCTTCCTGATCGTCGAGCTGCCGCGGCGCGCCGGCTACGACGTCGTCGCGCCCACCCCGGCCCCCACCGAGACCGCCGATGCGCTGCGCTTCGGCGTCGCGCTCGCGGGGGCCGAGGGCGACGCGACGGTGCCGACGCACGTCGAGTGCGCCGCCACCGAAGGCGGCGCCGGCGACGAGGCGTGCACCCTCGAGGTCGTGTTCGAACGGGTCGAGCGGCGCACGGTGGCGCTCGGCTTCACCGATCCGCAGCAGGTGCGCCTCTACCTCCAGAACGCCGATCTCAGCGCCGACGACCGCGCCGTCTTCGAGCGCTACCTCGACCTGCAGGGGCAGTTGGTGGCGCTCGAGCGCGCAGCCGCCGACGCAAGGGGCCGCCTGGACGCGGTCTTCCGCGACCAGGAGCGGGTGCGCCAGAACATGGCGGCGTTGGAGCGCAACTCGGCGCTCTACCGGCGCTACCTGGCCGACCTCGAGGCCCAAGAGGACGAAGTGGACGCGCTCGAGGTCCGGCTGGCCGACCTGGCCGACGAGCGGCGCACCGTGCAGGAAGCGATCGACGCGTTGGTCGCGGGGCTCGGAGTGTAGCCCGGCCGCGCCGGCCCTAGCCGGCCGTTCCTCCACCGCCACCCCTGACATCCGACCCTGGCTCCTGCTCGTGCGGACCGTCACGATGACGGTCAGGACCCGCTCGACTGCGGTTCGTGAAGGGACGGCAACCATGCGTGCGCTCGTCGTGGGCGTCGGCGATTGGGAGCGGGGCGACGAAGCCGCCCCGTTGGAAGTGGTGCGGCGGATCGCCGAGACGGCGTCCGACGGCGTGACGGCGATCGGCTGGGAAGGCTCGCCGCTCGAACTCGTGGACCGCTGGGCAGGCTACGACCGGGTCGTGGTCGTCTACGCGGGAGAAGCCGACTTGGACGTCGGCGGCCTGAGCGCCATGGCGTGGGCCACCCAAGGGGGGACCTTGGTTCCCGCACCGGTCGACGCCGACCTGGCCCGCGCCCTCGCGCTCGCGACCGGCCCGGAGCGCATCGCGCCGCCGCTGGAGCTCGTCGCGATCGGCATCGGCCCCTCGTCGCACCGCGAGCGCGACGGCGCGCACGACGGCGCCGCCGGCATGAGCCCGGCCGTGGCCCGCGCCGTGCGATGGCTCAGCGAACGCCTCCGCACCGCGCTCGCCGGCGGGCTCGCGCTGACGATCGACGCGATGCCATCGGCCAGCGTCCCCTCGGACGCGACGTCGGCTGCGTGGGCGGGCCTGCGCCCGTTCGACGGGCCACTCGGCAACCTCGAGGACGCCATCAAGCAATGGGAGCATGCGGACGCCTGCGCCGCGTTCGTCACCGGCGAGGCCGCCGTGCGCGCCGTGTTGCACGCGACCCACGGAGATGCGCCGCGCGTGGTGGCGGTGCTCGATTGGAACTCGGTCGCCTTGCGGACGCTGGTCGCCCACGGGGTCCAGCTGCGATCGGTCGCGGCCGACGACGCCACGGCCCTCGAAGCCGCCATCGACGACGGCGTCGACCAACTGTGGATCACCAGCCCGGTCGGCCCGAACCTGCGCATCTTCGACCTCGCGCGCTTGGCGCGCCGCGCCAGCGGCGAAGGGGCGGTCGTCGTCTTCGACGCGACCGGCGCGACCGCAGTGCCACCGCATCCACTCCTCGTCGGGGCGGACCTCGTGGTGCACGCCGACGTCGCTGCGCTCGCGGGCACGGGTGCGGTGGGGCAAGCGACGGCCGCCCACCAGGAGCTGCGGGGCGGCCTGGTGGCGGGGGACGCCGAACTGGTCGCGCGCACCGTGGAGGAGCGCGCGCGGACCGACGCGCCCATGCGCCCGACCACGGCCGAGCGCCTGCTCGCCGGCTTCCGCTCGCACCCGCTCCGCGCGGAGCGACGCGCCACGAACGCGCTCGCGCTCGCGCGGTTCCTCAAGCGCCATCCACGCGTCCGCGACGTCGTGTACCCGGGCCTCCCCGGCCACCCCGATGCCGGCCGCGTGCCCGAGTGCGGCCCCGCGCGCTGGGGCCCGATGCTGACCTGCACGCTCGATATGCCCGAGGACGCCGCCACGGTGCTCGCGCGCTTGCGCTGGATCCGCTGCGGCGAGCCCGGCGTGCTCTCGGACGGTGTGGTCACCGTCTGCGCCACTCTGGGCGACGGCGACGGAGGCGGCGTGCGGCTGCGGCTGACCTGCGGGATCGAGGACGCGGACGACCTGCTCGACGACCTCGACGCGGCGCTCGGGAGCACCTGAGCGCGCCGCTCCCGCCGAACGCCCGGTGGTAGCGTTCGGCATGACCCACGATTACGCCCTGCTCCGCCGCCTCAGCGAGGCGGCGGGCGTACCCGGCCGCGAGGACCGGGTGCGCGAACTGATCCGCAGTGAGCTCGGCGCGCTGGCCGAGCACGCCCGCACCGACGCGATGGGCAACCTGATCGTCGACGTGCCGGGGCCCGAGTCGGCGCCGCTCGTGATGGTGAGCGCCCACATGGACGAGATCGGCTTCGTGGTGCGCCACGTCGACGACCAGGGCTTCCTGCGGGTGCAGAACCTGGGCGGCTTCGACGTCCGCAACCTGTTCGCACGGCTGGTCACGGTGCACGTGCGCCACGGCGAGCCGCGCACCGGGGTCCTCAACCCCGGCGTCAAGCCGCTCCACATCGCCTCCCCCGAGGACCGCAAGAAGATCCCCGAGATGGCGGACTTCGTCGTCGACCTCGGCCTGCCGGCCGAGACCGTCAAGGCCGAGGTGCGCGTGGGCGACATGGTCACGCTGCAGCAGACCTTCCAGGACCTCGGCGACGTGGTCGTGGGCAAGGCGCTCGACGACCGCGTCGGCTGCTGGATCCTGCTCGAGGCGCTGCGGCGCCTCGAAACCCCCGCCGTGCGGCTCGCCGCCGTGTTCAGCGTGCAGGAGGAGGTCGGTCGGCGCGGCGCGATCACGAGCGCGTTCTCCGTCGCCCCCGACGTCGGGATCGCGCTCGACACCACCCTCGCCGTCGACACCCCGGGTACCAAGCCCGACCAGGCCGTCACCCGCTTGGGGGCCGGCGCGGCGATCAAGGTGAGCGACAGCTCGACCATCAGCCACGGCTGGCTGGTCGACCGCCTCGCCGACCTCGCGGAGGCGAACGGCATCGCGCACCAGTTCGAGGTCCTGCCGCTCGGCGGCACCGACGCGGGCGCCATCCAACGCAGCCGCGGCGGCGTGGCCAGCGGCACCCTCTCGACGCCGTCGCGCTACGTGCACACGGTGACGGAGATGGTGGCCAAAAGCGACCTGGAGGCCGGCGTCGCGCTCCTGGTGCGCTTCCTGAGCGCACCGGGCGCCGCGGTCGCGCCCACGACGGCGTGAGCTGCCGGCAGGACCGCCGCGGGTGAACGACGCGTTGCGCGTCGCGAAGCGCGGTGCCATCGCGACGCTGCTCATCGACCGGGCCGAGAAGCGCAACCCCATCAGCTACGCGATGTGGACCGCGCTCCCGGGCCTGCTCGAGGACGTCGCGAACGACGACGCCATCAAGGTGCTCATCGTCCGGGGGGCCGGCGACGTCGCTTTCTCGGCCGGCGCCGACATCGGTGAGTTCGACCGCTACCGCGCGGATCCCGCCGGTGCGCGCGCCTACAACGAGGCGACGCACGCCGCCGAGCGCGCGATGGCGAGCTTCCCCAAGCCGGCGATCGCCATGATCCACGGCTTCTGCATCGGCGGTGGCGCCAGCCTGGCGCTCGGCTGCGACTTCCGCTTCGCGGACACCCACGCCCGCTTCGGGATCACGCCCGCGCGCCTCGGCGTCGTGTACGGCCTCTCCGCGACCCGCCAGCTCACCGACCTCGTGGGGCCGGCCGTCGCGCGCCACCTCCTGTTCTCGGGGCTCCACCTCGAGGCCCGCCGTGCGTTCGACGTCGGCATCTTCGACCGGCTCGAGGCCCCCGAGGAGCTCGAGGCCACCACCCTCGCGTTCGCCGAGCTGCTCTGCTCCCGCTCGCAGTACTCGATCCGCTCCAGCAAGCAGATCCTGCAGCGCATCGCCGCCGGCCAGGTCGAGGACGACGCCGAGACGCGGGCCCTGCGCAACGACGCCTTCGACGGCGGGGACTACGAGGAGGGCGTGCGCGCCTTCCTCGCCAAGCGCCCGCCGGTGTTCGAGTGAGGAGCCGGACGTGGACGAGGCCCTGACCCGCGAACGCTTCGAGCACGCGCTCGAACACCACCGCCCGGCCTTCGGCGAGTTCTTCCTGGCGCGCTTCCTGGGCCTGCAGGTGAGCTACGGCGACCAGACCTGCCGGGTCGACCTCCCGACCGCCGAGTACCTGTACAACCCGCAGGGCTCGCTCCACGGCGGCGTCATCGCGATCGCGATGGACGTGTCGATGGGGCACCTCAACCATCGCTTCCTGCGCACCGGCGTCACGCTCGAGATGAAGACGCAGTACCTGCGCCCGGTCACGGGCCCGTGTTGGTGCGAGGCCCGCTTCCTCAAGACGGGGCGCCGCGTGGTGTTCAGCGAGTCCAAGCTGTACGACGCCCACGAGCGGCTCTGCGCGGTGGCGAGCGCCACGTGGATGCTCCTCGACGCGCCCGGCGAGCCCGACCCCACCGCCCCCGGAGGCCCCCCATGCGCCTAGTCAACCTAGGACCCACTGCAGCCCTCGTGCTTCCGCACGGCACGGTGCCCCTCGACGTCGTCAACGCGCACGCCGACGCCGACTGGCCCACGGGCCTGGACGCGCTCCTCGACTCCGGGCGCTTCGAGGCCTTCCACGCGTGGGTGCGTCGCTCCGGCGACGCGCTCGCCACGGCACCGGCGGAGCCCGACCCGCGCCCGGGCGCGCTGCTGCACCATCCCCGCAAGATCCTCGGCGTCGGCCTCAACTACGCCGAGCACGCCGGCGACCTGGGCGAGCAGCGCCCCGAGGAGCCGGCGACCTTCATGAAGCCCGCCACCTCGATCGTCGGCCCGGACGACGAGGTCCTGATCCCGCCGCAATCCGAGCGCACGACCGGCGAGGCCGAACTCGGTCTGATCATCGGCACCCGCGCACGCTTCCTCGACGAGGCGAACGCGCTCGAGGCGGTCGCCGGCGCCACGACGATCATCGACATGACGGCCGAGGACATCCTCCAGCGCAACCCGCGGTTCCTCACCCGGGCGAAGAGCTTCGAGACCTTCTTCTCGTTCGGTCCCGAGCTCGTCACCCTCGACGAGGTCGGTGACCTGGCGCAGCTGGTCGTGCGCACCACCATCGACGGCGCCCTGCACCGCGAGAACGTCGTGGCGAACATGATGTTCTCCCCCGCCTACCTGGTCTCGTTCTTCTCCCACGTGATGACGCTCGAGCCGGGCGACGTGATCAGCACCGGCACCCCCGGCGCCGTGGTGCTGCGCGACGGCTGCGTGGTGGGCTGCGAGATCGACGGCGTGGGCCGGTTGAGCAACCCGGTCCGCGACCTCAAGCTTCGGCCTGGTTGAGCTCCGCGCCGCAGCGGCGGCAGAAGCGCGCGTCGGGCGCGTGGCCCACGGCCCCGCACTCCGGGCACACGACCGGGTCGTCCGTCGCTTCGTCCGGCTCGGCCGGCGCGCCGACGCCCGGGCGTCCGCGGTCGGCGCCGCGCGCATCGGCCGCCCGCCGGTCCTCGGCCCGCACCAACTCCGTCGTGACGATGCCGGTGGGCACCGCGATCACGCCGTACCCCAAGATCATCAGCGCCGAGGCGAGCAGCCGCCCCCACGGGGTGAGCGGCGCGATGTCGCCGTAGCCGACGGTCGTGAGGGTGACGATCGCCCAGTACATCGAGATCGGGATGCTGTCGAACCCCGCCGCCGGTCCCTCGATCAGGTACATCGCCGCCCCCACCACCAGGACCACGGTGAGGACGAAGGTCAAGAACACGGTGATCTTGGCGCGGCTGGCCGCGAGCGCGTCGCCCAGCACCCGCGCCTCGCTGAGGTAGCGCATCAGCTTGAGCACCCGGAACACGCGCAGCAGCCGCAGCGCGCGCAGCACCACCAGGTACGGCCCGGAACCGACGGCGAGCGCGAGGAAGGACGGAAGCAGCGCCACCAGGTCGACCAGGCCGTAGAAGCCGAGCGCGTAGCCGCGGCGATCGCGCGCGCTCCAGATGCGCAGGGCGTACTCGACGGTGAAGAGCGCCGTGAAGGCCCATTCGATCGCGCGCAGGGTCGGGCCGTACGCGGCGCGGATCGACGGCACGCTGTCGAGGACCACCGAGGCGACGCTGGCGACGATCGCCCACAGCAACGCCACGTCGAAGGCGCGCGCCGCCTTGGTGTCGGTCTCGAAGATCACCTGCCCGGTGCGCTCGCGAAGCGTCATGGCGCAATCGTAGCGCGCGCGTCGGGCACGCTCCCTCAGCCCTTGACCACCCCGAGCGGCCGCAGCCGGGCGACCCGCGTCGCCAACCCGGCGCGGTGGACCACGTCCACCACCGCGTCGACGTCCTTGTAGGCATCGGGCTGCTCCTCCGCGAACCCCCTCGGCCCGTGCGCCCGGGCGACCACGCCGCGCGCCGCGAGCTCGGCGCGCAGATCGCGCCCGCGCGCCGCCTTCACCGCCGCGCTGCGGCTCAGCGTCCGGCCCGCCCCGTGGCAGGCCGAGCCGAAGCTGCGCTCCATGGAGCGCGGTCCCCCGACCAACACCCAGCTGGCGCGCCCCATGTCGCCGGGCACGAACACCGGCTGGCCCACCGCGCGGTAGGCGTCCGGCACCTCCGGATGCCCGGCCGGGTAGGCGCGCGTCGCCCCCTTGCGGTGCACGCAGAGCGGCGTCGCCACGCCGTCCACGTCGTGCACCTCCTCCTTGGCGACGTTGTGGGCGACGTCGTACACCAGCTCGAGGCCGAGCCGCGACCACGGTCGCTCGAAGACGTCCTCGAAGACCTCGCGCACCTGCTGCGTCAACAGTTGGCGGTTCGCGAAGCCGAAGTTGGCGGCCGCGCGCATCGCCCCCAGGTACGCCGCACCCTCCGGGGAGCGCACCGGCGCGCAGGCGAGCTGCCGATCCGGCAACTCGATGCCGTAGCGCTCGGGGACGCCCTGGAACGCGGTCAGGTAGTCGTCGCACACCTGGTAGCCCAGCCCGCGCGACCCCGAGTGGATCAGGACGGTGACCTGGCCGACGGCCAGAGCGAAGGCGGACGCCGCGACGGGATCTTCGATGCGTTCGACCACCTGCACCTCGACGAAGTGGTTGCCCGAGCCGACCGTGCCGCACTGGTCCGCGCCGCGGCGGCGCGCGGTCTCGCTCACCAGGTCGGGGCGGGCGCCCTCGAGCCGCCCGTCGGCCTCGCAATGGGCGACGTCGTCGTCGCTGGCGAGCCCCTGCCGGCGCAGGTACCCGACGCCGTCCTCGAGCAGCGCCTCGAGCGCCCGCCCCTCGAAGCGGTACGGCCCCGTGCTGCCGACACCGGCCGGCACGCGCGCGAAGAGCGCGTCGACCAGAGCCTCCAGGCGCGGCCGCACGTCGGCTTCGGTCAGATCGCTGCGCAGCAGCCGCACGCCGCAGTTGACGTCGTAGCCGACGCCACCCGGCGAGACGACGCCACCCTGGGCCGGGTCGGTCGCGGCGACGCCGCCGATGCAGAAGCCGTACCCCCAGTGGGCATCGGGCATCGCCAGGCTCGCGCCGCGGATGCCGGGCAGGGTGGCGACGTTGGCCACCTGCTCGAGCGCCGGGTCGCCCTCCAGCGCGGCCGCGAGCGCATCGGAGAGGAACAACGAACCCTCGACGCGCATCCCGCGCTCGGGGTCGCGGGGGATCCGCCACGTGACGTCGTCGACGCGCTCGAAGCGCACCGGGGGCGCAGGTGGTCGCGGGGTCATGGCGTCCTCCACGCGGGCGTCCGACCGGCCACCGCGCGCGGATCGCGCAGCGCGGCGACGCCCCACGGGCCCATCCTAGAGGTCGAGGAGCACCTGCGCCCGCCAACCCGGGCCGACGCGCTCAGCGCTCAGCCCGTGCCAGGTCACCGCCTTGACCTCGGCGCCCCTGCCGTGGCGGTCCGGGTCGAACGGCGCGCCGCGCAGGTCGCCCTCGAGCCCGCCGGCCACGCGCCGGACCACGGCGCCGTCGGTCACCCAGCGGTCGAGCTCGAACGCCAGGAGCACCGCCGACAACCAGCCGTGGAGGAGCACGGGCTCGCGGGCGGCGGCAAGGCGCACGGTGCGCGCGCCCGCCGCGCGTTCGACGGCGCCGGCATCGACGACCAGCAGCGCCACCAAGGCGGCCGCCGCCTCGGCGCACAGCGCTTCGAAGGTCGCCGCCTCGACGTCCAGGGCGACGTCGGCCGTGTGGGCGACGTGCCGCCAGGGCATCCTCAGCCCCCGATCGCGCCGGCGTCGTCCGGCTCGCCGCGACGGGCGACGCCACGCCAGGCGCTGAGGAGCAGGTCGTAGCGACCGCCGACGTGCGTGCGGAAGCGGTGCTGGTGGAGGTACCGGCGGTACGTGGCCAGGTCCTGCACCACGAGCGACAGGTCCGGCGCGCGGAAGTTGCGCGTGCGTGCGCCCCAGACCACCTCGAAGGCGCGGAAGCGGCTGGCCGGCACCCCGAGCAGCAGCGCGCCGTCCGCCACCAGGTGGTCCTGCACCAGTCGGCGCACGAGCGCCCGGTCGTCGACCGCCGGGCTCTGCAGGACCGCGATCGCGACCACCAGATCGAAGCGCCCGAGGTCGTCCGGCAGCGCGCCGACGTCGGCCTCGAGGAAGGTCGCCCCCGGGAAGCGCGCCCGTGCCTCGGCGAGCGGCGCGGCCGCGTGGTCGACGCCGACGACCTCGAGGTCGAGCGGGGGCGGCGCCAGCCAACCGAGCGCGGCCACCTCGTCGCCCCGGTGGCAGCCGAGCACCAACACGCGCCCGCCATCGGGCGGGCGCACGCGCTCGAGCGCCTCGAGCAGCGGGAGGAGGAACCCGGGGTCCTCCAGCTTGCGGACGGCGGCGAACCCGTCGGGCGCGGCGTAGCGCGCGGGCGCGTCGGCTGTGCCCCCCACGCCGTCCGCGTGCCAGGGCGCCTCGCCGCCCAGCGGTCGGAACGGCACCCGCACGCGGCCGTCGCCGAGCGGCGTCGGTGTCCCGATCACGCACCCGACCCCCGTGGCGAGGTCGACCCAGGCGCGCCACCCGCGTTGGGGGGCGCCGTCATGGCGCACGGCGCCGGGCCAGAGCGCCGATCCCTCGTCGGGGTCGGGGACGACCAGCTCGGCGGCGACCGCTCCCGGCAGGGCGCGGTGCGCCGCGAGCGTCGCGCGCAGCCACGCGAGCACCTCCACGAGGGGGCGGGTGCCGACCTCCAGGGTCGGCGTCGCGCTCACCGTTCGCTCCTTGCAGACTGCAATCGTTGCGTACTATGCTCTTTGCATGGCGTCCGCACGCACGACCACCTCCCTGGCCGAGGCCTCCCGACGGCTCGTGCACGGGGTCTGGGGCATGCACCGGCGCCTGACCGTCCGGCTCGAACGCGGTCTGCCCGAGGCGTGTGGACTCGACCTCGACGACTTCGTCCTCCTCGAGACGCTGGCCCTGACCGATTTGGCCCCCGGCGAGGTCGCCATGGCGCTGCGGCTCCCGCCCCACGCGGTGTCGCGCGGCCTCGGGCGCCTCGAGGGCGCGGGGTTGGTCGTGCGTCGCATCGCCCCCGGCGATGCCCGGCGGCGCGTGGTGGTGCTCACCGACGCAGGCCGTGCCGCGCTCGCGCGCGCGCACGCGCACCTCGAAGCCGCTCTTGGGGGTTGGCTGACCGAGCTGCCACCCGACCGGACGCTGCTCGCGCTCGACGCGATCACGCGCCTGGCGACCGGGCGCGACGACGCGCCCGAACCCGAGCCCGCCACGGCCGAACGCTGACGCACGCACCCCGCTCGCCTCGGAACCACGTCCGCACGCTACCAGCGGCGCGCGCCACCTTGGCGAGAACGTCCGGGTACCATGGGCGCATCGACCACCTGACCGACGTGCACACCATCGACGACGTCGTCGACGCCCTCACCTGGATCGTCGACGACGCCCGCGAGCGCGGCGACCGCCTCGGGCTGTTCGCCGCGCTCTACCGCCGCACCACCTTGCGGGTGCGCGAAGCCCACCACTCGGGCAGCTTCGACGATCCGGACTGGGTCGAGCACCTCGACGTCGTCTTCGCGGTGCGCTACCTCGAGGCCTACGTCGCCCACCGGAGCGGGGCACCGACGACGGCCGCCTGGACGCACGCCTTCGCGCGCGCCGCCGAACCGCAGC
>JAABRX010000121.1 GCA_011390675.1 Trueperaceae bacterium | reverse complement strand
ATGCTGCACACCCTCGAGACCCTGCCTGCCCCCGTCCGTGAGGCACCCGACGTCGTGCCCGCCGGCCTGGCGCTCCCCAACCGAACCCTGGAGCCCGGAGCGGTCCTGTACGAGACCGACCGCGACGCGTCCAACCTCTACATCGTCGACCACGGCGTGCTCAAGGCGGTCGTGCCGACCAGCCTCGGGCGCGACCGCATCGCCGACCTCTACGGCCCGGGCGACGTCCTGGGTCTGGCCGCGCTCGACGGTGGCCGCCACGCCGAGACGGTCGTCGCCGTCCACGACGCGGTGCTCACCCCGATCGACCCGCAGCAGGCCATGAACGACCGCAAGCTGCGCGACTACGTGGTGCGCGCCATGGCGCGGCAGCTGCGCCGCTCGCGGCAGATGATCGACGAGGCCGAGATGCCGGTCGGCGCTCGCGTCACCCGGGCGTTCCTGCGCCTCGCCAACCAGTTCGGCCACCCGTCCGACGAGGCCGACGGCATGATCAAGCTTCCGCTCGCCCTCACCCACGAGGACCTCGCGGACCTCACGGGGAGCTCGCGGGTCACGATCACCCGCATCCTCGGCGAGCTGCGCGGCGATGGGGCGCTGCAGGGCACGCGCGGCGTGTACCTTGCCGATCCGGTGGGCCTCGAGCGCGCCACCGACGGCTACGTCATGCAGGTGCTGTGAGCCCGGCCGCGACCCGGTAGCCTGAAGGCATGTTGAACTTCACCGAGAACGCCGCCGTCCGCGTCCGCGCCTTCCTCGCGAAGCAGGAGGCGCAGGGCGTGTCGGCCCTGCGCGTCGCCGGCACCCGCAAGGAACACAAGCTCTGGTTGGTGAAGCCCGGCGATCGCCAAGAGGGCGACCGCGTGATGGACGGCGGCGGCTTCGACGTCTTCGTCGATCCGATGACCGTGCGCCACCTCGAGGGCGCCACCGTCGATTTCGTCGAGGGCGTCATGCAGTCGGGCTTTCGGGTCTTCTTCCCGTCGCCCGTATGGGACGACCCGGTGGCGCAGAAGGTCCAGGACGTGCTCGATCAGCAGGTCAACCCCGGCATCGCCGGCCACGGCGGCAGCGCCTCGTTGGTGCGCGTCGAGGGCGACGCGGCCATCGTCCAGCTGCACGGCGGCTGCCAAGGATGCGGCGCGGCGGACCTGACGCTCAAGCAGGGCATCGAGCGGATGATCCGCGACGCGGTGCCCGAGATCGCGTTCGTCCGCGACGCTACCGACCACGCCGCCGGGGAGAACCCCTATTACGCGCCCAGCGCGTCGGGCGAGGCCGAGACGCCGCTGGCCTGACCCAGCAGTTCGCGCAGCGCTTTCCGCAGGTCGGTCCCGGCGATCGGCTTGTGCAGCACCCGGCTCGCGCCGATCGCATCGGCTTCGGTCCGGGTGTTGTCGTCGGCCGAGGCGGTCATGATCAGGATCGGCACGAAGCGCAGCCGGGCGATGCGGCGCGCGCGGCGCCCGACGTCGAAGCCCGACAGATGCGGCATGTGCACGTCGAGGATGATCGCGTCCGGCGTGTGCGCCTGCAGGTAGGTCAGGGCCTCGAAGCCGTCGCGCATCGAGACGACCTCGTAGCGGTGCGCGCCCAAGACGAGTTCGAGCACCTTGCGGTGGGCGTCGTGGTCGTCGACGACGAGGATGGTCTTGGGACCGAACATGACCGCACGGTAGGCGGCACGGGCTCTCGGAACCCTGACCGCCCGGTCCGGGGGCCCGTGTAGGCTGGCGTCACCATGGCCGCAGCCGAGTCGATCGACCCCACCCTCGACGAGTTGGCGTTCGCCGTCGACGTCGCTGCGGGGCGGCGTCCCGCCGACCTGCACCTGCGCGGCGGCCGCCTGTTGAACGTCTTCACCGGCACGGTCGACGCCGTCGACGTGTGGGTGGCCGGGCGGCTCGTGGCGGCCGTCGCGGCGCCCATCGCCGAGACCGGGGGCGTCGATCGCCCGCCGGCGCGCGAGGTCGTCGACTTGGCCGGCGCCCACCTGGCGCCCGGGCTCATCGATGGCCACGTCCACGTCGAGTCGTCGCTCGTGACGCCGGCGAGCTACGCCTCGGCGGTGCTGCCGAGGGGCGTCGTCGGCGTGGTCACCGACCCGCACGAGGTGGCGAACGTCGCCGGGCTCGCCGGGGTGCGGTGGTGGCTCGCGTTCGCCGATCACCTGCCGTTCGACCTCTGGGTGACGGCGCCGTCGTGCGTCCCGTCGACGGCGCTCGAGACGGCCGGCGCCGAGCTGGGGCTCGGGGAGATCGACGACCTGTTGGCCGACCCTCGAGTCGTCGGCGTCGCCGAGCTGATGAGCTTCCCGGACGTGGTCGCGGCCGACTTCGGGCAGCTCGCCAAGGTGGCCGTCGCCGACCACGCCCGCAAGGGCACCGAGGGCCACGCCCCCGGCCTCACCGGTGCGGCGCTGCAGGCCTACCTCGCCGCCGGCATCGTCTCGGACCACGAGAGCACCACCCTCGCCGAGGGGCACGAGAAGCTCGCCGCCGGCGCCTTCCTGATGGTGCGCGAGGGCTCGGTGACGCGCGATCTGGAGGCGCTGTTGCCGCTCGTCGACCCGCGCCACGCCGACCGCATCGGGTTCGTCACCGACGACCGCTTGCCCCACGACTTGCGCGACGAGGGGGCCGTCGACGTGCTCGTCCGGCGCGCGATCCGCGCCGGCGTGGACCCGGTGTACGCGGTGCGCTGCGCCAGCTGGAACGTCGCCCGCCACTACCGACTCCCGCGGCGCGGCGCCGTCGCGCCCGGGTACTTCGCCGACGTCGTCGTCGTCGACGACCTCGACGCGTTCCGAGCGGCGCGGGTGCTCCGCCACGGTCGGTGGGTGGCGGCGGACGGGCGGACGACGGCCGAGGCCGAGGCCGCGATCGGTGCGGCAGCCGAGTCGCTCGCCGCTCGGCCAGAGGCTGCAGCGCTGCGGGCCAGCGTGCGCCTGCCGCCGCTCGACGCCGCCCGGTTGCGGCTGCCGGCGCCGACCGCCGGCGGTCGCGTCCGGGTCGTGCGCACCGTGCCCGGTCAGGTGGTCACCGAGGAGCGGCACGCGGCGCCCACGGTCGAGGATGGTGCCACCGTCGCCGACGCGGAGCGCGACCTGCTCAAGCTCGCCTGCGTCCACCGCCACGGCCGCGGCGACGGGGTCGGGGTGGGGCTGGTGCAGGGGTTCGGGCTGCGCCGCGGGGCGCTCGCGAGCACCGTCGGGCACGACCACCACAACCTGATGCTGGTGGGCGCCGACGACGCCTCGATGCTGCGCGCCGCGGCGCGCGCGGCGGCCCTGGGCGGCGGCTTCGTGGTCGACGACGGCGAGCGCGTCGTGGCCGAGGTGCCGCTGCCGGTGGCGGGGCTGGTGTCGGACGCGCCGCTCGAGGCGCTCGTCGCGCAGCTCGACGCCGTCGGTGCGGCCGTGCGCGCGTTGGGGGGAAGCGGCGCCGACGCCTTCATGACGCTGTCGTTCCTGGGGCTGGCCGTGATCCCCGCCCTGCGCGTCACCGATCACGGCCTGGTGGACGTGGTCGCGGCGCGCACCGCACCGTTCCTGGCGTGAGCAGCGCCGGCGTTCGCGCCGTGGCCGGGCGCGTGTGGCGCGGGACGGTCGCCCACGTGCCGCGCGATCCGTTCCGAGTGGGCCCGGAGGCGCTGGAGGGGTGGGCGGACGGCGCGATCGCGGTCGACGCCGGCGGCCGCATCGTCGAGGTGGGCGCCTGGCGCGAGGTGCGCGCGCGCCACCCGTCCGCGACCGTCGAGGATCGCCGCGGCGCCTGGTTGCTCCCCGGGTTCGTCGACGCCCACGTGCACTACCCGCAGGTGGGGGTGCTCGGCGGGCTCGGCCTGCGGCTCCTCGAGTGGCTCGAGGCGCGCACCTGGCCGCACGAGGCGCGCTTCGCCGACGCCGGCTTCGCGCGCGCCGAGGCGCGCCGCTTCCTCGGTCTGCTCGCGCGCAACGGCACCACCACGGCGCTCGTGTTCGGCGCCCACCAGGCGGTGGCGATGGAGGCCTTCTTCCATGAAGCCGCCGCGAGCGGCCTGCGGATCACCGCCGGGCTGACCGTCGGCGACGTCGGCCTGCCGGACGCGCTGCGCACCACGCCGGAGCTCGCGTACGCCGAGGCCGCGTTCCTGGCGCGCCGCTGGCACGGCCGCGGGCGCCTGCGCTACGCGGTGACGCCGCGCTTCTCGGTCTCGAGCAGCGAGGCGCTGCTCGCGGCGTGCGGCGCCGTGGTGCGCGAGGTGCCGGGGGTGTGGGCGACGAGCCACCTCAACGAGACGCCGGAGGAGATCGCCGTCGTGCGATCGCGCTTCCCGGGCGCCGCCGACTACCTGGCCACGTACGAGGCGGCGGGCCTGGTCGGCCCGCGCAGCGTCTTCGCGCACGACGTCCATCCCACCGACGCCGAGCTGGCACGGCTGGCCGCGGCCGGAGCCGTGGTCGCGCACTGCCCGACCAGCAACCACGCGCTCGGGTCGGGCCTCTTCCCGCTCGCGCGCCACCTGAGCGCCGGCGTGCGCGTCGCCTTGGGGACCGACGTGGGGGCGGGGGCGTCGCTCTCGGTGTGCGGCGAGGCGACCGCGGCGTACGCCGGCCAGATGCTCCTCGGGACCGAGGGCGCGCCGCTCGGCGTCGCGCACCTGCTGTGGTGGGCGACCGCGGCGGGCGCTCGGGCGCTCGGGCTCGACGGCCGCGTCGGCGACCTGCGCCCGGGCCGCGATGCGGACCTGGTGGCGCTGCGGCCGCCCCCCGGGTCGACGCTCGAGGCCGCGCTGGCGCACGCGGCCGACCTGCCGTCGGCGCTCGCCACGCTGATCGCGCTGGCGCGCGAGGAGGCGGTCGAGGCGACCTGGGTCGCCGGCGCACCGGTGTGGGAGCGGCCGGGCGCCGCTTGATACGCTGCGGATCGTGTTGCTCCACGTGGTCGCCGATTTCGGTCCGCAGGACCTCGCCTTCGCCGAGGTCGCCCAGCGGCTGCTGACTCGCCTCCCCGACGCCCAGATCGTCTGCACGCCGGTGCCCGCGTTCGCCACGCTGGCGGCCGGCTTCGTCGCCGCGCAGCTCGCCGCGTCCGAGGCGCCGGCCGGCACCCTGGTGTTCGTCAACGTCGCCCCACGCCGCGACGACCGTGGAGCCCGGGTCGACAACGACGGCGAGCGCCTCGTCTGGGCGCGGATGCCGAGCGGGGTCCAGGTCGTGGGCGTCGACGCCGGTGACGCCTTCGCCTTCCTCGCCGAGGTCGTCGACGAGGTGCGGGTGCTCCGCGGCGCGACCCACGGATCGCAGTTCCGTTCGCGCGACCTGTTCCCGGACGCGGTCGCCCGCGTCGCGCGCGGCGACGCTGGCGTGTTCGGCGACATCGTGCCGACGCCGGCGCTGCCGCCCGTGCCGGACGGGCGCGTCGCGTACGTCGACGGGTTCGGCAACCTCAAGACCACGTGGCGCTGGGGCGCGCTGCCCGTCGGCTTGGAGCCGGGGGGCGCGGCGACCGTGGCGATCGCGGGTCGCGCCCTCGAGGCGCGCGTCGCCGGGGGTGCGTTCGCCGTACCAGAGGGCATGCTGGCGGTGGCGCCGGGGTCGTCGGGCTACGTCGACCGGCACGGGCAGTCGGTGCGCTGGGTCGAGGTGTTCCTGCGCGGCGGTGACGCGGCGGCAGCGTTCGGCACGGTGCGCCCTGGAGACCCCGTCGGGCTGGCGCCCGGCTGACGGGCGGCCGCCGTCGCATCACCGCAGGTTCAGTCGGTGGGCGGTTCCTCGAGCTCGACGCCCGAACCGTGCAACAGGCCGACCGCCTCGGGCATCCACGCGCGCAGGCCCGTGACCCCGTTGCTCCGGACGTCGATGCGGTACCCGCGCGCCTTGCGCAGGTCGGCGCCGCCGAGGTCGCACTCGCGGAACTGGGTGCCCGTGAGGTCGCTCCGCCGGAAGCTGGCGTCGACGAGCGCACAGCGGTCGAACAGGGCCTCGTGGATCGTGCACCCCTCGAAGCGTCGGGCGCGCAGGTCGAGCCCTTCGAAGCGCGCGAAGTTCAAGATCGAGTCCTTGAAATCGGCCTCGAGCCGGTGGTTGGCGTCGCAGAACGCCGCCGACCAGTTGACCCCGACCACATGTGCGTTCTCGATCGTCACGCCGAGGAAGGCGCTGCCCGCGACGTCGATCAGCCCGAGGTCGGAGCTGAGGAAGTCGGTGTCGACGAAGCGGCAGTCGAGGAGCCGGGCCTCGTGCAGGTCGCAGCCGTCGAAGACACAGTCGTGGAACGCGGCGCCCTCGAGCACCCCTTCGACCTTCAGGTCGCGGAAGGTGCGGTCGCGGTACGTGCGCCCGCTGCGAAGCGTCGGCTGGGTCACGGCATCCCCACGCGACCAGCGTACACGCGCCGTGCGGCTCGTGCCCCTCGCGGCCCCGCGCGGGCGTTAGGCTCACGCGATGCTGCGCCGTCGCGCCTCCGCCTCCGTGGCGTTCGCCCTGTGGGCCCTGCTCGTCGCGTCGACCTGGATCGTGCTGGCGCGCGCCGAGGGGGGGCCGGCCGCGGAGCTGGCGCGATGGCTGGCCGTGCTCGTGCGCCCTGGCGTGGGGATACCGGTGCTCCTCGCGGCGTTCGCCGTGCGGCCGCTGCTCCTCATCCCGGTGACCGTGTTGACGGCGTTCTGCGGCTGGTGGTTGGGGCCGTGGCTCGGGTTCGCGGTCGCGTGGGGGGCCGTGACCGGCAGCGCGGCCGTCCCGTACGCTCTGGCGCGCGCGCTTCGGGGCCCCGCTGCGACCGGTCCATCGCCGCGGGGTTGGCGCGGCGCGCTCGGCCGCGACCCGTTCCGGACCGTGCTCGTCGCGCGCTTGATGATGCTGCCGGGCGACCTGGTCAGCGCCGCCGCCGGCGCGGTGCGGGTGCCCTGGGGCTCGTTCCTCGGCGCCACGGCGCTCGGCGGGGTGCCCGGGCTGGCCGTCGGCGTGCTCGCGGGCGCTTCGCTCGACGACCCCGACGTCTTCACGTGGTCGGCCGTGCGCATCGACCCCGCGACGATCGCGGCCGCGGCCGTGGCCTTCGCCCTCGCGTGGGGGCTGGCGTGGGCGCTGCGGCGGCGCTCGCGGCATGGGGGCGGCGCGCGCTGACGCGCCGCTGCGCGCTAGATGGCGCGTTTGAAGGGGTGCACCTCGTAGCTGCGCCACACGCCGCCGCGGTGGTAGATGTCGGCCTCCAGGAGCGCGCGCACGGCCTCGGCGTCCTCGGCCTCCACGATCAGCGCGGAGCCGATCATGCCGCCGGCCTCGTCGAGGAGCGCGCCCCCCATCTGCATGGTGCCGTTCGCGGCGAGCGCCCGCGCCCCCTCGAGATGGGCTTCGCGGACGCTCGCGCGGCGCGCGGGTGCGTCGGGGTCGGTGCCGTCCTTGGCGATGACGAGGAAGAGCATGGGGCCTCCTGGGGGCGCGGTGGCGACCAGCGCGCCGCCTCCGCGCCAGCGTACGGGGTCGGCGGTCCACGCTGGCGTCCGACCCCAGGGTTGAGCGTAGTACACTCAAATCCGTTGACAACCAAGCGGGTGCGCTGCTAGACTTCGGACCAGCGGTCGACGTGCGCCGGACCGTATCAGGTTCGTTGCGCGAGGTCCTCCACCACACGTTCTGCCGAAGTCGCGCGCGACTCGGCGCCCGAAGGAGCATCACCATGGCGAAGGCCGTAGGAATCGATCTGGGGACCACCAACAGCGTGATCTCCATCATGGAGGGCGGCGAGTCCGTCGTCCTCGTCAACAGCGAAGGCAACCGGACCACCCCGTCGGTCGTCGGCTTCAAGGACGACGTGCGGTTGGTCGGCCAGGTGGCGAAGCGCCAGGCCGTCCTCAACCCGCGCGGCACCCTGTTCGAGGTCAAGCGCTACATCGGCCGCACGTGGGACGAGGTCCACACCGAGGTCGAGCGCGCCCCGTACGAGGTCGTCCGCGGCGACGACGGCGGCGTGCGCTTCGTGGTCGGCGAGCAGCAGTTCACGCCCGAAGAGGTCTCGGCGATGATCCTGCGCAAGCTGGTCGCCGACGCCTCGGAGCAGTTGGGCCAGAAGATCACCAAGGCGGTCATCACCGTCCCGGCCTACTTCAACAACGCCCAGCGCGAGGCCACCCAG
Organism: Trueperaceae bacterium; assembly: GCA_011390675.1. GTDB lineage: Bacteria > Deinococcota > Deinococci > Deinococcales > Trueperaceae > JAABTL01. Next base: position 4,706 of record JAABRX010000121.1, on the reverse strand, counting down.
AACGCCGGCCGCATCGCCGGGCTCGAGGTGCTGCGCATCGTCAACGAGCCGACCGCGGCCGCGCTCGCCTACGGCCTCGACAAGAAGGGGAACGAGACCGTCCTGGTCTTCGACCTCGGCGGCGGCACCTTCGACGTCTCGGTGCTCGAGGTCGGCGACGGCGTCTTCGAGGTCCGCTCCACGTCGGGCGACACCCACCTCGGCGGCTCCGACATGGATTACGCGATCGTCACGTGGCTCGCCGACGAGTTCCAGAAGGAGTACGGCGTCGACCTGCGCAAGGACAAGCAGGCGCTCCAGCGCCTGATCGAGGCGTCCGAGAAGGCCAAGATCGAGCTCTCCGGGCTTCCCGAGACGACGATCAGCCTGCCGTTCATCGCCATGGACCCGGGCTCGAACGCGCCGCTGTACCTCGAGAAGAAGCTGACCCGCGGCAAGTTCGACGAGCTGATCGCGCCGCTCCTCGCGCGCATCCGCGGCCCCGTCGAGCAGGCGCTCAAGGACGCCAAGCTGACCAAGGACCAGATCGACGAGATCATCCTGGTCGGCGGCTCCACGCGCGTGCCGGCCGTCAAGAAGATCGTCAAGGAGCTCCTGGGCAAGGAGCCCAACCAGACCGTCAACCCCGACGAGGTCGTGGCGTTGGGCGCCGCGATCCAGGCGGGCGTCCTGACCGGCGACGTCGACGACATCGTGCTCCTGGACGTCACCCCGCTCAGCCTCGGCGTCGAGACCAAGGGCGGCGTCTTCACCAAGCTGATCGACCGCAACACGACCGTGCCCGTCCGCAAGAGCGAGACCTTCTCGACCGCCGACCACAACCAGACCGGGGTCGAGGTGCACGTGCTGCAGGGCGAGCGCGCGATGGCGGGCGACAACAAGTCGCTCGGTCGCTTCAAACTCGACGGCATCCCGCCGATGCCCGCCGGCATGCCGCAGATCGAGATCACCTACGACATCGACGCGAACGGCGTGCTCAACGTCTCCGCGAAGGAGAAGTCGACCGGCAAGGCGGCCTCGATCACCATCCAGAACACCACCACGCTCGGCGACGACGAGGTCGAGCGCATGGTCCAGGACGCCGCCAAGCACGGCGAAGAGGACAAGGTGCGCAAGGAGAAGGCCGAGGCCTGGAACCAGCTCGACGGCCTCCGCCTGCAGGCGCAGAAGGTGCTCGACGACGCGGAGGGCGCGACCGACGAGCAGAAGCAGCCCGTCCAGGACGCCATCGCCGAGACCCAGACGGCGCTCGACGCGCAGGCCGCCAAGGCCGAGCTCGACGCCGCGGGGCAGAAGCTCGCGACCGCGCTGCAAGCGTTCCAACAGGCGACCGCAGCGGCCGCGGCCGAGCCGGAGCCGCAGACCGGAGGCGACGGCGACGGTGACGGCGCGGCAGCCGACGACGACGTGATCGACGCCGACTTCAAGCCGGCCTCGTGAGCGCGATGGACGACCGAATGCCGACCCCCGACACGGACGCCGCCCCCGCGGCGGCGTCCGCGGACGCGGCGCCGTCTCCGGAGGCCGAGGCGCCCGAAGCGGCGCCCGGCTCGGGCGACGAGGAGGTGGACGTGTTGCGCGGCGAGCTGCGCAAGCTGCGTGAGGCGCTCGACGCCGCGCAGGCCGAGGCCGCCGAGGCGCAGGACCGCGCGCTGCGCGCCCGCGCCGACCTCGAGAACCTCCGGCGCCGGAGCCACGCCGACCTCGAGCGCGCCCACGGCGCCGGCCTCGACGCCGCCATCGGCCCGGTGCTGACCGTCCACGACGACCTGGAGCGCGCGATCGCCGCGGGCCATCAGGGCGAACCGGGCGCGATCCTGCCGGGCGTCGAGGCGGTGCTCGCCGGCTTGGTGCGCCAGCTCGAGGGCCTGGGCCTCACCCGCACCGGCGCGGTCGGCGAGCCGTTCGACGCCGAGCGGCACGAGGCGCTGACCGCCGTGCCGACCCCGGATCCCGAGCTGGCCGGGACCATCCAGTCGGTCTTCTCCGTCGGGTTCCTGCAGGGCGACCGGCTCGTGCGGCCCGCGCGGGTCGTCGTCTATCAGGAGCCCTGAGGCCCAGGTCGGGAGGCCCGACGTGGCCGCGTTCAAGGACTACTACCAGGTGCTCGGGATCGACAAGAGCGCGTCCGAGAAGGACGTGCGGCGGGCGTTCCGTGCCTTGGCGGCCAAGCACCATCCGGACCGCAACCGCGACGACCCCGGCGCTGAAGAGCGCTTCAAGGAGATCAACGAGGCCTACACCGTGCTCTCGGACGCCGAGAAGCGCGCCGTGTACGACCGCTACGGGTCCGAGGGTCCGCCGCCGCCCGGCGCGGGGCCCGGGGGCGGGTTCCCAGGCGGTGGCTTCCCTGGCGGCGGGCGCGTGTACACCAGCGTCCGCCCCGAGGACGCCGCCGGGTTCAGCGACTTCTTCCGCTCCCTGTTCGGCGGATCGATGGGGGACGACGGGTTCGGTTCGGCCCGTGGCGGCGAGTACGTCGGGTCGCCGTTCGGCGGCGCATCGGTGTCGCGGCCGCCGCGCACCGTCGAGGCGAGCCTCGGCGTCGCGCTCGAGCGCGCCTTCCACGGCGGACCGGTCAGCGTCCGGGTGGACGGCCGCGCGCTCGAGGTCACGCTGCCCGAGGGCGTGCGCGACGGCGCGAAGCTGCGGCTGCGCGGCCAGGCGCCCGGCGGCGGCGATCTGGTGCTCGTGGTGCGCCACGAACCGCACGTGCGCTGGCGCCTCAAAGGCGACACGCTGGTCGGCAGCGTCGACGTGCTCGACCACGTCGCGGTGCTCGGCGGCACGGTGCGGGTGGCCACCCTCGACGGCGACGTGCAACTCAGCGTGCCCGCCGGCACCGTCGCGGGTCGCAAGCTCCGGCTGCGCGGTCGCGGTTGGCCGACGGCCCCCAAGGTGCACGGCGACGCCATCGCCGAGGTCCGGGTGGTCGTGCCCGCAAAGGTGAGCGACGCCCAGCGCGCCGCCTACGAGCAGCTTCGCCAGGCGGCCGACGGCGGTTGAGGGCGGCGGGTCGCCGGCTCCGTGCGCGCCTCGCTGGGCCGGTGCTCCCGTGACGCCGGCGGTCCGAGGGGCGATGGTAGGGTTCCCGCATGGTCAAGAACCCCTTCCGACGCGCGCTCGTCGCGTTCGCCGCCGCGGCTCTGCTCCTCCCCGTCGCCTTCGCCCAAGTCGCCACCGACCCGGTCGCCAGCGATCCGGCCGACGATCCGGTCCTCGTGCGCCTCGGCGCGGTCGAGGAGCGCGCGAGCCTGGTGCTCGAGCGCTTCGACATCGCCGTGCGCGGCCTCGCCGGCACTCAGGGCGTCCCCTATGGCCCCGAGCTGATCGCCCAGGTCTACCCGTTCCTGCCGCAGTTCCTCGACCAGCGCGCCAGCGAGCTGGTGCTGCTCGACCAGGCGCGCGCCCGCGGGCTCGTGCTCGACGAGGGCGTCGTCGAGGCGGTCGTCGCCCAGGCGCGCGGCCAGTTCCCGGACGAGGCCGCCTTCGTCGAGGTGCTCGCCAGCGCCGGCTTCCGCGACGTCGACCACCTGCGCGAGATCGTGCGCGAGACCGAGCTCATCGCGCTCGTCGTCGCCGCCATCGAATCCGAGGTCACCTTCACCGAGGACGAGGTGCGCGTCGCGTACGCCGCGGTCCGCTCCCAGCTGGTGCGCCCCGAAGAGGTGTGCGCCCGCCACATCCTGGTCGATAGCGAAGCCGCGGCGGGGGCGCTCGGCCGCGCCGCCCGCGTCGGCGCGGATTTCGACGCGATGGCGGCGACCGCCTCCACCGACCGCGGCTCCGCCGCCAACGGCGGCGACCTCGGCTGCTTCGCGCGCGGCGTGATGGTGGCCCCGTTCGAAGCGGCCGCCTTCGCGGCCGAGGTGGGCGTGGCGACCGAGCCCGTCGAGTCCGATTTCGGGTACCACGTGATCTTGGTGTACGACCGCGTCCCCGCCACCACCGCGTCGCTCGAAGAGGTCCGCGAGCCGCTCGAGGCGCAGCTGCGCGGCGAGCGCGTCGACGCGACGATCGCGGCCTACCAGCGTGCGTCGGGCGTCGCGACCTTCCCGGAGCGCATCCCGCCGCTCGAAGAGGTTTCCGCAGACTGATCTTCGGACCCGACCCCAACGCAGCGGCGCGCCCCGGAACCCCCGGGGCGCGCCGCGCTGCGTGCGGGGGCCGGGGGGCTCAGGGGGCCAGGCGGGTGCGCGCCCAGCCGGCGTCGTGGCGCTCGTACCGGAAGCGGTCGTGCAGCCGCGAGGCGCGCCCCTGCCAGAACTCGATCGCCGCCGGCACCACCGCGTACCCGCCCCAGAACGGGGGCCTGGCGACCACGTCCGGGAAGCGCTCCTCGGCTTCGGCGCGCGCCTGCTCCAGCACGGCGCGTTCCTCGATCGGGCGGCTCTGGTTCGACGCCCACGCGCCCAGTTGGCTCCCGCGCGGGCGCGAGGCGAAGTACGCGTCCGCGGTGGCGTCCGGCACGCGCTCGGCGCGCCCCTCGACGCGCACTTGGCGCTCGAGGACGTCCCACCACAGACAGAGCCCGCAGCGGGGCTCGGCGTCCAGGGCGGCCGCCTTCCGGCTCTCCAGGTTCGTGTAGAAGACGAAGCGGTCCGTTTCCAGCCCCTTGAGGAGCACCATCCGCACCGACGGCGCCCCGTCCGCATCGACGGTGGCGAGAGCGGTCGCGTTCGGCTCGCGCAGCCCTGCGGCGACCG
>JAABRX010000120.1 GCA_011390675.1 Trueperaceae bacterium | reverse complement strand
CAGGTTGGGGATGGCCGACGGCAGCACCTCGGGCTCGATGGTGGTCTCGTCGAAGTTGGCCCGGGTGGGGACCGTCTCCTTGTCGAGGTCGGCGAGCAGCGACTCGGAGGCCGGCGTGAGGCGCGCCTCGGTGTACCGGTACGCCGCGGCCGGGTCGCCGTCGATGCTGCCGAAGTTCCCCTGGCCGTGGATGAGCGGGTAGCGCAGGTTCCAGTCCTGCGCGAGCCGCACCATGGCGTCGTAGACGGCGCTGTCGCCGTGCGGGTGGTACTTGCCGAGCACGTCGCCGACCACGCCCGCGGACTTGCTGTGCTTGCGGTTGCTCGACAGCCCGGCCTGGTTCATGGCGTAGAGGATGCGCCGCTGCACCGGCTTGAGGCCGTCGCGGACGTCCGGCAACGCGCGGTCGACGATGACCGACATCGCGTAGTTGATGAAGCTCGACTTGATCTCGTCCGTGATCTGGACGGGGACGACGTGGCCTTCGTTCAAGGGGGCCCCTCCTGCGGGGCGCACGGATCGCCTCGAGGCGGACCGCGGCGTGGCGGTCGCGGGCTTCGGTGCGGTCGGCGCGCTGCGGTACGTGCGGCGTGGACGCCGCGGCAACGGGCCAGTCTACCACCCGCTCCTGGCGCGCCGGCACGGGCGCTCGGCGCGTGCCGAGGCGTCCTGCGGCGCGCTCGGACGCCCGGACCGGTACCCTGCGGCATGCGCCTCCTCCGCGACCACGACGTCGCGCGGCTCGCCTGGGACGACGTCTTCGACGCCCTGCGCGCCGCGTTCCGAGACCCCGCCCGCTACCGCGTCGCCGAGCGCGTGCAGCTCGAAGCCCCGGACGGTGGCGCGTGGCTCACCATGCCCTGCGCCAGCGCCGACGGTTGGTTCGGCGTCAAGCAGGTGAGCGTGCTGCCGGCCAACGCTGCGGCGGGCCGACCGAGCGTGCAGGCTTGGTACACGCTGATGGGCCCCGACGGCGCGCCGACGCTCGCGACCGAGGCCGGCCTGCTCACCAAGCTGCGCACGTCGGCGGTGTCGGCGCTCGCCGCCGACGTGCTCGCGCCCCCGTCGCCGCGCACGCTGCTCGTCGTGGGCACCGGCGCGCTGGCGCCGTGGATGGCGCGCGCGCACCTGCAGGTGCGCCCGTTCGAGACCGTGTGGGTGTGGGGTCGGCGGCCGGAGCGGGCCGAGGCGACCGTGGCCGCGATCCTCGCCGAACTGCAGGGCCTACCCACGCGCCCGGCGGTGGCGGTCGCGCCCGACCTCGAGGCCGCGGTGCGCGGCGCCGACGTCGTCAGCGTCGCGACCACGTCGCAAGTCGCGCTCGTCGAGGGGGCCTGGCTGCGCGCCGGTCAACACGTCGACCTGGTCGGCGCCTTCCTGCCGACGATGCGCGAGGTCGATGCCGAGGCGGTGCGCCGAGCGCAGGTGGTCGTCGACGACCGCCGGGCCGCGCGCGCGGAGGCGGGCGACCTGGTCCGGGCCGCCGCCGAGGGCTGGTCGTGGGACGCCGTGGCCGGCGACCTCGCGGACGCCCTCGCCGGTCGGCTCGAACGCGCGACCGACCGACCGACGCTCTTCAAGTCGGTCGGGTTGGCGCTGGAGGACCTGGCGGTGGTCCGGCTGCTCGCGGACGGCGGTGGTAGCGTCCCGGAATGATCGCGCGCTACGCCACCCCCGAGATGACGGCCCTGTGGAGCGAGGCCGAGAAGTACCGCACCTGGCTCGAGGTCGAGCTCGCCGCCACCGAGGCCTGGGAGGAGTTGGGCGAGGTGCCGGCCGGCGTCGGCGCGCGGCTCCGCGCCGCGGCGGCTGCCCACCCGCTCGACGAGGCCTTCGCCGAGCGCGTCGCCGAACTCGAGGCTGTCACGCGGCACGACATCGTCGCGTTCACCCGCGCCCTCACCGAGCGCCTCGGCCCCGAGGCGCGCTTCGTGCACCTGGGGCTCACGAGCACCGACGTCGTCGACACGTCGCAGAACGTGACGCTGGCCAAGGCGCTCGCGCTGATCCTCGACGACGTGCGCGCGCTGCGCGCCGAGGTGCGGCGGCTCGCGGTCGAGCACCGCGCCACCCCGTGCATCGGCCGCACCCACGGCATCCACGCCGAGCCGATGACCTTCGGGCTCAAGTTCCTGAACTTCTACGCGGCGCTCGGCCGCGACCTGGGGCGCCTGGAGCGCGCGCGCGACGGCGTGGCCGTCGCCATGCTCTCCGGTTCCGTCGGTACCTACGCGCACGTGCCGCCGGAGGTGGAGGAGGCCGTCGCCGCGCGCCTCGGCCTCGCGGTCGACCCGGTGACCAACCAGACGGTCGCCCGCGACCGGCATGCGGAGCTGCTGAACGCCCTCGCGGTCCTCGGCACCAGCGTCGAGCGGATCGCGACCGAGATCCGGCACCTCCAGCGCAGCGAGGTGCGCGAGGCGCAGGAGGGCTTCGCCAAGGGCCAGACCGGCAGCTCCTCGATGCCGCACAAGAAGAACCCCATCGCCACCGAGAACCTGACCGGCGTCGCGCGGCTGCTGCGCGCGTACGCGTCGGCGGGCCTCGAGGACGTCGTGCTGTGGCACGAGCGCGACATCAGCCACTCGGCCGTGGAGCGGGTGGTGCTGCCCGACGCCACGACCGTCGCCTCGTACGGCGTCCGGCGGCTCACGCGGGTGCTGCGCGACCTGGTCACGTACCCCGACCGGATGCGCGCCAACCTCGACGCCCTGCACGGGCTCGTCTACTCGCAGCGCGTGCTGCACGCGCTGATCGACCAGGGACTGGCGCGCGAGGCCGCGTACGAGGTGGTGCAGCGCGCGAGCCTGCGCACGTGGGACACCGGGCGGCCCCTGCGCGAGGTGCTGGCCGAGGACCCGGGCTGCACCCTCGACGAGGCGGTGTTGGCGGACGCCTTCGACCCGGGGTGGTACCTGCGGCACGTCGACGCGGTGTACGCCCGCTTCGGCTTGTAGCGGATCTCGATCGCGGCCGGACCGGGGCGGGCCGCCTCCGCGGGACGGCCGCCCCGAAGCGCGTCCGATGCGCGTTGGTAGGCTTTCCGGCGATGGCGAGGCAGCCACTCGATCCGCGGTCCGACGACGAGCGCGCACGCCACGCGGCGGTGCCCGAGATCGGCGTCCGCGCCTGGCGCGCCCCGTTCTTGGCCTTCGCCCCCCTCTGGATCGCCGCCCTGCTCACCCTGACGCTCACCGGCCACGGCGTCGTGGCGGCGCTCCTGCTGGCGAACGCGGGGCTGCTCGCGGTCCTCGTGTTCCTCACGCTGCGGCGGACGGCCACGCCGCTCCCGCCGGCTCCCGAGCCCCGACGCTCGCGGTCGACGCTCCCATGGCAACTCGTCGCGATCGCCGTGGTCGTCGTGCTCACGGCCACCCGAGCCGCCGACGTCCCCGTCTGGTCGGCGCTGGTCGCCTGGGCCCACGCGCTCGGCGAGTCGATCCTCGACGTGCGCTGGGTGGGCGGCCCTGGCAACGCCATCGCCAACCCGCTCCAGTACCTGATCGTCCCGCTCGCGGTCCTGCTGGCGCTCGGCGCGCGACCCTCCGGGCTCGGCTTCGGTCGCGGTCGCGGCGTGGGGGTCACCACCCTGCTGTGGGTCGCCGTGCCGGCCGCGGTGGCGGCGGTCGCGCTCGCCACGGGAGCCCTGACCGGTCAGCGGCTCGTCGCGCGGACCCTGGGCAACACGCTCCAGAACGGACCGTTCGAGGAGTTCCTCTTCCGGGGTGCGCTCCAGACGCGGCTCCGGCTCCTCCTCCCGGTCCCCTGGGCGATCCTCCTACAGGCGCTCGTGTTCGGCCTCTGGCACCTGCGGTCGGCGACGGACGCCATGGGGGGCGACCCGCTCGCGGGCGTCGCCTTCTGCATCGCCTCCCAGACGGTCTCGGGCCTCGCGCTCGGCATCGTGTTCTGGCGCACCGGCAACCTCGTGGCGCCGTCGGTGGCGCACGTGGCCCTCAACGTCATGGGCCAGACGATCGGTTGACGCTCCTCCACCCGCTCGGCAGCCCCCCCGAACGTGGCGTATCCTCCCCTCGTGAACCCCCCCGCGCCGCGCGAACTGCTGTACGAAGGGAAGGCCAAGCAGGTCTTCGCCACCGACGACCCCCGTCAGGTGGTCGTGCGCTTCAAGGACGACGCCACCGCCTTCAACGCCGAGAAGCGGGGCACCGTGGCCGGCAAGGGCGAGGTGAACAACGCGGTCACCGCGCTGCTGTACGGGGAGCTCGAGGACTTCGGCGTGCCCACCCACTTCCTCGAGCTCCTCGGCCCGCGCGACCAGCTCGTCGAGCGCGTGCGCATCGTCCCGGTCGAGGTCATCGTGCGCAACCGCACCGCGGGCACCTTCGCCAAGCGCTACGGCGTGGAGGAGGGGCTGCCGCTCGACCCGAACGTGATCGAGTTCTGCCTCAAGTCCGACGCGCTTCAAGACCCGCCGATGAACGCGGCCACCGCCGTCGCCCTGGGCCACGCCACCGAAGAGGAGCTCGAGGAGCTGTTCGACCTCGCGGCGTCCGTGAACGACTACCTGGTCGCGCGCTTCGCGGTGGCGGGGCTCGACCTCGTCGACTTCAAGCTCGAGTTCGGGGTCGATGCCGACGGCCGCATGGTGCTGGCCGACGAGATCAGCCCCGACACGTGCCGGCTGTGGGACGCCGAGACCGGCGAGAAGCTCGACAAGGACCGCTTCCGCCGCGACCTCGGCGGGGTCGAGGAGGCGTACCAGGAGGTGCGGCGGCGGCTCGAGGCCACCGTCGGCGCCGACCTCGACCTCCCCGATTTCGACGCCGACGACCACGACCACGAGCACCACCACGAGGAGTCCGCCGATGCCTGAGTTCCGCGCCGTCGTGCACGTGATGCTGCGCCGCTCCATCCTCGACCCGCAGGGCCGCGCGGTCGAAGCCACCCTCCACCGCTTGGGGCACGCCAACGTCGGCGACCTGCGGGTGGGCAAGCGCATCGAGCTCTCGCTCACCGGCGAGCGCGCCGACGTCGAGGCGCAGCTGGCGCGCGTCGTCGAGCGGGTGCTGTCGAACCCGGTCATGGAGGACGCCACCTTCGAGCTGCACGAAGTGGCGCCCGCCGCGTCGGCCTGAGGGGCGCGGAACCCCATGCGCACCGCCTCCGATCGCATCGTCGCCGCGGACGGGCTCAAGCTGCCCACGCGGGCGTGGTTGCCCGACGACGACGCCCCGCGCGCGTCGATCGTGGTCGTCCACGGCCTCGGCGAGCACGTGGGCCGCTACGACGCGCTCGCGACGCGGATGGTGCGCGCCGGCTACGCCGTCCATGGCTACGACCAGCGCGGCCACGGGTACGCGCAAGGGCCGCGCGCCCAAGTGCGGCGTTTCGAGGATCTGATCGGCGACCTCGCGCAGTTCGTCGCCACCGTCCGCGCCTGGCATCCGGAGGCGCCGCTCGTGCTGTTCGGCCACTCGATGGGGGGCGTGGTCGCGGTGCGCGCGCTGCAGACCGACGCCGTCCGCGCCGACCTGCTCGTGCTCTCCTCGCCGGCATTGCGCGACGGCAAGGACATCCCCGCGTGGGTGCGCGCCCTGGTCGCCCGCCTCGCCGAACCGTTCCCGAGCCTGCCGACCGTGCGCCTCGACGTCGCGGCGCTGTCGCGCGACCCCGCCGAGGTCGAGGCCTACCGCCAGGACCCGGCGGTCTTCCACGGCCCGATCAAGGCGCGCCTCGCCACCCAGATGGCCAAGCACGGCGCGCTGGCGATCGACGAGGCCGAGCGCCTGCACGTGCCGCTGCTGATCGTGCACGGCAAGGACGACCGCTTGGCGCGGCCGGGAGCCTCGGGCGAGCTGCACCGCGCCCTGCAAGGAAGCGACGCCACCCTCGAGCTGTACGACGAGGGGCCGCACGAGCTGTTCCACGACCCGCTGCGCGACCAGGTCACCGAGGACGTGCTGGCGTGGTTGGACGCGCGGCTGCCCGCCGCCCCGATCAGCTCGGCCGATCGACCCGCAGCACCACGAACTTGAGGTAGCGCCCTTCGGGGAACGCCAGCGGCACCGGGTGGTCGGCGGCGTGGCCGGCTTCGTGCAGCACGCGCGCGTCGACGCCGGCTTCGACGGCCGCCTCGGCGAGCGCGGCGCGGAACGCTTCGGGTGCGACTTGGGCGGTGCACGACGCCGTCGCCAGGAGCCCGCCGTCGGGCAGCGCCGCCATCGCCGCGGCGTTCAACCGGCGGTACGCGCGCAGCGCCGCGTGCCGCTGCCCCTTGTGGCGCGCGAGCGAGGGCGGATCGAGGACGATCAGGTCGCTGCCCACGAGGTCGGCGTGGCGCAGCGCCGCCGCCGGGTCGGTCAGGAGGTCGAGCGCGAGCGTCGCGTGGCGACCTCGGGGGTCGACCGCTGCGCGCTCGGGGTACCGCCCCGCGTTCGCCGCGACGTTGCGCTCGGCGTCGCGCAGCGCCGCGGGCGCCACGTCGACGTCCACCGCGCGGCGCGCGCCGCCCGCGAGCGCGTGGACCGAGAAGGCGCCGGAGTACGCGAACAGGTTCGCGACCGTCCGCCCGGCAGCGAGCGCGCGCACGGTGGCCCGGTTGTCGCGGTGGTCGAGGAACAGACCGGTCTTCTGCCCCTCGTGCAGGTTGGCGAGGAAGGCGAGGCCGTGCTCGTGGACGGTCACCTCGGGGGGTGGGAGCTCGCCATGCAGCGCCGTCAGCGGCGCGTCGTCCTGCGGCGCGGCGAGCACCCCCTTGAGCCGGAGCGCGCCCGCCAGCGCGCGCACGACCAGCCCCCGCAGCTCGAACGCGTCGCTGCCGGGGCGGCGGTACGCCTCCGCGTAGGTCTTGAGCACGGCGAAGCGGCCGTAGCGGTCGGCGGTGATCCCGGGCAGCCCGTCGCCCTCGCCGAAGAGCAGCCGGTACGCGTCGGTGTCGGGCGTCGCCACCGTGGCGCGGGTGGCCAGCGCGCGCGCGACGGTGTCCTCGACCCACGCCCGATCGGGCGGCGCGAGCGGGCCGCCGGTGGGCGCGCGCCGCAGGGTGCGCACGGCGATGGCGCCCTCGGCCGCCCAGAGGCCGACGGCGGCCGCGCGCCCGGCCTCGACGCGGACCCAGGCGCCGTCGGCGATGGGCGGCGTACCCGGAACGTGGTCGCGGTAGACCCACGGGTGGCCCGCGGCGAGCGGGCCCGCGAGGTGCTCGGGGAGGCGCAGGGTGGGGAGGCTCACGGCTCGCCTGCGCGATCCGCCGTGCCCGCGAGGTCGAGCGCGGTCGCCAGCGCCGCGTCGAACATCGGCGCGGTGAGCCGCCCCGTGTTCGTGTTCTGGCGGCTGACGTGGAAGCTGTCGACGAGCGGCACCACGCCCGCGTCGCCAGCGCCCGGCAGGTGCTCGAGCCGATGCACGGCGCCGTGCGCGAAGGGGTGCGCCGCGAGCGTCGTCCGGAGCCCGCGTTCGCGCCACAGCTTGAGCACGCCGTCGTGGGCGATGCGGCCGAGCGCCAGGATCGCGCGGACGCTCGGCAGGCCGTCGACGTCGTGGGCGAACCAGGGGCGGCAGGCGTCGAGCTCGGCGGGCGTCGGCTTGTTGCCCGGCGGCGCGCAGCGCCCGACGGCGGTGATCCAGACGCCGGACAGCGTCAACCCGTCGTCGCGAGCGACGCTCGTCGGGCGATCGGCCAGGCCCGCCCGGTGGAGCGCCGGGTAGAGGAAGTCGCCCGAGGCGTCGCCGGTGAACATGCGGCCGGTGCGGTTCGAGCCGTGCGCGCCGGGGGCGAGGCCGACGAGCAGCAGGCGCGCGTTCGGGTCGCCGAACCCCGGCACCGGCGCGCCCCAGTAGGCGTCGCCCCGGTGCGCGCGGCGCTTGGTGCGCGCGACGGCCTCGCGGTGCTCGGCCAGGCGCGGGCAGCGGCGGCAGGCGGCCAAGGCCGGCGGGTAGGCGTCGAAGCGGGACGGCGGCACGATGCGTCATGGTACCGGGGCGACGGCGCCCGTCCGTCCGTTAGGCTGGCCCATGCCGAACACCGACGACCTGGCCGCGCGCCTCGACCTCAGCGCCGCCGTCGACCTCGAGCCCTACCGCACCCCCGGCGCCAACCTCGACGACGTCGACCCCGGCGACGTCGGCCCGTACGCCGGCGTCGGCGGCAAGAAGGCGGCGAAGCACGACCTCAAGCGGCTGATCGCCCACCTGGCCAAGCGGCAGCGGCTCTTCTACGCCGATGGGCGCTTCGCCCTGCTGCTCGTGCTCCAGGCGATGGACGCGGGCGGCAAGGACGGCACCATCCGGCGCGCGCTCTCGGGCCTCAACCCGCAGGGGGTGCACGTCACCAGCTTCAAGGCGCCCACCGAGGTCGAGCTCGCGCACGACTTCTTGTGGCGGGTCCATGCGCGGACGCCCCGGCGTGGCCAGATCGGCGTCTTCAACCGGTCGCACTACGAGGACGTGCTGATCGCGCGGGTCGCGGAGCTGGTGCCGGAGGCGACCTGGCGGGCGCGCTACGCGCACATCAACGCCTTCGAGGCGCTGCTGCGGGACGCGGGCACGTCGCTGCTCAAGGTCTACCTGCACGTGGGCCACGACGAACAGGCCGAGCGGTTGCGCAAGCGGCTCGAGGACCCCGAGCGCCACTGGAAGTTCGACGCTGCCGACCTGGCGGCGCGCGCGCAGTGGGACGTGTACCACGAGGCGTACGCCGAGGCGTTCTCGCGCTGCGGTCCTGCCGACGCCCCTTGGTTGATCGTCCCGGCCGACCGCAAGTGGTACCGCGACGTGGTCGTCGTCACCGCGCTCGTCGAGGCGCTCGACGCCCTGCCGCTGCGCTGGCCGCAGCCGAAGGTGGACGTGGCCGATTTCGAGGGGCTCGTGTGAAGCTCGCGCCGCTCGGGAACGGGCGGAACGTCAGAAGCGAGTCATGATTCTGGAAGGTCCGGTTCCGTACCCTTCTCGAGAGATCCCATGCCCCAGATCCCTGGCATCGCTGCGATGCCCACCACCCTCGTCAACGCGTTCCTAGGAGCGCTTCCGGACCGTTCGTTCGCGGTCCGCGGTCCCGACCGTCTGTCGGCGATGGTGCCGATGTACGAGGAGGAGGAGGGAGCGGGTCGGGCGCTGGAGTCGCTCCTCCGCCAGCGGACGCCGGTCGACCGCGTGGTCGTGTCGATCAACGGCGGGCGCGACCGAACGCCCGAGGTCGTGGCCGCGACGCTCGACGGCCACGGGTTCAGCGTGATCGAGCGTTCGGCCTGGGGGCCGACGCGGATCCCGTGCGAGCGCTGGAGCCGGTCGGCCCGCGGTCCCGACGTGGTGGTCGTGCGCCACGTCGAGCCCATCGGCAAGGCCGACAGCCTCAACCTGCTCGTCGCCGAGGGGTTGATCGACACCGAGCGCGTGCTGGTGATGGACGGCGACACGGTGCTCGACGGCGCCTTCGTCGCCGCCATCCGCGACGGCTTCTACCGCTTGCGGCGCACGCGCGAGGGGGCCCGGTGGCGTTGGGTGCTCGAAGACGTCGCGCTGCAGTCCGGCGCGGTCACGTCGCGGCGGTCGGCCATGCCGACGATGGAGTCGGACCTCATCCGGGGCGCGCGCGCGGCCGAGTACGCCTTCGCCGTGGTGGTCCGCCGAGGGCAGACGGCGCGCGTCGGCGGCGGCGCCGTGTTCGGCGCCAGCCGCCTCTTCACCGTGGTCGGCTGCGGCTTCACGGCGCGCACGGACGCGTTCCCGATGCCGTGCGACACGCTGACCGAGGACCACGACTTCACCATGCAGGTGCAGCAGGGCGCGACGTCGGCACGCGAGGTCGAGCTCGACGGCCTGCACCTGCGCGGATTCCGGGTGGTCGTCGACGGCGTCGAGCGCCCGTTGGCCGACGTCGTCGACGGACCGTCCGTCACGATGCGGCGCACGGCCGACGCCCGTTTCGAGGCCGGGGCTGCCATGGCGACCGAGGACCCGCAGCGGCTCGCGGGCTACTTGCATCAGGTCGAGCGCTGGGTCGGCGGTGCGCTGGAGGTCGTCGCCAAGCGCGGCGTCGCGCCTCGGCACGTCCGCGCGCTGGCGCCGAACGTGCGCTTCGCGCTGCTCACCGCGCAGCTCGAGAACCTCGTGGGGCTGCTCCTGCTCCTCGCGCTGCCGACGGTCCTCGGACTGCAATGGCCGTTCGCCGGGTTCGATCACGTCGCCCGCGCGGCAGCGGTCTGGTGGCTCGCCGACGTCGCCGTGACCGGCACGCTCGTCTACCTCGGGTTCTGGACGCAGTTGCGCTCGCTCGGACACCGCCGGCGCGGCGTGTGGCGACGAGCGCTGGCACGGACCGTCTTCGGGATCGGACCGCTGCTCGTGCTGCGGCCGCTCAACGCGCTCGCCTACGCGACGTCGCTCACCGTGGTCGTCCCGCGGTTCGCGCAGTGGATGAAGCCGCAGCGCAGCCCGAAGACCACGGTGGTATGGGACCGACCCGCGGCGGCGCCCGGCGGGCTGAGGCGCCGCACCGCGCGCGTCGCCGGCACGCTGGTCTCCATCGCCGGCGCCGGTTTCGTGCTCACGGTGGGGATCGGCGGCGCGACCGATCCAGCGGGGCGCGTCGCGTACCGCGCCGTCGTCGCGATGCCGTCGGTCGCGCTCGCCGACTACGCCGTCTTGCCGGTGGCCGCGGTCGCGCCGCCGGCCGGCTTCGTGCTCGCACCTGCCGCGATCGCGGCGGGCGAACGCGCGGCCGAACAGCCGGCGGAGCCGGTCGTCCACGCGTTCTGTGCCCCCGAGCGGGTCGTCCGGGCCGGGCCGGAGGCCCATCGGCTCGCCGCCGCCGCGCCGGACTACCGACCCCTGTCCGCATGGGGCTTGCTGACGCTGGCCCGGCTCGTCCCGATCGCGTACCACCTCGAGCAGGCGGCGACCGCCTACGACGTGCCGGCGGGCCCCGTGCTGCAGGTGCTGCTCAACGAGTCGTACCTCGACCCCCTCGCGGAGGGCCCCACGAACGATCTCGGGCTCGCCCAGGTGACCACCGATGCCCTGCGGCTGCTCAAGGCGCTCTCCGACGACCCAGGTTCCGGCTTCACCAACCCAGGCATGTTCGCGCGGGCGTTCAGCGTGTTCGAGCCCGAGTTCTCGGTCTGCGCCGGCGCGGCCAAGCTCGCGTGGTCGCGGAGCCAACCAGGCGGTGACGACCTCGAGGTCGCCTACGCGCGCTACGTCAACCCCTGGGATGGTGTCGTCGCGGGCCGGGTGAGCGACCGCCATCGTCCGCTCGTCGACGCCTTCGTGTCGATCGGACCGATGGTCGACTCGCTGGCTGCCGTGTTCGCGGCGGGCGAACGCGATCCGGCCTCGCTGGCGCCGGCAGAGCGCGCGCTGCTCGGGGTGGCCGACGCGGTCGCGGCCGGGAGGCTCGACGTCGAGGGGGCGTACCGCCAGGTCGCCGCGCTGACCGCCGAACTGGGCATCGAAGACCCAGGCTTCTACGAGCGCGTCGTGCCGGGCTTGTACGGCGAGGATGCGCGGGCGGTCGCGTCGGTGACGCTCCTCGCCGGCACCCCTTGAGGCGTCGGATCCGCGGTCGCTGCGTCAGTCGCGAGGGTCGAGCGACCCGCGGAAAGCATCGAGCGCGGCCGAGGAGCTCTCGACCCGCCAATCCGCTTCCTTGAGCATGTTGAACCAGACGATCGCCTCGAGCCGTGGGTACGCGGTCGTCGCGAACATGGCCCGGATCCAGCCCGCCTTGTCGCCGCCGTTCTCCACCGACGCCGTCTCGGCCATCCAGAACGGCTGCGGGCCCAAAGCGGTCAGCCGCCCGTAGGCGAGCCCGACGATCTCTTCGAAGGTCTGCCAGCCGATGTGGGGTCGGGTGTCGCCCCAGTTGTAGCCGCTGAGGGCGAGGACGTCGACGTGGTCGGTGCCGGGGTAGTAGTGCTCCATGCGGTTGGCTTCGGTGCGGGGTTCGTCGGTGACGTTGGGGCTCCAGACCCAGCGGACGTTGTGGGCGCCTTCGCGTTCGAAGAGGGTGGTGAGGTGGGTCCAGGCGTCGCGGAGGGCTTGGGGGTCGCCGTTCCAGGGGACCCAGTCGCCGTTCATCTCGGGGAAGGGGCGGAGGTAGACGGTGGTGTGGGCGTCGCGGATGCCGTGGGCCCAGGTGCGGAGGTAGGCGTCGTGGTGGCCGGCGGTGATGTCGTGGAGGCTTTGGTTCATGGGTTGCCAGCTGATCAGCGGCACCCGACCGCCGTCCACCACGTCGCGCAGCGGGACCGGATCGAACCGGTCGTCGAACGACTGGAACCAGTGGGCCACGTCGAACGGGCGCCCGAGCTCGCGTTCGAGCGCGCGCAACCCGGACAGGTCGGACCAGACCCCGGCGGGCACGAAGGCGCCCACCCAGCGGATGCCCGCGGGCTCTTCGAGTTCGGGCGCGTCGGGCGTGCCGGCACCGATGCCGGCGCAACCACCGAGCAGCGTCAGCGTCAGGACGGCGGCGGCAGCCCAGCGGACGGCGGCGATCGTAGTTCGCGTGGGACGAGGTCGCGGCGCCATGCGTGAAGATTCGTACCATCGCCGGTAGGCGCACGGCAAGCGTCGTCGGGAGGGCGACCCGCCGTCGGGGTTCGGCGTCGCGGGCCCAGGTTCAGCGCAGGCCGGCGCTGGTCGGAGCGACGCCCAAGCCGTCCTGGAAGGCGCGGACGACCTCGGGAGCGGAGGAGATGCGCCAATCCGCCTCCTTGTTCTCGTCGAACCAGATGATCGCTTCCATGCGGGGGAAGGCGGTCGTCGCGAACAGGTCGCGCACCCACGCGGCCTTGTCGCCACCGACGTCCGTACTGGCGACCTCGGCGATCCACACGGGCTGGGGCCCGAGCGCCTCGAGGCGCGCGTAGCCGCCGGCGAAGATCTCTTCGAAGGTCTGCCAGCCGATGTGGGGTCGGGTGTCGCCCCAGTTGTAGCCGCTGAGGGCGAGGACGTCGA
>JAABRX010000119.1 GCA_011390675.1 Trueperaceae bacterium | reverse complement strand
GGCTGGTGGTAGAGCATGTCGCCCATGCCGATCAGGCGCTCGGCGCCCATGGCGTCGAGGATCGTGCGCGAGTCGAAGCCCGACGACACCGCGAAGGCCATGCGCGCCGGGACGTTGACCTTGATCAAGCTCGTGAGGATGTCGACCGACGGCCGTTGCGTCGCCAGGATCAGGTGCATGCCGGTGGCGCGCGCCATCTGCGCGAGGCGCATGATCGCCGACTCCACCTCCTTGGGGCTGGTGATCATCAGGTCGGCGAGCTCGTCGATGACGATGATGATGAAGGGCAGCTCGGGCAGGTCGAGGTTCTTCGCCTTGGCGTTGTACTGGTCGAGGTTCTTCGCCCCGATCTTCGACATCATCTTGTAGCGCCGCTCCATGTGGGCGACCGCGCCGAGCAGCACCCCGGCGGCCTCGCCCGGGTTGGTGACCACCGGACGGATCAGGTGCTTGACGCCGTCGAAGGGCGTGAGCTCGACCATCTTCGGGTCGATCATCAGGAAGCGCATCTCGGTCGGCAGGAAGCGGTAGAGCAGCGCGCCCACCAGCGTGTTCACCGCGACCGACTTGCCCGACCCCGTCGAGCCGGCGATCAGCAGGTGCGGCATGCGCGCCAGGTCGCCGACCACCATGTCGCCGTCGATCGACTTGCCCAGGATGATCGGCAGACGCGCCTTGCTTCGCTTGAACGACGCCGACTCCACCGCCTCGCGGAAGCGGATGAGGTCGCGATCTGCGTTCGGGACCTCGAGGCCGATGACGCTCTTGCCCGGGATCGGCGCCTCGATGCGCACGCTCGCCACCGCCATCGCCAGCGCCAGGTCGTCGGAGAGGTTCGCGAAGCGGCTGATCTTCTCGCCCGCCGCCGGCTCCACCTCGAAGCGCGTCACCGACGGACCGCGCACGCTGGCGACGACGCGGCCCTCGAGCTTGAAGTTCGACAGCGTGGCGTCGATCCGCGCCACCCGCTCGCGCAGCTCGCGCGCCTCGGCGCCGGGGTCGCCGCGCGCCGGTGCCGGCGGGTCGAGCAGGTCCGCCTGCGGCAGCTGGATCGGGATCCCACCGACGGCGGCGCGTTCGGTGCCGTCGGCGCCGTCGGCACCCGGCACGGTCGCCTCCACGAGCACGCGCTTCGCCGGCGTGGGCGCGGGCGTCCACGGCGGCGCGTCGTCCGCGGCGCCCGCCGCCGCCACCCCCTCGAGCACCGGATCGCCGAACGGGTCGACGTCGTCGCCGAACACCGCATCGAGCTCGGCGTCGCCCAGCAGCGGCGCCCAGGCCTCCTCCGAGTCGTCGTCGAGGGCGTCGCCGGCGGCCCCGGCTTCCGCATCCGCGCGGAGCGCGCGCGCCCGCGCCGCGCTCGCCACGTCCGCGAGCGCGGCGCGCCAACCCTCGTGCTTGGCGAGCTCGGCGCGCCCCTGGCTGCGCAGCGCCGCCGCGAGCTCCTCGTCCAGGTCGGCGACCTCGGGGTCGTCCGGGTGGTCGAGGCGCAATCGGACGAGGCCATCGAGCGCGTCGCGCCATGCGTCGAGCCGGTCGACGTCGGCCTGCAGGTCGAGGGCGTCGCCTTCGATGGTCTTGAGCGCCTGCGTGCGGTCGCCGTGCGCCTCGAGCGCCAATGCCAGGTCGCGCGGCCGCGCGTCGCCCAAGCCGGCCTCGGCCAGGTCGCGCTCGCGCGCCAGCCGCCGGTGGCGATCGAGGAGCGCGGCGAGGTCGAGCGCCATGCCCTTGCGCACGCCGTCGCCCGCGGCCACCGCCCGCGGGGCACGGTCCCCGCGGCGCGCGCGCCCGCCGCCGTCGACCAGGGTGAGCGGCTCGTCGAGCAGCGCCTTGACGTGCCGACCCCAACCGTCGAGGTCGCCGCCGTCCGTACCCGGCGGGCGGGCGCCCTCCGCGCGCAGTTGGAGCGCCAGTTCGGCGCCGCGGTCGCGCGCGAAGTCGCCGACCGCCGAGCGCCAGGCGGCCACGTCGGCGCGGGCCACGTCGAGCTTGCTCGCGTCCGCCCCGCGCACCGCCACGACCGCGTCCTGCACGCTCGCCCGCCACCGCGCGAGCTCGCCGCTGGCCGGATAGAGGCCGGCGAGCGCCCCGAGGTCGCGGTCGAGCTCCTGCAGTTCGCGGCGCACGCGCGCCACGTCGGCCCGGAACGCCGCCCGCGCACGGGCACGCCCGCGAGCGCGCCACGCGGCCTTGGCGCCGGCGCGCCCACCGCGGATCAGGGCGGCGAGCGCGCGGCGCACCATCAGCGTGGGCGCCCAACCGGCGATCAACTCGATCCCGAGGGTCACGAGCAGCGCTGCCGGCAGGTACGCGAGCGCGCCGGCCGCGCCGGTCAGGGCGCCCCGGAGCGCCGCACCCCACGCACCGGTGACCTCCGGCGCGACGAGCATCGTCAGAGCCCAGATGCCGATCCCGGCGACCGCGTACCCGGCGAGCACGCGCGGCCACGCCCGCGGGCTGCGCCGCACCAGGAAGAGCCCCCCCAAGATCAGGAACGGCCACGGCAGCAGCCAGGCACCCCACCCCATCGGACCGCCGAGAACGGCGCGGACCTGCACGCCCAGGTCGCCGGCCGGGAAGGCGGGCACGAGCATCGCGGTGAGCGCGATCCCGAAGGCCAACAGCACCAGCCCCACCGCCTCGAGATCGAGGGTGCGCTCCGCCGCGGCGCGCCGCCGCCCCTTGCGGGGGGCCGCACCGCGCCGCTTGCGGGCGCTGGAGGTGCCGTCGGGAGCGCGCTTCGTCACGTCGCTCAGTGTACCTGCGCGTCCCGGCGACGCACGGCGCCCGGATGGATAGCATGGCGCATGCAACGAGCGCACGAACGCACGCCCGTCGGCATCCTCCCCCTAGGGGCGTGGCTGGCCGCGGGTTTGGGTACGTACGCCGTGGCCCACGTGCTCGACGCCCCAGCCCCGTGGCTGAGCGCGCTGCTGATCCTGATCGTCGGCTTCGTCGCGGCGAGCGGCGGTCCCCGGCTCGGGGTCCTCGCCGTCGCCGGCGCAGCCGTGATCGCCTGGGGGCTCCCTGGTGGCGCCCCGCGCGACGGGTGGACCGACGCCGCGGTGATCGCGACCGCGCTGCTGGCCGCCGCCGCTGGTGGGTGGGTGCACCGGAGTGGCCGCCGCACGGCCGAAGAAGCCCGCGACGGCGGTCGCCGCGCACGCCTCCTGGTCGAGGCCGCCCTCGAGTTGGGTGCCGCGCCGAACGCGGACGCGGTCCTCGCTGCGCTGCCCCCGTTGGTGGCGCGCGTGTTGGCGTGCGAACACGCCGCGGTGCTCCGGGTGCGCCCCGCCGGCCTCGAGCTGGTGGCGATCGTCCCGCCCTTCGTGGACGCCGGCCACACGGTGCCGCACGCGTCGATCTCCGGCCGTGCGGTGCGGACGGGACTGGCCCAGCACACGGAGGACGCGTCCCAAGACCCCGAGTACGTGGCGGTGCCCGGGTTGGCGGACTTCGGTTCGGGGATCGCGCTGCCCCTGAGCGACGGTCGGAGCACGATCGCCGTGCTGAACGTCGAACGGGCTCGCATGGGAGCGTTCGCCGCGGAGGACCGGGCGGCGCTCGAGGCGCTCGCCCGGATCGCCGAGGCGCACCTCGGTCGCCTGCGGACGCTGGCCGACGTCGAACGCCAGCACCGCGAAGCCGAGCTCCTCGCGAACGTCGCCCGCCGCCTGACCGTGATCGACGAGCCCCGACGAGCCGCCGCTGCGGCGCTCGATCTGCTCGTCGACGCGCTCGGGCTCGAGGGAGGGGTCGTCTTCACCATCGTGCGCGGCACGTTCCAACCGCTGGCGATGACGACGGACCTGCCCGACGACGTGCGCCAGGTGCTCGACGCCGGCGTGCCGTGGACCGCGGGGCGCGTCCACCGCGTGTGGCGGGAGTCGCGGCCGGTCTACGTGGCGGACGATGCGGTCGAGAACCCCGACGGCCCCCACCGCGACCTCGGGCTGCGCGCCCTCGCGATCGTCCCGGTCACCGACCCGGACGGCGAGACGGTGGCCCTCATCGAGATCGGCGCGCGCGAACGGGCCCGTGCGTGGACCGAAGACGACCGCCGCATCGTCGAGGCGGTGGCGAGCACGCTCGGCGCCGCGCTCGCGAGCGCCACGCAACGGGCGCGCGAGGCGGAGCTGCTCCAAGTGGTCCGGGTGATGGCCCAATCCGACGCCACCGACGAGCTCTACCGCCGCGGCGTCGAGGCCGCCGTCCGGCTGGTGCCGGGCGCCGAAGCCGCCTCGCTGCTGGTGCGCGGCGAGGACGGCACCTACGGCTTCGCCGCGGCTGAGGGGTACGACCTCGAGCAGCTGCGCGCCGCCGGCCCGATGACCGAGGCCGAGCAGCTCGTCTGGTACGGCGACGGCGTCGCCGGGTACCGCGCCGGACGGCCCCGCTTGCGGGTGGGGGAAGCGGTCGCCGCCGCGAGCGCCGCCGCAGCCCCGGGCACCGACGCGCGCACCGTGCTGGACGGCGTCGGACGCAGCCGCCAGATCCGCGCGAACGTGTGCATCCCGATCGCTTTCCACGGCGACGTGGTGGGGATCCTGAACGTCGACGCCTTCACCCGGGAAGAGGCCTTCGGGCGGCGCTCGATCCAGATCGCCGAGGCGCTCGGTCAGCACGTCGCCGTGATCGTCCGGCAGGCGCACGACCGCGCGGCGCTCGCGCGGAGCGCGCTCGTCGATCCGCTCACGGGCATCGGGAACCGCGAGGCCTTCAACCGCCAGGTCACCGCCGAGCTCGCCCGCGCCAAGCGCCACGACCACCCCCTCGCGCTCGCGATGATCGACCTCGACGGCTTCAAGGAGGTCAACGACCGCTTCGGGCACGCCGCGGGCGACCGTGCGTTGGCGCTCGTCGCCCGCACGCTGCACGAGGCGACGCGCGCCGACGACGCGGTGTTCCGTTGGGGGGGCGACGAGTTCGCCGTGGTGATGCCGATGATCGGCGGCGACGAGGCGCAGGCCGCGACCGAGCGCTTCGCCCGTGCGATCACCGACCTCGACGTGGACGGCCTGCGGCTCGGCGCCAGCTTCGGGATCGCCGGCTACCCGCAAGACGGGCGCGACGTCGAGACGCTCATGCGCCGCGCCGACGACCTGATGTACGCGTCCAAGGAGCCCGGCGCGCGCTGACGGCTCAGACCGGCGGGGTGCCCCGTTCGGGCGCGACGTCGTCGTAGGGTCCCGCCGCGGGGCCGCGTCGCCCTCTGCGCCCGCCCGCCGGCGGGCCGGTGGCGGCCGGTACGGTCGCGTACGCGGGTCGGGTCAGCAGGTACTCCTCGAGGACGACCTTGCCGAGCGCCACGACCGGGACCGCGAGGAAGGCGCCGAGCAGCCCCAAGAAGCCGACGCCGATCAGGATGGAGATCAGGACCGTGATCGGATGGAGGTCGGTGGACTTGGCCAAGATCAGCGGGGCCAGCAAGTGGGCTTCGATCTGGTTGACCGCCAGGAGCACGACCACCACCAGGAGCGCCGTCAGCGGCGAGACCGTGAACCCCAGCAGCACGGCCGGCACCGCCCCGACGATCGGACCCAGGTAGGGCACCAGGTTGAACACCGCGGCCAGCACGCTGATCGCGGTCGCGAGCGGCACCCCGAGCACCGTCAGCCCGATCCACGTGATGAAGCCGACGATGATGGTGATCAGGATCTGGCCGCGGAGGTAGCCGCCGATCGCGCGATCGGACTTCTCGACGAGGTCCGAGTACAGCGGCCGCCAGCGGGTGGGCACGAAGCGCCGCACGTTGGCGGCGATGCGCGGGAAGTCGTACAGGATGTACGCCGAAGCGATCGCGATCATCACGACCTGGAACGCCCCGCTGACGATCGACGTCGCGCCCTGGAGCAGCACCGCGGGGCCGTCGGCGATCACCCGCTCGAGGAAGCGGGTGAGGCTCTGGGCCGCGCCGGTGAGCCAGGCGGCCACCTGCGTCTGGACCTGCCCCGCGAACTCGTCGCCGCCGAGTTCGATGCCCAGACGCTCCTGGAGCACGCCCGAGAGCCATTCGCCCAGGCCGCCGAACCAGCCGGTCGCCGAACCGAGCGTCTCGCTCAGGTTCCCGAGCGCCGCCGGCAACAGGCTGGCGAAGCGCGCGGTCTCGGTCACCACCTGCGTGAGGAGGACCGACCCGACCACGAGCGCCTGCGCCAGCACGATGTAGACGATCAGCACCGCGAGGCCACGGCCGATGCGCAGACGCCCGAGCGCGACCACGACCGGGTTGAACACGTAGGCGATCAGGAAGCCGGCGAGCGCCACCTGCAGCGCGAAGCCGTACGCCCCGCGCTGCGTGACCAGGAACAGGACGATCGCCGCGGCGAGCACCAGGTAGAACGTGCCGCGCACCCAGACGTTGCGCCACAGCGTCTCGATGGCGGTGATCTCGTGCGCTGCCGGCGGGCGTTCGGGGCCCACGGTCATGGCCCCGTGAACAGCGACGAGGCGAGCAGGCGCACGCCGTCGGGATCCAGATCCGCGCCGACGTAGCCGTCGCCCTCGCGGAGCTCGAAGTGGAGGCGGGCGTTCGACGTGCGGCCCAGGACCCCGTCGAGCGTGCCCGAGTTGCCGACGAACCCGATCACCCGACCGCGCCCGACCCGCTGCCCCACCGCGAGGCCCGCGCGCACGTCGGCGAGATGGCCGTAGCGGGCCACGCGGCCGTCGTCGAGCTCGATCCACACCTGACGCCCGCGCAGACGGTCGAGCTCGGCCTCGGTGGCGCCGTCGGCGACGTCGGCGAGCAGCGCCTCCCAGGCCTCCTCGTCGAGCTCCGTGTACGCCTCGTCGACGCGCACGATCCGGCCCGGGCCGGTGGCGATGACGGGCGTGCCGTGCCCGATGAACGCGCCGCTCGACTCGGGCCAGAACACGAAGCCCTCGCTGGTGCCCGCGCGGTACGCCCGCGCAGCGCCCGGCAGGTGGTCGTCGTCGGCGGGGATGCGCGCGCCCGGCACCGGGAGCCAGAGCCCCACGTCGCCCGCCATGGGCGGTGGCGGGGTGGCCGGCGCCGCAGCGTCGACCGTGGCCGGGGCCGGCCCGGCCGCTTCGGTGCTCGCGACGTCGAGCCGCAGTTGGCGCAACTCGACCACGTCGCTCCGCCAGCCGATGCTGGCCACCACGGCGTAGACGAACAGAGCGATGAGGACGTACCAGCCCGGCTTCAGCCGGCCCAAAGCGTGCATGCGGCTCAGGTTAGCACCCGTCCCGAGCGCGGTTCGCGGCCGCCGCCCGAGCGCCGCCGGCCCTCGCCACCGCTGGCCGGCAGCCGCTCGACCACGAGCAGGAGCGGGTGGTGGCCGCCATGCCAGACCCGGCGCTCGTGCACCGTCCGCCACGCCGCGCCCGCGCTTCCCTCGAGCAGCTCGTGCACCAACGCGACCTCGTGGGTGACCAAGGCGAGGCGCCCGCCGGGGGCCACGACCCGCGCGGCCTCGGCCAGGAACGCCGGGTAGAGCTCGCGGTTGTCCGCGTGCGCGCCCACGGCGTCGCCCCACGGTGGATCGGCCAGCAGCAGCCGGACGCTGCCATCGGCCGCACCCAGCGACGTGGCGTCGCCGACGGCGAAGCGCACCCGCCCCTCGACACCGGCCGCCGAAGCGTTCCGCTCGGCGCAGGCGACCGCGTCGGCGTCGAGGTCGACCCCGTCGACGCGGGCGCCGGGGTCGGCCAGCGCGAGCTCGATCGCGAGCGTCCCCGACCCCGCGAAGGCGTTGAGCGCCTGGACGCCCCGGGCCGGCCGCGCCAACCACGGGACCGCCGCAGCGAGGCTCGCGTTCAGGCCGCCAGGGCGGTCGCACACGCGCCAACCGCGCGCCGAGAGCGGTCGCCGGGTCGTCCGCACGAGCACCGCCCAGCCACCGTCGTCGGGGCGCACCCGCACGCGCAGGTCGCCGTCCTCCGGGTCCTCGGGCAGCCCGACGCCAGCGGCGAGCGCCGCGGCCAGCCGCCGCATGACGGGGCTCTCGCGCCCGGCGGCCTCGAGGCGCAGGGCCGTGAACGGCGCCCGCGCGGCGGCGGCCGCGGCGACCACGGCCTGGATCTCGCCGAGCAGGTCGCGCAGCACGGCGTCGCCCAGCAGCGCCTTGGGGCGCGGCACGGCGAAGCGCCGCACGCGCTCGACCGCGACCGCGGTGCGCAGCTCGTGTAGGGCGGCTCGCCCGTGCTCGGTGACGCGCAGCGCGAGGGCGTCCTCGCGGCCGACCGGGCCGCGCCGCTGCGGCGGGGCGGCGTCGAGCGCGCCCCCCTCGCCCAGGCGGGCGCGCACCTCGGCCTGGAGGACCTCGACCAGGCCCGGCAGGCACGCCACCTCGACGTCGAAGAGCGCCGCCGTCTTGGCGACCGGTTTGGTCACCGGCGCGGCGCCGGGCTTGGCGCCGGGTTTGGCGCCGGGCTTGGCGCCGGGCTTGGCGCCGGATCTGGCACCAGGCTTGGCACCGGGCTTGGCGCCGGGCTTGCGGGCGGATCCGCCAGGACGCTCGTCGCGGGCGCGCTCGTCGCGGCGGTCGGGGGTCCGGCTGCGGCCGGAGGTGGGGGGTTTGCGGGGCACGCACCATGGTACGCCGCGGCGTCGCGCATGCCCCGCGCGCGCGGCACGCGCTCGAACCTCCGTGCAGGACGTCGCCTGACGATCTCCTGACCCGACACCGGCACCGCCCTGGTACCGTGCGCGGACGGCGACCGTACCCATCCACGGGCCCCAGCCCTGGGTCGCACCGGCCGTCCCCACCCGACCCCGATGACGGACGCTTCCGCTACCCCACGACGCTCCGCCGCCACGCGACCCGCCATGCGCCGGCCCCACCGCCGCCCGTGGGGCGAGTGGATGACCGCGTACCTGTTCGTGCTGCCGGCGACGCTGATCATCAGCATCTTCGGGCTCTTCCCGATTGGCTACGCGCTCTACATGAGCGTCCACCGCTGGCGGATCCGCCAGGGGCGCTTCGTGGGGCTCGACCAGTACCAGGACATCGTCGGCGACTTCGCGATGTTCGGCGTGTTCCTCGGCGGCATCGCGCTCATCGGCGTCGCGCACTGGCTCTGGGTCGACGCCTTCAAGGGGCGCGACGGCCTGGCTCGCTGGGGGCGCGTCGCCGGCGCGACCGCCTTGTTGCTCGCCGGCATCGCCTTCGCCCTCGGCTGGCAGGGCATGCGCGAGGCGGGCGACGCGCGCTTCCTGCTCGGGCTCATGCGCACGTTCTTCTACGGGTTCCTCAGCGTCCCGGTGCAGATCAGCCTGGCGCTGGTGCTCGCCAGCATGCTGTTCCAGCCGATCAAGGGGCGCGAGCTCTACCGGATCCTCTTCTTCTTGCCGTACGTGACCCCCGTGGTCGCCGCGGCGGCCGTCTTCCGCAACATCTTCAACCCGCGCGAGGAGCGGTTGGCGAACACCGTCTTCTCGTGGTTCGGCCTCGAACCCCAGCGCTGGCTCTTCGAGACCACGCCGGTCGGGCAGCTCTGGTTCGGCGAGTTCTTCGCGCGCTTCGGGGTGGAGCTCACGGGCTTCTGGGCCGGCCCGAGCCTGGCGCTCCTGACCATCATCCTGTTCGGCATCTGGACGTACACCGGCTACAACGCGGTGATCTTCTTGGCCGGGCTCGGCGGCATCCCCAAGGAGCTGTACGAAGCCGCCGAGATCGACGGCGCCAACGGACCGCAGCGCTTCTTCGCCATCACCGTGCCGCTCCTGGCGCCGGTGACCTTCTACCTGACGGTGCTCGGCTTCATCGGCACCTTCCAGGCCTTCACCCACCTGTACGTCATGCGCGAGGCGGCGGTCCGCGACGCGGTGGACACGGCCTCGTTGGTCATCTTCGACACCTTCTACCAGCGCAACGACTTCGGGATGGCGGCGGCCCAGTCGGTCGTGCTCTTCGTGATCATCCTCGCGCTGACGCTCCTCCAGAACCGCCTGTTCGGCCGGAAGGCGCTCCGTGGCTGAAGCCCGCGACCCGCACCGCGGCGGCGGCGCCCGCTCGCT
The DNA here is from genome assembly GCA_011390675.1 of Trueperaceae bacterium. Taxonomy (GTDB): domain Bacteria; phylum Deinococcota; class Deinococci; order Deinococcales; family Trueperaceae; genus JAABTL01. The sequence goes on along the minus strand of JAABRX010000119.1, from coordinate 2,995 downwards.
CGGTCCGCGCTCGCGCGCGTCGGGCCCGCGCCTGCGTCGGGGCCACGCGCTCGCGACCCGACCGGTGGACGCGCTGCGCATCGAGCACCTGCTGCTCTACTTCGCGCTCACCGTGGGCGCGCTGGTGTCGCTCTCGCCGTTCCTGGTGATGATCGGCCAGTCGCTGATGACGCTCGGCGAGACCTTGACCCGCGCGCCGCTGCCCGCGACGCCTCAGTGGGGCAACTACGAGCAAGCTTGGAACGACGCCGACTTCGGGATCTACTTCCGCAACAGCGTGATCATCACCGCGACGGTCATCCTCGGCATGCTGATCACCTGCACGCTCGCCGGCTACGCCTTCGCGCGCATCGTCTTCCCCGGCCGCGACGTGCTGTTCGCGGTGCTGTTGGCGACGCTGATGATCCCCGGCACCGTCACCTTCATCCCCGGTTTCCTGCTCGTGCGCGGCGACATCATCCCCTGGGGCTCCTGGCTCAACACCCTGCCGGCCCTGACGGTGCCCTTCCTGTCGACCGCGTTCATCATCTTCCTGTTCCGGCAGTTCTTCGCGCAGATCCCCAACGAGCTGTGGGACGCGGCGCGCATCGACGGGGCCGGCCACCTGCGGTTCCTCACGACCGTCGTGTTGCCGATGAGCCGGCCGGTGCTGATCACCGCCACGCTGCTCACCTTCGTGAACGCCTGGAACGAGTTCCTCTGGCCGCTGCTCGTGACGACCAACCCCACGTGGCGGCCGCTGGCGGTCGGGTTGGCGAACTTCATCGACGACGCCGGCCCGCAGGTGCACCTGCTCATGGCCGGCTCGGTGATCACGATCGTGCCCGTCCTGGTGCTGTACTTCTTCACCCAGCGGCAGTTCACCGAGGGCATCGCCACGTCGGGCCTCAAGGGGTGACGGTCGAGGGTGAAGGCCGGGTGCACGCCGAAGCTGACGACCCCATGACCGCGCCACGTCAACCTCGTATCCTGGAACCCTCGGGCGCAGCGCCCGTGGTCGACCCCGATCGCCCCCGTTCGGAAGGAGCCCCACCATGAAGCGCTTCCTCGCCCTCCTCGCCGCGCTCGTGCTCGCCACCACGGCGTCCGCGCAGAGCGACTACGAGAACGTCGACCCCACCGGTCAGACGATCACCTTCTGGCACCAGCACTCCGGCATCCGCCAGGACATGCTCGTCGAGATCGTCGACGACTTCAACGCGACGAACCCCTACGGCATCACCGTGATCGAGGAGAACCAGGGCGGCTACGGCGACATCTTCAACAAGATGCTCGTGCTGTTGGGCACCATGGACACCCCCAACCTGGTGGTCGCGTATCAGAACCAGGCCGCCACCTACCAGGTGGTCGACGGCCTGATCGACCTGTGGCCGCTGGTGCGCTCGGCCGAGTGGGGCTACTCCGAAGAAGAGCTCGCCGACTTCTTCCCCGGCTTCCTCCAGTCCGACGTGAACCCGACCTTCGGCAACATGCTGCTGGGCTTCCCGCCGAACCGCTCGATGGAGATGCTGTACTACAACCTCAGCTGGCTCCAGGAGCTCGGCTACGACGGCCCGCCCACCACCCCCGAGGAGTTCGCCGAGATGGCGTGCGCCGCGACCGAGAACGAGTACTCCGGCGCCACCGGTGCCGGCCGCAGCATCGGCTACGAGATCTCGATCGATGCCAGCCGCTACGCCAGCTGGACCTTCGCCTTCGGCGGCGACATGTTCGACTACGACGGCGGCACCTACACGCTCGACAGCGAAGCGGCCGTCGACGCGATGACCTTCCTGCAGGACCTGACCGCGCGCGGCTGCATGGACATCGTCACCGAGCGCTTCGGCGACCAGACCAACTTCGGCCAGGGCCGCACGCTGTTCACGGTCGGCTCGAGCTCGGGCTTCCCCTTCTACCGTCAGGCGATCGAGGCCGGCGCCACCTTCGAGTGGAGCGTAGGGGCGATCCCGCACGTCACCCCCGAGCCCGTCATGAACGTCTACGGCGCCTCGGTGAGCATCCCCGCCGGCCACCCGGCCGAGGAGGAGCTCGCGACCTGGCTGTTCCTCAAGTACTACACGAGCACCGAGGTGCAGGCCGACTGGGCGGTCGCCTCGAACTACTTCCCGGTCCGCGCCAGCGTCGCCGATGGCCTGGGCGACTACTTCGATGCCGACCCGGCGTACGCGACGGCCTTCAGCTTCCTCGAGTACGGCGTCGCCGAGCCGCCCGTCCCGGGCTACGACTTCGTCCGCAACCTGATCGCCGGCGAGATGGCCGCGATCCTCGAAGGCGCGGACGTCGAAGCGACCCTCAGCTTCGCCAACCTCGAAGCCAACGACATCCTCGCGGACCAGCTCGCCGACATCGACTGATCCGCACGCGAGCAGCGCTCGCGCCCCGACCGCTCGTGCGCCGCGCCCTGGGACCGTCCAGGGCGCGGCGCTCGTCGTTCGCGCGGCCGCCCGCGCATCCACCCCCGCGGTAGCGTGCCGGCGATGGCCGACCTCCACCCGCTCGCGCCGCCCCGCGCGCTCTACCTGCACGTCCCGTTCTGCCCGCAGGTGTGCCCGTACTGCGACTTCCACAAGATGCGGCGCGCGGCCGGTCTCGTGGAGGCGTACGTCGCGCGGGTGGTGGCGGAGGCGGCCGAGACGGCGGCGCGATGGCCCGGGCCGCTCGCCACCGCCTACCTGGGCGGCGGCACCCCCTCGCATCTGACCGACCCCGAGCTCGACGCGGTGCTCAGCGCCATCGCCGCCGGCTGGGATGGCCTAGGCCATGACGAGACCACCCTGGAGGCCGACCCCAACACCTTCGACGGGGAGCGGGCGCGCCGCTGGCGCGACGCCGGCGTGACCCGGCTCTCGATCGGCACGCAGTCGACGCAGGACGCGGTCCTGCGGTTCCTGGGGCGTGGCCACACGGGCGCGGAGGGGCTCGCGGCGATCGAAGCGGGGCTTGCCGCCGGGCTGCAGGTGTCCGCCGACGTGATCGCGGCGGTGCCCGGGCAGCA
>JAABRX010000118.1 GCA_011390675.1 Trueperaceae bacterium | reverse complement strand
GGCCACCTCGAGGGCGCCGTCCTGGTCCCCGTCACCCAGCTCTCCGAGCGTCTGGGCGAGCTCCCCGAGGACCTGAGCACCCCGATGATCATCTACTGCGCCGCCGGCACCCGCGGCAACTTCGCGCTCGCGCTCCTGAAGCTCGCCGGCTACGAGAACGTCCGCAACATGTCGGGCGGGTTCAACGCCTGGAAGGAAGCCGGCTTCCCGTACGCCGAGTGACCTGAATGCTTGATCCACGCTAGGGTCGCGCGCCCCCCGAGCGAAAGCTCGGGGGGCGCGTCCGTTGGGTGCCGTCGGCGCGGCGGTGTCGGTCTCGGGTCCTGGTCACGCAGGCGCCGTGAGGGCCTGCGCGCGGCGGGCGCGCCAGGCGTCGGCGTCGACGCCTTTCGCCAGGAGCCAACCCATCAACAGGAGCTCGCCCACGAACGTGTACTCGCTCAGCACGAAGCCGACGTCTGGGAGCATCGCGGCGAGCACCACGTCCACCAGGTACCCGGCGCCGGCGAGGGCCAAGAACCAGCCGATCACCTTGGGGATGAAGCCGGAGCGGACGATGAGCGCGGCGAGCGGCAGCAGCCACAGCCCGAAGAAGACCTGGGCCACGACTCCGTACCCGAACCCGTGGAGACCGAGGAAGAAGCTGGCGAGGACCTCGCGCTGTGCCGGCTCGAACGCCGCGGCCCACAGGCCGCCGTCCAGCACCATCAGCGCGGCCGCTTGGTTGACCAGGTTGAGGACCGTGATCCCGACCGCGAGGAGCACGAGGGCCACCATCAGGACCGCACGGCGGCGATGAACGACCTTCAGCAGTTCGTACAGAGCGAAGACGAGCAGCACGAACACCACTTGGCCGAGCAGTTCTGCGACGATCCCGAAGCGGAAGAGGTTCGCGTGGGCGAGGAGGTTCTGGGCGGTGGCCGTGGCGTCGCCGGGGACGATCAGGCGCTGGCGCACGCCGAACTCGGCGAAGCCGCCGCAGATCGCGAGGATCAGGTACCAGACTCCGGCGAGGCGTGCGGCAGCGGTGATCGGTAGGTTCGTGAGCGGGGGGGTCATCGGAGATCCTCCTGGGGGTCGGTGCTAGTGCCCGCGATCGGCGGGTGCGTTCGACACCGGTGACCCTAGGAACGGACGTGGGGAGCCCGCATCCCCAACCCTGGTGGGGATCAGATCAGATCAGATCAGCTCGAGTTCGGTCGCGCGCGCGACGGCCTCGCGGCGGCCGTGGACGTCGAGCTTCGCGTAGACGCTCTTCGTGTGGGACCGCAGCGTGTGGACCGACATGCCCAGTTCGCGAGCGACCTGCGGACCCGTCAGGGAACCGCGCAGCAGCCGCAGCACGTCGCGCTCGCGATCGCTGAGCGGTTCGACGAAGTCGCGGCGCACCCGCGGGCGCTCGCCGTCGGCGCGCAGGTCCTCGAGGAGCTGACGCACGAACGCCCGCGGGGCGCCCTGCTGGAGGGCGATCTGGAGCAGCCGGGCCATCGCCGGTCCTTCGTCGACGAACACCGCACGCCGTCCCTCGGGCTCGGCGTGGTGCAGCGCCGTCGTCAGCGACCGGGTCGCGGCCTCCAGGTCGCCGGCCGCCTGCGCCACCAACGCGCGCAGCACCTGGGCCTCGACGAGCGCGCTCGTACGGCCGTGCGCGGCAGCGGCGTGCGCGACTCGAAGCAGAAGCGCGTCGGTTCTCTCGAGGGCGACCTGCTTCCCTTCGATGCGGAACGTGGCCAAGCCCACCCGCGCCGCGGTCAGGTGCGCGTACTCGTCGACGTAGCCAGGCGCACGTTCGAGTGCGTCGCCGAGCGCGTCGGCCCACGAGCGCGCTTCGGACCAGCGTCCTTGCGCCAGCCAGACTCGGGCGCGGATCGCGGCCGTCGGCCGCACGTCGGGGACCGGTCCGGCCACCCTCAGGCGCTCGGCCTCGTCGAGTCGAGCGTGGGCCGCCTCTGCGTCACCGAGCGCGAGCGCAACGCGAGCGCGCTCCGCTGCGAGGCGACCGGCGTCGCCCGGCAGCACGGCACCGTCGCCGAGCGCGTCGGCGGCGCCGAGGTGCTCGGCCGCGCCGAGCGGGTCGCCCGAGGCGACCAAGACGTCCGCGAGCCCGACGTGCAGCTCGGCGACGCCGGGCAGCCTCGGATCGTCCTCGGCCACGCGGAGCGCGTCCTCGAAGGCGCGCCGGGCCTCCCGCAGCCGACCCTGAGCCATCAACACGTCGCCGATCCCGAAGGTGAAGCTCGTGGCCGCGGCGACGTCGCCCAGCGCGCGGAACCCCGCCATGCCCGTGCGCAACGTGGCCAGCGCTGCGTCCAGGTCGCCGCGCGCCCAGTACGCCAAGCCCAGGAGGCCGGCCGGCAAGGCGCCGACGCCCGGGTCGTCGGCGGGCGCGAGCTCGAGCGCCCGCCGCGCGTGGGCCTCGCCCTGCGCGGCCTCGCCCGTCGCCTGCGCCACGTAGGCGTGCGCAGCGGCGACTCGAGACGGAAGCGATCGGAACGCCAGGTCGTCGATGACGTCGCGCGCGAGGGCGGCGTTCGCGGTGCCGGCGTCCTCGCTCGACCGGGATTCGAGCCAACGTTCGACGTCGCCGAGCCACCGCGTGGCACCGGCGAGGTCGCCCACGCCAAGGCGCGCCCAGGCCATGCCCAGCGCCACGACCGGCCGGGCCCGCAAGGACGCCTCGGGTAGGCGGAGCGCCCATGCGTGCCAGGTGGGGGTCTGGTACGCCCGGTCCATCGGGCGCCACGCCGTTTCGAGCAGTCGCGCGGCGCCATCGACGTCGCCGGCCGCGTGGGCGTGGTCGATCGCCTCGCCCGCCGACCCTCGAGCCGCGAACCACGCGCTCGCACGGCGATGCAGCTCCGGCAGGTCGTCGGCGGCCGTGCGCCGCGCTTCGGTGCGCAACGCCTCCGCGAACAGCGCGTGGAAGCGGTACCAGCGCCGCTCGTCGTCGAGGGGGACGAGGAACAGGTTCGCGCGCTCGAGCTCGGCGAGGAGCGAGTCGCCGTCGTCTTCACCGGTCAAGGCGTCGCAAAGCGGACCGCACAGCCGGTCGAGCACGGATACTGTCGCCAAGAACGCGCGCAGCGGCGCCGGCTGGCGCCGCATCACCTCCTGCGTCAAGTAGTCGAGCACGTACCGGTGGTCGCCCGTGAAGGACCGCGCGAACGCGGCGGCGTCGTCGCGGCCGCGCAGCGCCAGCGCGGCGAGCTGCAACCCGGCCGCCCAACCCTCGGTGCGCGCTTCGAGCTCGTGCACGTCCTCCGGCGTCAAGGTGAGGCCCATCGAACCGGCGAGGAAGGCGGTCGCTTCGGTGGCGTCGAAGCGCAGGTCCTCGGCCCGCAGCTCGTGCACCTGGCCGCGCGCCCGCATCCGCGCGATGGGCAGGTTCGGCTCCACCCGCGTCGTGAGCATCAGATGCAGCCGCGGCGGCGCGTGTTCGACGAGGACCGAGGTCAGCTCCGCGATGCCTTCGACGTCCACCAGGTGGTAGTCGTCCAGCACGAGCACGATCGGGCTGCTCCCGGCGGCCAGCTCGTTGGCGAGGGTGGTCGCGGCGGCGATCGGCGCGGGGGGCTGCGCCGCGCGCAGCGCGCGCAACGCGCCTTCGCCCAACCCCGGCTCGATCCGCCGTAGCGCCGCGATCACGTACGCCAGGAAGCGCAGCGGGGCTCGGTCCTCTTCGTCGAGCGACAACCAGGCCACCGGCGCGGTGGTGCGGGCGGCCCACGCGGCGACCACGCTCGTCTTGCCGAACCCGGCGGGCGCGGCGACCAGCGTCAGGCGCTGCCGAAGGCCCGCCTCGAGGCGCGCGAGCAGGCCAGGTCGCGCTACCGCGTCCGCGCGAACCGGAGGTGCGTAGAGCTTCGTAGCGAGCAGCGGCGTCGGGGCCATGGTGGTGACCCGACCCTACTACCGCGAGGCGTCGCGGGGTTCCGCGGACCGCGCCCTGAGCGCTCGCTCAGCGCGCGCCGCCCTCGGCCGTGCGGCGGGCGGCGGCGGTGGCGGCCGAAGCGTGCGCCGCCGGGAAGAAGCGCTTGCGGAAGCTGAGCGCCACCCCGACGAGCGCGATCAGCACCGGCACCTCGACCAGGGGGCCGATCACCGCGGCGAAGGCGACGCCCGAGCCGAGACCGAAGACCGAGATCGCGACCGCGAGCGCAAGTTCGAAGTTGTTGCCCGACGCGGTGAAGGCCAGCGTCGCGGTCCGCGGGTAATCGGCGCCGAAGGCGCGCCCCATGAAGAAGCTGACGGTGAACATGATCACGAAGTACAGCACCAGCGGGATCGCGATGCGCACGACGTCGAGCGGGATCTGCACGATCGTGCCGCCCTTGAGGCCGAACATCATCACGATGGTGAAGAGCAGCGCCGAGAGCGTGATCGGGCTGATGCGGGGCACGAAGACGCGGTCGTACCAGTCCTGGCCCTTGGCGGGGATCAGCAGCACCCGGCTGAGGATGCCCGCGATGAACGGTACGCCCAGGTAGATGAAGACCGCGAGCGCGATCTCGCCGATCGTGATCTCGACGAGGCTCCCCTGCAATCCGAAGAGCGGCGGCAGGACGGTGATGAACACGTACGCGTAGACGCTGAAGAACAGCACCTGGAAGACGCTGTTGAAGGCGACGAGGCCGGCGGCGTAATCGTTGTCGCCCTCGGCGAGCTGGTTCCACACGAGCACCATGGCGATGCAGCGGGCGAGGCCGATGAGGATGAGGCCGATCATGTACTCCGGGTAGTCGCGAAGGAAGGCGACCGCCAGGAAGAACATCAGCAGCGGCCCGACCACCCAGTTCTGCACCAGCGAGAGCACCAGAATGCGGACGTTGCGGAACACCTGCGGCAGCTTCCCGTAGCGCACCTTGGCGAGCGGCGGGTACATCATGAGGATGAGGCCGATGGCGATGGGGACGTTCGTCGCGCCGACGCTCAGGGCGTCGAGCGCACGCGAGAAGCCCGGCACCAGCGAGCCGATCGCCACGCCCAGCCCCATGGCGACGAAGATCCACAGGGTGAGGTAGCGGTCCAGGAACGAGAGGCGTTTGGGGGCGGTGTCAGGCATCGGCGGCGTCCGGTTCGAGGTGGTGGAGCAGCGCCGTCAGCTCGGCGAGCGCGGCGCGGGCGGGGGAGTAGCAGACGCGTGGGCCGTCGATCTCGCCCACGATGAGGCCAGCCAGCTTGAGCACCTTCAGGTGCTGCGACACGGTCGACGGGGCGAGCGGGATGACGTCTTGGATGGCGCCGCACATGCAGGCGTCGGCGGCGAGGAGGTGGCGGAGGATGCGCACCCGCGCGGGGTGGCCGAGCGCCTTCGCGAGGTCGGCGAGGCGAGCGTCGTCGACCGACGACGGCTCCGCTGCGCGGGTGGCCCCACGGGCGGGCGCACGCGAGCTCGATACGGACGTGGGGAGCGAGCGGTGATCGTTCATCGTCGATCTACGATATACGACGAAGTCCCGGGGTGGGCCCGGAGCGGCCCGGTCCGCGGCCCGCCACGGCGGTCGCGCTTCAGCCGCCGAGCAGCTGCTCGATCTTGCTCTGGCTGGGGCGGCCGCCGGCGTGGACGACGGTGCCGTCGATGACGACGCCGGGGGTGGCCATCACGCCGTAGCCCATGATGGCCTGCAGGTCCTCGACCTTCTCGACGGTCACGTCGAGTCCCTTGGCCTTGGCGACCTGTTCGATGAGGGCGACGGTGGCTCTGCAGTTCGCGCAACCGGGTCCGAGCACCTTGACGTTCATGGGGTCTCCTTACGAGGGGTGGGCCTCAGCCCAGGATGGCGTTGAAGAGGTAGCCGGTGAAGAGGATGCCGGTGCCGACCACGGCGACGTAGATGGCGATCAGGCGTACTTTGAGCACCCGCCGCAGCAGGATCATCTCGGGCAGCGACAGCGCCACCACGGCCATCATGAAGGCCAGCAGCGTGCCCATCGCGAGCCCTTTGGCCTGGAGCGCGCCTACGAGCGGGAGGATGCCGGCGACGTTGCTGTAGAGCGGGATGCCCATCAGGACGGCGAGTGGGACCGCGAAGACGTTGTCCGGCGAGGCGATGCGTTCGAAGAACGACTCGGGCACCCAGCCGTGGATGGCCGCGCCGATGCCGATCCCGACGAGCAGGTACGGCCAGATCTTGACCACGACCGTCTTGACCTCGTCGAGGCCGGCGGCGAAGCGCTCGCGCCAGGTCGGCGCCGTGTCGCCGTCGCTGCCCATGGTGCCGACCTGCATGTCGTACACGAAGCCCTCCACGTGCCGCTCGAGCTTCATGCGTCCTAGGAGGAACCCGGCCACCGTGGCGAGCACGAGGCCGCTGGCGACGTACAGCGCGGCGATCTGCCAACCGAAGAGCCCGTACAGGAGCGTCACGGCGACCACGTCGACCATCGGGCTCGCGATCAGGAACGAGAGCGTCACGCCCAGCGGCACGCCGGCGGTGACGAAGCCGATGAAGGCCGGCACCGCGCTGCAGGAGCAGAACGGCGTGACCACGCCGAGCCCGGCGGCGAGCACGTTGCCGAGGCCCTCGCGTTTGCCGCCCAACATGGCGCGCGTCCTGGCCACGCTCATGAAGCTGCGCAGCACGGCGACCACGAAGATGATGCCCGCGAGCAGGAGCAGGATCTTGGTGGTGTCGTAGAAGAAGAAGTGGGCCGCCTGACCCCAATGGCCGTCCGGATCGAGTCCGACCACGTCGTAGATCGCCCAGTTCCAGAACGGCAGGATCGACCGGTACGCGGCGATCCAGGCGAGCGTCGCGGCGCCGACCCAGAGCCAGGAAGCGTCGAACCCTCGGCGGGTTCCGGTGGCGACCGCGGTCCGCGTGCTCATGCCGCGGCCGTCCGCTCGCGGTCGGTCGTGCGGCAGGTCGTCTTCGGCCGTTCGGCCACGGTCGCGAGCACCGACGCCAGGAGCTCGAGTTGGCGCGGCTCGACGCGGTAGTCGATCCAGCGTCCCCGACGGGTGCCGTGCACGAGGCCGGCTTCCCGGAGCACCTTGAGGTGGTGCGACAGCAGGTTCGCGGGGACGTCGAGCGCCTCTTGGACCTTGCACGCGCACGACTCGCCGGCCTGCAGGTGGGCGAGGATGCGCAGCCGGGTGGGCTCTCCGAGCGCCTTGAACGCCCGCGCGCGTTCTTCGAACGATTCAACGCTTGTCGAATCAATCATGGTCGAAGTGTAGGCCGCCGGCGCGGGGGCGAGAAGGGACGTTCGCACCGGTGACCGCGCAGCGAGGACTCCGGCCGGCCGCCGCGTCGAGCGCGCCGCCGATATCCGAGTTCGGACCTCGGGTTAGCGCCGTCCAGGACGCGTGTCCACCGGGACGAATTTACCTTCGTGAATCTCCAGCGCGATGGCAGGATTGACATACGTCGATTCGTGAAGAGATTCACGATAGGGGCCGGGCGTGCGCTCCGCGGATCGAGAGAGAGGCAGGGTACATGAGGCTGTCGAGAAGGAGCTTCTTGAAGGCATCGGCTGCGGCCGGCATGGGCGCGGCGTTGGTGGGATCCACCGCGCGCGCGCAAGGGAGCGTCGACGATCGACCGGTGCCGGATGGGGTGCCCGGGCCGCTCGCCGAGGGCTCGTGGAAGCCGCTCGGCTGCGCGGGTTGCACCAGCTGGTGCAGCAAGGAGGCGTTCGTCCTCGACGGCCGCATGATCAAGGTCCGCGGCAACCCGCGGTCGAAGGTGAACCACGGCGCCGGTTGCGTCCGCGGCCACTTGGCGTTGCAGATGGTCTACGACCCCGACCGCATCAAGCAGCCCATGAAGCGCACCAACCCGCGCAAGGGCCGCGACGAGGACCCGGGCTGGGAACCGATCAGCTGGGACGAGGCCGTCGGCATGCTGGCCGACAAGATCGTCGAGCTGCGCGACCGTGGCGAGGCCAACAAGTTCGCCACCTTCCGCGGTCGCTACACCAACGTCAACGACGTCATCTACTCGCGCCTGCCGCAGATGGTCGGATCGCCCAACAACATCTCCCACAGCTCCATCTGCGCCGAGGCCGAGAAGTTCGGCCCCTTCTACACGCAGGGGTACTGGAACTACCGCGACTACGACATCGCCCGCGCCGACTACGCGCTGTGCTGGGGCATGGACCCGATCGCCACCGGGCGTCAGGTCTCGCACTACACCTCCGTCTGGGGCGACCAGCTCGAGCGCGGCATGAAGATCGCCACGGTCGACCCGCGCTTCTCCAACACCGCCGCCAAGAGCCACGAGTGGCTTCCCGTGGTCCCGGGCGAAGACGACGCCCTCGCCCTCGCGATGGCGCACGAGATCCTGGTCACCGGCGGTTGGAACCGCGAGTTCGTCGGCGACTTCGTCGACGGCGGCAACCGCTTCTTCGCCGGCGCGCCGGTGGCCGAGGACGAGTTCGTCGAGCAGCACACGCACGGCATCGTCAAGTGGTGGAACACCGAGCTCAAGGACCGCACCCCCGAGTGGGCCGAGCCGATCGCCGGCATCCCCGCTGATCAGATCCGCCGCGTGGTGGCCGGGATGGTCGCGGCCGCTCCACGCGTGGTCGTGATGATGGGCGGCGGCCCCAACATGCAGGCCCGCGGCGGCTACTCCTCCATCGCGGTGCACGCCCTGGCCGGTCTGCTCGGCGCCATCGACGTCGAGGGCGGCGTCCTCACCGGACGGAGCGCGAAGCTCTGGTCGGTCCCCGGCGTCGGCGACTACCAGGACGAGGTCGCCAAAGCGACCGTCGGCATGCAGAAGATCGACCAGCGCGGCTACCTCGACATGCCCGCGCTCAACGGCGGCCGGTCCGGCGGTGGTGTCGTCACCAACCGCGTGGCCGACGCCATCCTCGCCGAGGACCCGTACGACCTCAAGGTCGTGCTCGGCTACTGGTCCAACTTCTCCTTCTCCGCGCCCGGCACCCAACGCTGGGAAGAGGCGCTCCCGAAGCTCGAGTTCTTCGCGCACGCGGTCCCGCAGTACAGCGAGATGAGCCACTACGCCGACGTGCTGCTGCCCGCCACCTTCCACTTCGGCGAGCAGATGAGCGGCTTGACCCAGAAGGGCAACACCTTCACCCACTACTGGATCGGCGAGCGCTTGATCGAGCCCGTCTACGACGTCAAGAACCCCGAGACCGAGCTCATGTGGATGCTGGGCGAGAAGCTCGCCGAGCGCGGTTTCGACAACTGGTTGCGCTACCTGCGTGAGCAGTTCACCGACCCCGAGACCGGCAGTGAGCCCACCGACGGACGCGAGTTCGAGACCTACCTCTGGAAACGCCGCACGCAGCCGATCTGGGACCCGGTGGAGTACGAGGCCAAGGGTCAGCACGGCGACCAGTTCGAGGGTTGGCAGGACTACCTCCGGGCCGGCGTGTGGAACTCCGGCGAGTACACGTACCGGGGCCTGTGGAGCAACATGCCCACGGAGACCAAGAAGTTCGAGTTCTACAGCGAGACCCTCAAGAAGGCGCTGCAAGGGCACGCCGACAAGCACTCCACCAGCATCGACGCGGTCCTCGAGGCCGCCAACTACCCGGACTCCGGCGGCGAGAAGGCCTTCATGGCGCACTACGTCCCGGCCGGCAAGTTGGGTGACCCGGCCGAGTACCCCTTCGACTACATCGACGGCAAGAAGCTCCTCAACCGCGAGGGCCGTTCGGCGAACAGCAGCTGGTACCAGGACTTCGCCGACGTCGATCAAGGCGACGTCAAGTGGGGCGACGTCGTCAAGATGCACCCCGACGACGCAGCCCGCCTGGGGCTCGGCGACGGCGACCAGGTGCGCGTCACCTCGACCACCGGTTCGATCGTCACCACGCTCAAGACCTGGGCCGCGCTGCGCCCCGGCACCGTCCAGAAGAACTACGGCCAGGGCCACTGGGCCATGGGCCGCAACGCCGCCGAGGTGTTCTCCACGGGCACCGGCCAGGTGGCGCGCGGCGCCAACAGCAACGACTTGATTCCTGCCGACTTCGAGCGCCTCTCCGGCTCGACGGCGTACTACGGCTCCGCGCGCGTACGCGTCGAGCGGGCTTGACGGGGGAGGAGGAGCACTCATGGCTAGACTCGGCATGGTGATCGACCTGCGACGTTGCATCGGCTGCGACGCGTGCAACATCGGCTGCAAGGGGGAGAACAACGTCCCCACCGGCTTCTTCTGGGCGCACCACATCCAGCGCTCGGACGGCGCCTTCCCGAACCCGTCCTACGACTACATGCCCACGCTGTGCAACCACTGCGCGAACGCCCCCTGCGTCGAGGCGTGCCCGGTGGAGCCCAAGGCGATGTTCAAGCTCGACAACGGCATCACGATGCACAGCGAGGAGCGCTGCATCGGCTGCCAGGCGTGCCAGGACGCATGCCCGTACGGGGTGATCTTCTTCAACGAGTGGGACCAGGAGACGCACCCCGAGTGGCGCACGCCCGAGGCGGTCGACCTGGTCGAGCGCGTCGGCGGCACGGTGCTCCCGTACTACAACCCCGACCCGGGCAACACCTACGCGGCGATCCGCCGCCCCGAGAAGGTCGAGAAGTGCACCTTCTGCCACCACCGCACGAGCGTCGGCGAGCTGCCCCGCTGCGTCGAGGTGTGCCCGGCCGTCGCGCGCACCTTCGGTGACCTCGACGATCCGAACAGCGACGTCGCGCGCCTGTTGCGCGACAACGCCCACTTCGTCCTCAAGCCCGAAGAGGGCACCGACCCGAGCGTCTTCTACATCCAGCAGTTCGATCAAAGGGCCTGACCCCTTCACGGTGATGCCCGTCCGCGGCCGACCGCCCCCCGGCGGTCGGCCGCACGGCGCCGGGCACCGATTCGCGCACGTCCCCACCGTCCTTGCCGAGGAGGACCGCCATGACCGACTTCGAGATCCGCGAGCGCGTACGCAGCGCCACGTACCGCTTCCTAGCCCGGCTGTTCGAGCTTCCCGACGCGACCCTCGAGAGCGAGGCCGTGCTCGAACGAGGTCGCGAGCTCCTCGCGGCCGTCAACCCCACGGCCGCGGATCATGCCGCCGCGATGTGGACGGCGCTCGAGACCGAAGGGGTCGAGCGGATCCGTCGCGACCACCTGGCGCTTTTCGTGGGTCCGACCGAGCTCGGCGCGCCGCCGTACGGGTCGGTGTACCTCGACGGGCGCCGCTCGATCATGGGACCGTCGACCGTCGACCTCGAGCGGCTCCTCGCGCTGGCCGGCCTGAAGAAGGCCGAGGCCATCAAGGACGCGCCCGATCACGTCCGCATCGAGCTCGACGCCATGCACGTGGTCGTCGCGCGCACGGTCGACGCGATCGCGGCCGAAGACCACCCGCGAGCCCAGGACCTGATCCGGGTCCAGGCCGCGCTGCTCCAGAACCACCTCAGCCGGTGGGTGACCCCGTTCGCGAAGGCGCTTCGCGAGGGGGCGGCGACCGACTACCACCGCCACCTCGCCGACCTGCTCGAGGCCTTCGTGCGGCAGGAGTTCACCGAGGACGCCCCCGCGATGATCGACGAGTTCCACGCGCTGCGGCCGGGCACCGCGGCCTGAGCGAGCGACCGTGTTCGGCGTCCGTCCCCCGTCCCCGCCTTCGATCGCCGTCGCCCCGCGCATCGACGACGCGCGCTGCGCGCGCCGGCGCGAGGGCGACCGCGGCTGTCGGGCGTGCATGCTCGCCTGCCCGACCGAGGCGATCTGGACCGACGCGCGGGGCCGGCTGCGCCTGCAAGAGATCGACTGCGTGACCTGCGGCGCGTGCGCCTCGGCGTGCCCGACGCAGGCCATCGCCATGCCCGAGCCGGTGCTCGAGGACCTGCAGCGGGCGCTGGCCGTGCGCGCCCAGGACCGCGCGGTGCGGATCGGGTGCCGGCTCGGCCCGAACGGAGAAGGCGGAGTCCACGACGCCCGTGTGCCGTGCCTGGCAGCGCTCCATCCGGAAGCGCTCGCGGCCCGGTCGGTGGCGGACCCCACGCGTGCGATCGAACTGGACGCCTCTGGGTGCGCCCGCTGCCGGCTGGGCGGGCTGCTGCCTCAGGCCCAGGACCACGTGGCGCGCGCCCTCGCGCTCGCTCGCAAGCTGGGCCTCGAGCCCGACGTGCGCTTCGTCGCGGCGCCGACGCCAACGGGGTCGGCACCCGAGCGCCGCTGGTCGCGCCGGGAGCTGTTCGGGGCGGCGCGCGAAGCCGCTTCGGACCGCCTCGTCGAGCACGTCGCCCGGACGGTCGCCGAAGCCGAGCGGCGAACCGGTGGCCGCTTGCCCCACCGACCTGCGCTGCTCGACGCCGTGCGCGCGCGGGTCACGCCAGGCTCGACGGCGCCCGAGCTCCCGGTGGCGGGCGCCTTCTACGTCGACTGGGACGTATCGGAGGCCTGCGACGGCTGCGCGTCGGTGAACGGTGCCGGCCCGCGCTGCGCGGCGCGCTGCCCGACCGGTGCCTGGCGCGTCGCCCACGAGGAAGGTGCCGCGGTCCTGACGCACGACGTCGCCGCGTGCACCGGGTGCGGGGTGTGCCAGCGGTCGTGCCCCCAGGACGCGTTGACGCCGCGGCCTGCGATCGCCACCGCCGACTCAGGTCGCGTGGCCAAACGACGGCTCGCCGTCGCCCGCTGCCGCGGCTGCCATCAACCGATCTCGGCGAGCGCCGACGGTCTGTGCGGGAACTGTCGCAAGCGGATGGCGGTGGCACCCGCCCGGGGCTAGCGGCCTGGATCAGTCTCCGGCAAGCACCGGTTGCGGCATCCGCATCGGCCGGCTGCACGCCGGGATCTCTTCGAACAGCTCGCGTTCGGCCTCGGGCAGGAGCGCGCGCGCCAGGTCCCGGATGCCGTTCACGCCGATGAAGAACTCGCGCATCATCACGACCAGCAGGTAGCGCCCGGACTCGCTGAGCTCGAGCGCCTCGGCGTCGTCGCGAGAGAACGCGCCCGCGCCTTTGAGGAACGCGTACTCGACCGGCAGCGCCCGCGCCACCGACGCACCGTGGGCGGCCGCGAAGGCCTTCTTGTCGAGCCGCAAGCCGAACAGGTCCATCATCAAGCGGTAGCGCAGGTGGTCGCGGTGCTGCAGGCGCATCCGAGCGTCCACCGACGGGTGGCCCGCCTCGATCGCCTCGCG
>JAABRX010000117.1 GCA_011390675.1 Trueperaceae bacterium | reverse complement strand
GGCGCCCTCGACCACGCGCGTCACCACCGACTCGGCGCTGATCTCCGCCTCGCTCGCGAGGCTCGTGGCGTACTCGCGCTGGGTGGCGCGGACGGAGGCGCTCGTGAAGGTCGTCGAGCTCGAGCCGCTCGCCCCACCGGCGGCGGTGAACTTGAAGCCGCCCTCCTTGCCCTCTTCGCAGCCGCCGTAGGTGCAGACGGTGGCCTCGCCCTGGACGAACCACTCGAGGGTGCTGGAGGTCTCGCGCGCCTGGGCCGACTCCTGGGACTGCGCGAGCGTGGAGGAGAAGCTGCGGCTGTCGAGCGTGCGGGTGCCGCTGGCCGTCTGCTCCTCGAAGCGGACGTCGAGGCGCAGGTCGACGGCGCCGACGTTGATCGCGACGCGCGGCAGGTCGGCCACGCGCGGGTTGCGGTTGTCGGTGGTCACCTCGTACGCGTCGTCGAACTGGTCGCCGTCGGTGTCGGCCAGGAGCGGCGAGGTCCCGAAGAAGTCGACCTCGAGGCCGTCGGGCAGACCGTCGCCGTCGGTGTCCTCCACCGTCGGCTCCGAGTAGTGGAGGTTCAACTCGTCGAAGTCGGTGAGGCCGTCGCCGTCGGTGTCGGCGCTGCGCGGGTCGATCCCGTACTGGCGCTCCTCGGCGTCGGTCATCCCGTCGCCGTCGGTGTCGGCGTTGAACGGGTCGCTGGTGACCTCGCGGCGCTCGACGCTCCCGTCCGCCCGGGTGACGCGCACGGTCCACCCGCGCTGCTCGACGTCGTCGGTCAAACCGTCGCCGTCGCTGTCGATCAGCTCGCCAGGCGCCGGCGCCGTGCCGCGGAAGCTCAGGCGGCTCGGATCGACGCCGCGCTCGGGCGGCGCGATCTGGTTGCCCGCCAGGTCGCGCACGTCGACGACCTCGAGCACGTACCCGATGTCCGATTGGGAGGTCGTCGTGAGGGCCACCGAGGTGCGGGTGGCATCGAGCACCGCGTCGAGCACCATCAGCGTCGCGAGCGGGCCCACCTCGTTCGGCGCGGCCTCGCTCGAGAAGATGCGGTAGTGGCTCGGGTCCTCGGCGCTGGACGGACCGCCGAGCACCGGCTCCGAGAAGGTGACCGTCACCGTCGTGTTCCCGGTGGAGCCGACGTTCGCGACCCGCGGCGGCGTCGTGTCGACGCCCACGGGGGCGTCTTGGCCCAAGAAGGTCGCGTCGGTGGGGTCGGGGTCGAGCGCGTTGCCGGCTTCGTCGCGCACGCCCTGCACGGTGAGCGTGTACGCACGGCCATTCACCTGGCTGCGGCCGGTGGTCAACACGGCGGCGGTGCGGTACGCGTTGAGCTCGACGCCGACGACCGGCAGGGACTCGCCGCCACCGTCCACGATGGCGTAGCTCGCCGGGTCGCCGGCGCCGCCCGGCGCGTCGCGCACCGGCTCGCTGAAGCGGACCTCGACGGCCGTGACGCCGAGCGACGACGCTAGGTCGACGGTGGGCGAGCGCGTGTCGTTGGCAGCGATCCCGACGAAGGCCGTGCGGTTGTTGAACGGATCCACCAGGCGCTCGCCCACGCGGCTGAACACCGCGGCGACGTCGAGCGTGTAGGTCACGTCGAACTGCGGCGCGGTGGTCAGCACGACGGTCGCGAAGTCGCTGCCGAAGGCGGCCCCCTCGATCTCGAGGTCCAGCGCGCTGTCCATGAGCCGGTACTGGGCGACGTCCTCGGCGGACGGCCCGAGTTCCGCCGGCGCGCCGGTGTCGGGGTCGTGGAAGGAGACGACGACCTGCGTCGGGCTGATGGCCACGGCGCTGGCCACGACCGGCGCCGGGGCGACGTTGCCGGTGAAGTCGCCCCGCACCTCCGCGAGGGGCTGCAACGAGTCCGCGGTCGCGATCTCGGCGACGGTCAGCCGGTACGCGACCGCCCGCTGGGGCGCGGTGCCGAGCACCACGCTGCGGCCGTCGGGGCGCGGGTGCACGGCGACGACGTCGAGCGCGGCGCCCTCCGGGTCGCGGATGGCGAAGGAGCTCGCCTCGCCCACGTGCACGGGCGCGTCGAACGCCACCACCAACGAGGTGCTCGAGGTCGCGCGCACCTCGGTGATCGCGGCGGTCGGGGGCGGTGCCTGTTGCGCGCAGCTCACCAAGACCGCTGCGACCAACAGTCCCAAGACGCGCCCTACCACCGTCCGCCGCCCTCGTCGCGACGGGTGCGAGCCTTCGGTCGTCGTGGATCCCAATCCTGCCATCGCATCACGCTCCTCCACGGCGACGACCGAGTTTCGGCCGAGGACGCCGCTCCATGGCCCTGCGTCCCCACCGGGTCCGCAGTCCGCAGCGTGCTGCTTCCAATGACCGTTCAGGATGCGATGGGCTCTGAACGAAGGTACCAACCGACGGCCGTGCTCATGAGCCACACATACGGTACTCAGGGACTCAAGCGGCATCGAGCGCACGTCGGGGCGCGAGTCCCCGCCGGTCAAGCAGCCGATCAGACCGCTGGCCTGCGCCAGGTCCTCGTCGTAGAGGTGCTTCTTGCGCGTGCCGTTCTGCCTTCGGCACCGGACCCCACGCCCACCTAGGGGTATCCATCGACGCTTGACCGACGTCGACCCCCTTGGTAAACCGTTCTCATGGAGCCCCTCCTAGACCTCCTGCGGCAGCCGTGGCCTTGGTACGTAGCGGGTCCCGCCCTCGGCCTCATCGTGCCCCTCCTCCTCGTCTTCGGGGGCCGGCGCTTCGGCCTCTCCTCGAGTTTTCGTCACCTCTGCGCGATCGTGGCGCCCAACACCCCGTACTTCCAGTACCCGTGGCGCAGCCAGGGTGGCTGGAACCTGCTCGTGATGGCCGGCATCGCGCTCGGCGGGCTCGTCGGCGGCGTGTGGCTGGGCGATCCCGCCCCGCTGAGGGTCGAGGACGCCACCACCCGCGACCTCGCAGCCCTCGGGCTAGCGGTCGACGGGAACCTGGCGCCGGCAGCGATCTTCTCGTTCGCGGGGCTGCTGACGCCGGCCGGAATCGTGGCGATGGTGGGGGGCGGCTTCCTCGTAGGCTTCGGCGCCCGCTGGGCCAACGGCTGCACGTCGGGCCACGCCATCATGGGGCTGGCCGAGGGGCAGTTCCAATCGCTGCTCGCCGCGCTCGGCTTCTTCACCGGCGGGGTGCTGGCGACGCACTTGATCTGGCCGCTGCTGCTGGGCGCGTCGTGAGCGACGCCGCGTCGAACCGCACCGGCGGCATCCCCACGGACCTGCGCTTCGTGGCGTTCGGCGCCTACTTCGGCTTCGTGCTGCTCAAGGCCGAGGCGGTGTCGTGGTACCGCTTCCAGGAGATGTTCCGGTTCCAGTCGTTCCACATGTACGGCGTGATGGGCGCCACCTTGCTCGTGGCCGCCCTGACCGTGTGGGCGGTGCGGCGCTTCGGGCTGCGGTCGATCGACGGCCGGCCGATCACCTTCGAGAAGATGCCCGCGGGCTGGCGGCGCTACGTGGGTGGTGGCCTCCTCTTCGGCGTCGGCTGGGGGCTGACGGGCGCCTGCGCCGGCCCGATGGTCGCCCTGGTCGGCGCGGGCCTCTGGCCCTTCTCGATCGTGTTCGCGTCGGCGCTGCTCGGCACCTACGTGTACGGGCGGTTGCAGCACCGGCTGCCCCATTGATGGCGACGTCGCTCGGGCGCGGGTGCGCCCGAGCGACGTTCCTGGTGGGTCGAGCCAGCGCCAGCGCGTGGGTCCATCGCGTCAGACCGACTCGCCCACCGCCTCGAGCGGAACGAACCCCCGCTCGCGCCCTCGGAACGTCGCCAAGCGGTGCACCCCCAGCGCGCGAAGCCGACCGCTGACGTCGTCCCAGCCGTACTGCACCTCGCCGGGCTCGTGCGCGTCCGAGCCGTACGTGATCGGCACGCCCGCCTCGACCAGCCGGCGCAGGAAGGCGTCGGACGGGAACGGCTCGCCGACCTTGCGTAGGCCCGACGTGTTGACCTCCACCGCGACGCCGGCGGCGGCGATCGCCTCCACGGTGCGGTCGACCTCGTCGGCCACGTCGGGCCACGGCGTCGGGGCGCGCCCCTTCCAGGCGTCGACGTGCGCGAGGACGTCGAACAGGCCGCTCGCGGCCGCCGCGCGCACGAGCTCCAGGTAGCGGCGCGCGAAGGCCGCCACATCGAAACCGGGCTCGAAACGGGTGCGGTCGTACACGTGCCGTCCGTCGACGTAGTGGACCGAACCGAGCACGTAGTCGAGCGGGTGGCGCGCCAGCTCGGTCCGGTAGGCCTCGACGGCCCCCTCGATGTAGTCGCCCTCGACGCCGACGAGCACCTCGAGGTCGCCGACGTGGGACGCCTGCAGGGCGCGCGCCTCGGCGACGTACGCCGCGAAGGCGCTGCGCGCCATGTGCATGCCGGGCGCCGGGTGGTCGGCGGGCTTGGACCACAGCGGGGCGTGGTCGCTCAGGCCGAGCACGCTCAGGCCGCGCGCGCGGCCTGCGGCGACGTACTCGGCGAGGTTCCCGCGGGCGTGGCCGCAGCGGTGGTGGTGGGTGTGGAGGTCGATCATCTCGGGCCCGAGCCTACGCCCGAGGCGTGGTACCGAACGCAGTCCGAGGTGCCTCAGCGCTTCCAGACCGGCCAGGTGGCGTCGTCGACCGCGTCGAGCCACGCCTGCGACCGACCGGCCGCGCGCAGCAGCGCCAGCACCTGGCCACGGTGGTGGGCGTCGTGCACGACGGTGTGGACCAGGAAGGCGGTGGGGTGGCTGGTGTACACGTGTTCGAACGAGCCACCGGTGGCGAGCCGCTCCCGCACCGCCGCCTTCGCGGCGGCGTCGCCCGCCTGGAACGCCGCGGCCAACTCCGCGACCGTCGCGGCCGTGAGGACGAAGTCGGTTTCCCCACCCTCGACCACCGACGGGATCCCTTCGGCGTGGGCCGGTGCGATGTGGCCCAACCAGCCGTGGCGGAACTCGGCGAGGTGCCCGAGGTGCTGGCCGACGGTCCAGCCGCCGCGGCCATCGGGGACGTGCAAGTCGCCGTCGTCGAGCGCGTCGAGCAACGCGGTGTTCACCTCGGTGTTGCGGTCGAAGGCGTCGAACACGAGCGTTGGATCGGCGTCTTGGGTCATCCCCAAAGGTACCGGTCGAGCGCGACGCCGCCGCGGCGGCCATCACGGCGCCTCGAGGTTCACCTGCGTCCCCACGCGCACGAACCCGAGCCCTTCGTAGAGCCGCAGCGCCCCCTCAGCCGCCGACAGCCACGCCATCGGCATGCCGGCGTCGAACGCCTCGGCGAGCAGCGCGTGGCAGGCGACGCGAGCGTGGCCGCGGCGGCGGTGGTCGGGGTGGGTCCAGACGCCCGCCAGTTCGGCGGCGCCGCCGCCGTACTGCAGCACCGCACCCGCCACCGGCGCGCCGGCGACGTCGACCGCACCCGCGCGCACGCCGCCGTCGCGCAGCCCCGCGCGCAGCGACGGGAGCCAGTCGAGAGCGGCGGGGTCGTCCGGGGTGCCCCCGTAGGCGAGGTGCTGCCCGTGCAGCGCGGCCTCGAGGCGAGCGGCGTCCGCGGGTTCGAGGCGTCGGTAGGCGCCCCCGCTAGCCGGAGGCGGCGCGGCGAGCGCTGCGGGTTCGAGCACGAGCACGGGCGCCGTCATCGCGCGCGTCCAGCCCATCGCGTCGGCAGCGTCCAGCAGCCCAGGACGGAGCTCGCCGAAGACCTCGATGCGCGCGCGTCGTCCGGCGGCCGCGAAGTGGGCGGTCAGCGCTTCCAGCGCCGCCGCCCAATCGTCCGGTTCGGGGTCCTCCGGGACCGCCAGGCTCAAGAACGGGTTCGTGGACGCCTCGTCGATGCCGACGAGGAAGCCGGGCAGCGTCCGAACGGCGCGACCGCGCGCGGCGGCCTCGCGCATGCCCTGCTCCAGGCGCACGAGGGCATCGAGGTCCCGCTCAGCCACCGAACGTCCGCTCGTCGTTCGGGTAGGTCACGCCCAGCTGCTTCCGCACCGAGTCGAACAGCCGCATGGTGGCGACCGTGTCGGCGAGCGGCATCGTCGGGCTCTCGCGCAGCCCCTGCTGCACGCAGCGCGCCACCTCGCGGAGCATCCAGGCGTAGGGCGCCGAACCGGGCGCGACCTCCTCGCGCCGATGATCGTCGCCGGCCATGACCATGAAGCCATCCGGGTGCGTGAGCGGCGCGAACGTCCGCAGCGTGCCGCGCGTGCCGGCGATCGTCGCCGTGCGCGTCGCCTGCGCCTCGAGCGTGCCGAGCAGTTGGGCGACCCCGCCACCTGGGTACGAAAGCGTGAGGGCGTGGGTCCCGTCGACGCCTTCGGGCGTCCGGGTGCCCACCGCATGGACCCCGGTGGGCATCCCGAGCGCGCCGAACGCCCACGTGAACGTGTAGACGGCCAGGTCGAGGAGCGCCCCACCACCGGCCTCGCGCGACCACAAGCGAGCACGCGGATCGCGCTCGGCGGCGAACCCGAGGTCGGCCTGCACCCAGCGGACGTCGCCGATCTCGCCCGACGCCACCACGTCGAGCGCGCGCTGGTACGCCGGCAAGAAGCGCGTCCATACGGCCTCCATCAAGAAGACGCCGCGCTCGCTCGCGAGGTCGACGAGCGCCTGGGCTTCGTCGCCGGTGATGGTGAACGCCTTCTCGACCAACACGTGCTTGCCGGCCTCGAGCAGCGGCTTCGCGACCTCGTAGTGCTGGCCGTGCGGGGTCGCGACGTAGACCACGTCGACGTCGGGATCGGCCGCCATGCGCTCGTACCCCAGCATGCCGCCACCGTCGCCGTACGCGACCGAGGCACCCAGGTCGTCGGCGAAGGCGCGGGCGCGCGCCGGATCGCGCGAGGAGACCGCGTGCAGCACGGCGTCCTCGAGCTGCACGAGCTGCGGCGTGACGTTGCGGGCGATGCTGCCGGTGGCGACCACGCCCCATCGGAGCGTCCGGCCGGTGGCGGCGAGCGGGTCGTCGGGGAACGGGGGGCGGACGACGTGTCGTGTGGCCATGGACCAGGATGGCACGGGGCGGCATGATGCGCGCATGCAGCCTTCCGCGAACGAACGCGCACCGACGGTGGTCCTCCGCGAGCTGGGACCGGACGACGTGGACGCCTACCGCCCGCTGCGCCTCGAGGCGCTGCAGGACGCGCCGAGCGCCTTCGCCTCGAGCTTCGAGGAGGAGTCCGAACGCGAGCCCGCGGCCACCCGCGAGCGGCTGCGCGCCGGACCGGAGAGCGCCACCTTCGGCGCGTTCCTGGACGGTGGGTTGGTGGGCACCGGTTCGCTCTTCCGCCTTCCGCGCCGCAAGGAGCGGCACAAGGCGTACCTGGTCGGGATGTACGTCGCGCCGGCGGCTCGGCGCACCGGGGTCGGGCGCGCGCTGGTCGCCGCCGTGCTCGACCGGGCGCGGACGATGCCGGGCCTGCGCCAAGTGCTGCTGGGCGTCGAGGCGGGCAACGCGCCGGCGCGCGCGCTCTACGAGGCGTTCGGCTTCGAGGCGTTCGGGTACGAGCGCGACGCGCTGATCGTCGACGGCGTGGCGTACGACGAGGTGCACATGGTGTGGTACCTACCGCGCTGAACGACCGCTACCGACCGCGCTCCTTGCCCGCGTCGGACAGCGCCATGTCCTTCGAGCGGGTCAGCGTCTTGACGTGCACCACCCGCCGGAAGCGCAGCGCCGACCAGTCCTCGTCGATCGCCACCTGCCGCACGGGCTCGAAGCCCGCCGCGCCCAGCACGTCCCAGCCGTGGTCCCGGTCGAAATCGGCGCGGTAGCGCTTGGAGCTCTTCTTGGGGTACGCGATCCACAGCGTCGCGTCATCCTCGGCCTTGGCGGCGAGGGCGGTGCTGAGGCGGTCGAGCTCCGCTCGGTCGCGGGCGAACCCGATCACGAACGCGACCGCGTCGACCGCGTCTAGGTCGCGCACGACGCGCCGGTCGGCGAGCGAGGCGACGTGGGGCTCGAACGCGACGGGCGCGTTCAGGACGACCACGGGGTCCTGGTTCTTGAGGTTGAGCTTGCGGAACACGGGGCTCACGGCTACCTCCTCGTGCGTGCCTGGGCATCGGCCACCTCGGCATCGGTCACCGAACGAGCACGACTTCGACCGAAGACAGGGCGCCTTGCCAGGCCCGATCCGTCGTGAGGACCGGCGCACCGAGCGCGGCCGCAAGCGCGAGGGCCGCACGGTCCCCCAACGAGAGACCCCGCGCACGCGTCGAGGCGCGCAACGCTGCAGCTGCACGCGCAGACCCACCGTCGAACGCCACGACCTCCAACCCGAGACCTTCGAGGACGCCCTCCGCTGCGGACAGCGGCATGCCGAAGTCGGAGAGCTTCGTCAGCACCTCCGCGAGGTTGACCGCTCCGATCGTAGCGCCGTCTTCGACCGCGGCCACGACCCGGTCCGCGCCCGGTTCGTCGCCGAGCAGCGCCAACACGGCCGAAGCGTCCAGGACCGTGGTCACTCGCCGGCCGCTTCCGCTCGGCGATCGGCGAGCAACTCCTCGGACAGCGAGCGTCCCTGGAGGTACGGGCGCACGGCGCGCTGGGCGCGCCGCACCGCCGCTGCCGGCGTCGAGAGCCGCACCTCGTCGTCCAACACGCGGACGACGAGGGTGTCGCCGTCGGCGACGCCGAGCGCCCGCCGCACCTCGACCGGAAGGACGAACCTGCCATTGGTTCCGATCTTTACCAGGTGCTCCGCCATGCTGCCATCATAGTGCATGAGTCCCATTGATCCCGGTCCTCCCATTCCGCAACTCCATCGTGCACCTGCACCGTTCCGCGCGAAGGACCGACTCGGCACGAACCGCGTCGCTCTGGGCCACCGTCCGGGTCGCGCGCGCCCGCGGCGTACGCCCGAAACGCCGCCCCCCACGCGACGCGGCTTCGGATGCTACGCTCCCACATGCCTGCGCCACGACCGGAACCCTTTCGCGACTACGCCGTCCCGGCCGGGTACGACGAGGCCTTCGACGCTGCCGGCAACGTGCGCCCCGCCTACCTCGACGCCTTCCAGCGCTTCGGTGCGTACGGGCTGCGCGAGTTCCAGCGCCGGCTGCACCTGATCGAGCTGATCTTCCGCAACCAGGGCATCACCTTCACCGTCTACGGCGACGCCGCCGGCACCGAGCGCTCCTTCCCGTTCGACCCGGTGCCGCGCATCCTCGAGGCCACCGTGTGGGCGCATCTCGAAGCCGGCTTGCGCCAGCGCGCGACCGCGCTCAACCGCTTCCTCGCCGACGTGTACGGGCCCCAGGAGGTGCTCGAGGACGGCGTCGTCCCACCCGAGCTCGTCCTGCGCAACGGCGCGTACCGGCCGCAGGTGCGCGGCACTCCGATGCCGCACGGGGCGTTCACCCACGTGCTGGGCACCGACCTCATCCGGGACGGCGACGGGCGCTTCATGGTGCTCGAGGACAACGCGCGCAGCCCCAGCGGGGTGAGTTACATGCTCGCCAACCGCGGGGTGATGGCGCGCGCCTTCCCGAAGATGATGGCGGCGCATCCGGTGCGACCGGTCCGCCACTACCCCTCCGAGCTGCTCGAGACGCTCCACAGCCTCAGCCCGCGCGACGTGCCCGAACCGGTCGTGGTGGTGTTGACGCCGGGGCCGTACAACAGCGCCTACTTCGAGCACGCCTACCTGGCGCAGCAGATGGGCGTGGAGCTGGTCGAGGGGCGCGACCTGTTCGTCGACGAGGGGCGGGTGTGGATGCGCACCACCCGCGGCCGCCGGCAGGTGGACGTGGTCTACCGCCGCATCGACGACGACTTCCTCGACCCCACGGTCTTCCGGGCCGACTCCACGCTGGGGGTGCCCGGGATCGTCGACGTCTACCGGGCTGGGCGCGTAGGGCTCGCGAACGCGATCGGCACCGGGATCGCGGACGACAAGGCCATCTACGCCTACGTGCCCGCCCTCATCCGCTACTACCTGAACGAGGAGGCGCTGTTGCCGAACGTCGAGACGCTGCGCTGCGCCGATCCCGACGTGCTCGAACACGTCGTGGCGCACGCGGACGAGCTGGTGATCAAGGAGGTCGCGGGCTCGGGTGGATACGGCATGCTCATCGGCCCCGAGTCCGACGCCAAGGGGCGCGCCGCCTTCGTGAAGCAGGTGCGCGCGAACCCGTCGAACTACATCGCGCAGCCCGTCATCCAGCTCTCGACGCACCCGACGTTCGACCCTGCGCGTCAGGCGTTCGACCCGTGCCACGTCGACCTGCGCCCGTACGTGCTGGTGGGCGATCAGATCCGCATCGTGCCGGGCGGGCTCACGCGCGTGGCGCTCAAGCGCGGCTCGCTGGTCGTGAACTCGTCGCAAGGAGGCGGGTCCAAGGACACGTGGGTGCTCGCCGCACCGGGCGAACGCCCGAGCGACGAGGGCGGCCCGCCGCCGAACGGCGACGGTCCCGGCTGGGCGCCACCGGGCGTGGTGGCCGAGGAGGGGTCCTGATGCTCTCGCGGCTCGCCGAAGCGCTCTACTGGTTCGGTCGCTACCTCGAGCGCGCCGAGAACACCGCGCGGCTCCTGGACGTCAACTACTACGCGATCGCCGAAGCGCCGCTGGCGCCCTCGGGGCGCGGCATCGTCGCCGAGCAGTGGGCGCCGCTGCTCGCCATCACGGACTCGGACGCCTCGTTCCGGCAGCACTTCGAGCGCGCGGACGCCTCGAGCGTGCCGGCCTGGCTGACGGTGCACCCCGACAACCCGGCCTCGATCCGCTCCTCGCTCACCTTCGCGCGCACGAACGCCCGCACCGTGCGCGACCGCATCAGCACCGAGATGTGGGAGGCGGTCAACCGCGCCTACCTGGAGCTGGCGAACGGGCGCGACGAAGCGCCCGAGGAGGACGCGCTGCACGATTACTGCATCGCGGTGCGCGACGCCAGCCACCTGGTGCTGGGGATCGCGCACGCGACGCTCCCCCGCGACCTCGGTTGGTACTTCGTGCGCGCGGGCCAGTACGTCGAGCGCGCGGACACGATCGTGCGGATGCTGAGCGTCCGCACCCGCCACGACTTCGGCACCGACGCGGTCGCCGCCGGCTTGGAGGCGCACCGGTCGATGGCGATGCTCAAATCGACCTCGGCCTACGAGGCCTACCGCAAGCGCCACCGCCGCACCCCGACGCGCGAGTCGATCGCCGCCTTCCTGCTGCTCGAACCCGACTTCCCCCGCTCGCTCCGCTACTGCCTGAGCATGCTCGACGAGGTGCTCGCCCAGATCGCCGCCGCCAACCCGGGCACCGACCGTGAGGCGCAGCGCCAGGCCGGCTGGCTCGCGGCGCGCATCGCGTACTGCCCGGACGTGGGCCGCATCCTCGACGACGAGGAGCCCAGCCTGGACGAACTGCTCGACGCCATCGGGGCGCTGTCGGACGAGATCGGGCGGACGTACTTCCTGCGCTGACGCTCGTTTCGTCCGCTACCGCTCCTCGGCGAGCGACTCGTCGAGCACCGCCACGCCCACGGCGCGCGGCGCCGCGCCGGCCGGTGCATGCCGGACGCGGACGGTGACGTCGAGCGTCCCCTCGCCGCCGCCACGGCGCAACCCCCGCACCGGCGGCACGTCGTCGTAGTCGCGCCCGATGCCCATCTTCACGTGCGCTTCGCCCACGGGGATGCCGTTGGTGGGGTCGTAGCCGACCCAGCCGTTGCCGGGCAGGAACACCTCGACCCACGCGTGCGAGCCCTCGCTGCCGAGGAGCGTCTCGCGCGAGTACGGGTGCGGGTGGACGTAGCCCGACACGTAGCGCGCCGGGATCCCCGCCATGCGGCACAGCGCCAGCATCGCGTGCGCGTAGTCCTGGCACACGCCGGCGCCGGCGGCGACGAAATCGGGCAGCGACGTGTCGACCTGGGTGGCGTTGGGCGCGTAGCGGAAGCGGTCGCGCAGGTAGCGGTTGAGGTCGAACACGTACTGCACCAACCCGGCGCCGGGATCGAGCGGCGTGGTCCCGAGCAGCCGCGACCAGTCGCGGTCGAGCGGCACGCGGACGGTGGGCGCGAGGAACTCGAAGAGGCGGTGGCGCAGCCCCGGCAGCACGTTGGCGGGGACCTCGACGGGCTCGGGCACCGGGTACGTCTCCACCGTCGACGTCGCGGAGATGGAGAGCCCGACGTGCGGCTGCGGGACGTGGAACTGATGGATCAGGTTGCCCGACGCGTCGCGGTGGCTGCGCAGCTCCACGACGGGATCGACCTTGAGCGAGAAGGCGTGCAGCGTCTGCCGGTAGTCGTCGTTCGGGCGCAGGCACAGCTGGTTGAAGGAGTCCCAAGCGGGTTCCTCGTAGCCGTACCGGGTGACGTGCGTGATGCGAAGGAGCACTGGTCTCAAGGTACCCCGCGACGGAGGTTACGGACGCTCGCACGAGCCTCGGCGTAGCGTCGCGCATGGATTCGAACCATCCCCTCCCCACCGGCGGCCTCGCCGTCGTCTTCGGCGCCTCCGGCGCCATCGGCGGCGCGCTCGTCGACCGCTTGCGCGCCGACCCCCGCTTCGCCGACGTGCTCGCCTTCTCCCGCCAGGGCGACCCTGCGGTCGACGTCACCGACGAGGAGAGCATCGCCGCGGCGGCCGCCGCCATCCAGGCCACGGGCCTCACACCGCGCCTGGTGGTCGTCGCCACCGGCTTCCTGCACGGCGACGGCCAGCAGCCCGAGAAGACGTGGCGGCACCTGGACGCGGCCGCGCTCGCGCGCTCGTTCGCCGTCAACGCGATCGGCCCGGCCCTGGTGATCAAGCACGTGGCGCCGCTGCTGCCGCGCGACGGGCGGAGCGTGTTCGGGGTGCTGTCGGCGCGCGCGGCGAGCATGAGCGAGAACCAGATCGGCGGCTGGTACGGCTACCGCGCCTCCAAGGCGGCCGTCAACCAGCTGGTGCGCAGCGCGGCCGCCGAGCTCGGCCGCCGCAGCAAGGAGTCCGTCTGCGTGGCGCTGCACCCCGGCCACGTCGAGAGCGCGCTCTCGGCGCCGTTCGGGGCGGGCGGCAACCGCTCCTACGCACCCGACGAGGCGGCGGCGAACCTGCTGACGGTCCTCGACGGGCTCGCGCCGACGGACACGGGCGGGTTCTTCGACGAGACCGGGGCGGCCATCGGCTGGTGACGCCCGGCCGAACCATGCACGCAGACGCCGACCGAACCTAGCGAACGGTGCCCGGT
>JAABRX010000116.1 GCA_011390675.1 Trueperaceae bacterium | reverse complement strand
ATCGCTTGATAGCGGCGCACGGTGGGCTCCGGTCCGTAGCGTTCGCCGAGACCTTCGTGGTGCCGGCCGCAGCCGGCACGGTGCGCTTGGTGAACGAGGGCGAGGCTCCTGCGGTGCTCGTCGCGGCCTTCGTCAAGTAAGCGCTCACGTCCAGGGCTGATCCGATCGTCGCCGCCAGTACGGCTCGGCCTCCTCGGCCACGGCCGCCAGCGCCTCCGCCGCCTGATCGTCCCAGGCGACCTCGAGCGCGGCCACGTTCGACCGGAGCTGCGCCGGGGTGGCTGCGCCGCTCAGCACCACGTCCGCCCACGGCCGCGCGAGCGTCGCGCGCAGCGCCAGCGCGTCGATCGTCGTGTCCAAGCGGGCGGCCTCGTTCGCAAGCAGCCGACGTCGGTCCGCGGAGACCGCGTCGTCGTGGCGGTCGGTGAGGCGCCCGTTGGCGACGGCCTCCTTGACGATCACGCCCAGGCCGGCCCCATGGGCCTCGGCCAGCGCCGCGTCGGCCGATGGCTCCAACAGGTTCCACGTCGCCTGGACGGCGTCGAAGAGGCGCACGCCGTCGATCGTCACGTCGAGGGCGCGGCGGACGACCGTGGCCTGGTCGGGACCGCTCGTCGAGAAGCCGAAGCGCACCCCTTCGCGCTTGAGCTCGCTCATCTCGGCGAGCAAGCGTCGGTCGTCGAGCACGCCGCTCTCGAGCGTCGCCGAGTGGACCTGGTAGAGGTCGAGGTGGTCGCCGAGGTAGGTGCGCGTCTCGCGCCACTGCCGCCGTAGGACCGGCAGCGCGTGCTCCTTGACCTCGTGCGTCTCGGCGTCGACCCGCCAGCCGGCCGTGTAGGTGTAGCCCCACTTGGAGCCGACGGTCGCGTCGTCGGGCGCGATCCCGCGCGCTTCCAGCCAGTGCGCGAGGAACGCTTCGGCGCGACCGTACGAGCGCGCGACGTCGAAGTACCGCACCCCGGCGCGCCAGGCGGCGTCGAGCACCTCGTGGGCGAGCGCCTCGAGCGCGGCGACGTCGCGGGCGCCGTCGAGGTCGTCCCCGTGGCCGAGGTTGAGGTACCCCGGACGGCCGAGCGCGGCGAGCCCCAGCCCGAGCGCCGAGACGCTGCACCCGGTGGCCCCTAGGCTGCGGAGCCCGGTCAGGGAGCGCGGAGGCGTGGGCATGGGGGTCAGGGCTCCTCGAAGCAGTGGGTCGAGCGGCGCGTCGCGACGACGGTGCGCGCATCGTCCACCTCGATCACGAGGTCCACGACGAGTTGGACCCGGCCCGTGCCGACGCCCGGGTTCTCGACGCAGAACGCGTACGCGGACGCGGCGAGGCCGGCCCGCTCCAGCGCCGCGAGGAACTCCTGGTGGGCGCCCAGCGCCAACGATCTCCGGTACTCGCTCGTGCCCACCAGGGCAGCAGCCGTGACGTCTTGCGCCACCCGGACGCGAACGTCCGCCGGCGCCTCGGGCGTGAGGGCGCGCCCGACGATCGTGGCGTCGGCGAGGGGGAAGCCCGTCGCCGCCACCGCGTCGATCCGCGCGCGCACGGCCTCGGCGTCGCGGTCGTTGCGCGCGGTCGTCGCCTGAGCGCGCTCCACCGCGTCGAGGTCGACGAGCTGCGGCGCGGTCGCGTCGGCGACGCGCGGCGGCGCACGCGTCGCGTCGAACGCCGCGCGCAGCTCGGCGCGCTCGGCCTCGATGCGCGCCGCCTCGCCGGCGCTGCGCTCGGCGTCGTACGGCCGCTTGAAGATCAGCTGTTGGCGCCCCTCGACCGTGCCGACGACGGTCACCAGCTCCCAACCGAAGCGCCCGAGCACGTCGATGCCGCGCTGCAGATCGGTCGCTTCCTGCGGGAGCGGGATGCCCAGGTCGGCGAAGCGGAGCACCTTGGAGTGGCTCGCCGCCTCGGCGGCCAGGTCGGTGCGCGGCGCCGCGAACGACGGGGCGTCGTAGGCCACGACCAGGTACTCCCATTCGGTGACCGTCTGCGCGAGCGCGATCGGAAGCAGGGCCGCGAGCACGAGGACGAGGCGAAGGTGGCGCAAACCGGGCGTGCGTGCCATGCCTCGAGCATAGGCCGGGAGAGGGTCGTGCGGCGCCGCAGCGTCGACGTCGCCACCGGTCGGGGGCCTGCTATCGCGACCGCGGTCCGCCGAGCGGCAGGCGCCGGGCGGCGTGCGCCATCGCCCACTGCGCGCCCGCGGGCCACGCGCGAGCAGCCAGATCGAGCAGGTGGGCGTCGAGCCCGACGAGCGCGCGCGCCTCGTCGCGCCGCACCGCGCGCAACGTGCGCCGCACGACCCGTTCGAGCGGCAGCGCGCGGCGCGCCACGAAGCGCGCTTCGGCTTCGCGCTGCCCCGGGTCGACGGCGCGCGACGTCCGCACGATGCCGGTGTCGAGCGGTCCTGGCACGAGCAGCGTGACGCCCACCCCGGCGCCCCGCAGCTCGGCGCGCAGCGACTCGGCGAGCGCCCGCACCGCCGCCTTCGAGGCCGCGTAGGCGCTCTTGCCCGGCGGAGCGAGCATGGCGAAGGCGGACCCGACCAGCACCGCGTGCGCCGGCGCGTGGGCCCGAAGCTGCGGCAGGAACGCTCGGCAGGCGTTCCACGTGCCGCCGACGTTCGTGCGCCACACCCAGTCGACGTCCTCGAGCGGCAGTTCCTCGAACGGGCCCGAAGCCGCGACGCCGGCGTTGGCGATCAGCAGCCGCGCCGGTCCTACGTCCAGCGCCACGCGGCGCGCCAGGTCGTTCATCGCGGCGGCGTCGCCGACGTCGGCGACGTACCCACGCGCGCCGGGCAACGCGCGGGCCACGGCCACGACATCGGCGTCGAGGTCGACCAGCGCCACGCGCGCGCCTGCCGCAGCGAGGCCCTGCGCCAGCGCGAAGCCGAGCCCGCCGGCGGCGCCGGTGACCACGGCGGTGGCGTCGGTGAGGTCCGTCAGAGGCATGGGGTGATCGTAGGGCAGGAAGCTCGTGCGGGGAGCCTCGACACGTCGTGCGCCCCGCATCAGCCTACGGACGGTATGGGTCGGAGCACGAGGGACGTTCCGCTCGCCTTCGCGACGCTTCGGCGGCGTGGGCAGCGGCGATCGCGACGGCCTTCCGTTGCGCTACCGTCGACGGTCCGCTCCTTGCGGGTCGGTCCGAGCGGGCCGGGACCGCTGGCCTGGGACAACGTTCGCGCCGGTGGTAGATTGGCGTGGGTGGACGCGGTTGGCGGCGGACCGGAGGTGCGGTTTGACCCCTACGCTCGGTTCGGCGCGATCGACGCGCACACGAAAGGTTGCCCGCATCGTGATGGCCCTGGTCGGCGTCCCGCTCGCCCTCGCCCTCGCCTCCGTGCTCGCGCTCGCCCTGTGGAGCAGGGGAACCCCGTCCCCCGTGGTCGACGCGTCTGGCCGGCCCGTGGCGGGCAGCCTCTCGGAGAAGGTCTTCATCGACGTCCACGGCGCGCGCCAGGGCATGTTCATCGTGGGCGCCGACGCTTCGAACCCGGTGCTGCTGTTCCTGCACGGGGGACCGGGCATGCCCGAGTTCTTCCTGTCCGAACGCTATCCGACGGGCCTGGAGGAGGACTTCACGGTGGTCTGGTGGGACCAGCGGGGGGCAGGGCTCTCGTACCGGAGCGACATCGCGCCGGAGACGATGACGGTGGAGCAGATCGTGGCCGACACGATCGAGGTCACCCGCTACCTGTGCGACCGCTTCGGCCAGGACAAGATTTACCTGATGGGGCACTCCGGGGGCAGTTTCTTCGGCCTCTTGGCGGCTGCGCAGGCGCCGGAGCTCTACCACGCGTACGTCGGAATGGCCCAGATGTCGGACCAGCTCACGTCCGAGATGCTGGCGTACGACTTCATGCTCGACCGCTACCGCGAGTCCGGGGACGCGACGATGGTCCGGCGGCTCGAGGCCTCGCCGCCGACGCCGACGGGGCCGTTGCCGGCAGGGTACCTGGCGGTGCGCGACGCCGCCATGCACGGGCTGGGCGTCGGCACGACGCGCGCCATGCGCTCGGTCGTCACCGGGATCTTCGTGCCGTCGTGGCTCAGCCGCGCCTATACCCTCGGCGAGAAGGTGAACCTGTGGCGTGGCAAGGCCTTCTCCGGGCGGGTGCTTCGCGACGTGATGTTCGCCACCGACTTGACCGGGCAGGTCGCGGCGCTCGAGGTGCCCGTCTACTTCGTCCATGGCCGCCACGACCACACGGTCTCGTATGCAGGAGCGCAGGCGTTCCTCGCGGCGCTCGAGGCACCGGTGAAGGGGTTCTACACCTTCGAGGACTCGGCCCACAGCCCCCTCTTCGAGGAGCCGGAGCTGCTGCGGCGCATCCTCCGTGAGGACGTGCGGAACGGTACGAGCGCGCTCGCCGACGGCTGAGCAAGACCGGCTGCCGCGCTCGCAACGGGTTCCCGGGGCCACGCGCAAGAGACGGGTCGTCGCCTAGATCGTGTTGTCCGGAACCTTGACGTCCCCGGCCCGGAACCGCAGCGCGGCGACGGCCACGAACGCAGCGGCGAAGAGCAGGACCGGCACGGACATGCTCAGCGCGTACGCCACCCCACGACCGTCGAGGATCACGCTGCGCAGACCCTCGATGACCCAGAACGTCGGCGTGAAGCGAGCCGCTTCCTGGGCCCATGCCGGCAGCAGGTCGATCGGCGCGAACGCTCCGCCAAGGCCCGAGAACACCGTCACCACGACGACGTTGAGGGCATTGAACTGCGAGAAGGTGGTGCACCAAGCGAACTCGGCGACGAGCACGCCGACGAGGCACACGGCGAAGGCCGCGATCAGGACGGCGACAGCGAGCGGCGGACCCGCGATGCCCATCCCGAACAGGAGCGTGCCTGAGCCGAACACCACCGTGAGCTGCGCGAGGAGGATCACGAGCGCGGGAACCGTCTTGCCGATGATGATCTCTGGCCAGTCGCCCGCTAGCCGCACCCGATCCCAGGTGTTCCACCCGAACTCGCGGAAGAACTGATCGCCCACGATCCCGAGCAAGAACAGCGAGAACATCACCATCATGCCGGGCAAGGTCTGTTCGGCGCCGGTCGCTCCCGGGTACCCGCGAACCTCGAGCAGCGCTCGGTTCACGGGCACCATGAACGTGATGAAGCCAAGGGGAAGCACCACCATGATCAGGATGGGCGCCAGGTCTGCGCGGTAGAGCCGCAGGTCCTTGCGCACGAGCGTGAGGCTACGCGACAGCATCGACACCCTCCGTGTCCATCCCGGTCGCATCGGGCGCATGACCGGTCACCGCGAGGTACGCGGTCTGGAGGTTCGCGGGCACGATGCGGACGTTGCGAAGGCGCGCGGCGGCACCGTCGAGCGAAGCGATGGCCGCTGCCACGGCTCGTGCGGGATCGGGTGCGACCAGCCGAACGAACGCTCCGTCGTGCTGCCAGCCATCGAGGAAGGGAGCCTCACCGGCGAACTCGAGTTCCGCCATCGACCGACCGTACTTCGCGACGACCGAATCGAGGTCACCCCGCTCGAGGATCACGCCACCCTCGAGGATCGCGACGCTGGCGGTCATCTCCTCGATCTCGGCAAGGTGGTGGGTCGCGTAGACGACCGCACAACCTTCGGCTGCCCGTCGCTTCACCGCCTCGAGGAGCTCGCCGCGCGTCACGACGTCCGCCCCCACCGTCGGCTCGTCGAGGAAGAGCAGGCTCGACGTGTGCAACAGCGCGAGGGCCGTATGCAGCCGCCGCTTCTGCCCTCCCGACAGGGTGCCCGCCCGCCGGCTCAGCAGATCCTGCAACGACAGCTCGATCGCGACCTCGGCGATCCTGCGGCGGAGTTCCCCCCCGCGCACGCCGTTGAGTCCGCCGAAGAACTCCAGGTTCGCGTGGACCGACAGCGTGGGATAGATGCCCAGGTCCTGCGGGGCGACACCCAAGCGGTTTCGGATCCTGCGCATGTCGCGAAACGCGTCGAGGCCATCGATGCGTACGCTGCCGCCATCCGCCGCGCACAGCCCCGAGACGATCGAGACGAGGGTGGTCTTGCCCGCGCCGTTGCGCCCGAGCAGGCCGCAGATCTCCCCGGGTCGCACGTCGAGGTCGAGGCCCCGCAACACCTCGAGGTCTCCGTACGCCTTCGTCAACCCTCGGATGCTCAGCACCCGACCCTCCTTCCGACCCTCGCCGCTCCTCGACACGGCACGCTGCGGGAAGACCCGCGCGACAGACCAGGAGCCACCGGACCATCCCGAGCGATCAGATGCCCATCTCGACCAACCAGGTCGAGAGCGCTCCCTCGCGGGCTCTGAGGTCGTCGCACGACGCGTCGTACGCGCCGGCCACGTGCTCGCCGGCGATCTTGCCGTCGAAGATGAACAGCACCCGCTCGGCCCTGGTGGCGACCTTGGGGTCGTGGGTGACCAGCACGATGGTGGTGCCGCGGCGGTGGATGTCGGCCAGCAGCGCCATGATCTCAGCGGACGCCGTCGAGTTCAGGGCCCCGGTCGGTTCGTCGCCGAAGATCACCGCCGGGTCGCTCATCAAGGCGCGGCAGATGCCCACTCGCTGCAGTTGCCCGCCCGAGGCCTGGGTGACGTCGCGTGCCTCGAGTTCCGCGATGCCGGTCATCTCCATCAGCTTCCGGGCCTTCTCGCGAATCTGCCGGGCGCGGTTCCTGCCGTCGCGCATGGACGGCAAGATGATGTTGTCGAGCACGCTCAAGTTGCGCAGCAGCGTCGGCTGCTGGAACACGAACCCCATCCGGCGGCGGCGGACGTCGGCGAGGGCGTCGTCGCCGAGTTGCGAGAGGTCGACACCGTCGAAGACCACGCGCCCGCCGTCCATGGCGTCCATGCCGCTCAACGCGAAGAGCAGGGTCGACTTGCCGGAACCCGAGGGGCCCATGATCGCCACGAACTCGCCTGACGCGATGTCGACCGACACGCCATCGAGAACGTTGCGCCGTTCCGGCCCTTGGCCGAACGACTTGACGATGTGTTCCGCAACGATCATGTGGTTCACGGCTCACTCCCTGAGGTTCTCGGCGACCCGGATGCGCCCAGCGTCCCACGTGCCGGCGAGGGTGGCGGCCAGCGTCGCCGCCAGCATCAGCAGCGGGCTCCAAAGGTAGGCGAACGTCGGATCGACGACGAAGGCGAACGACGTGGCGCCGAAGGTGGCGATCACCGCTCCGGCGAGCGCTTCGCCGACCGTGTTCGCCAGCAGCGTCCCGAGCAGGATGCCGACGACGAGGACGACCGCCGAACGCGTCAGGTACTGCGCCTTGATGTCCGAGTTCGTGAAGCCGAACGCTTTCATCACGGCGATCGCGTAGCGGTCCTTGGCGATGAGCATCCGCATGAACAAGAGGGTGATCAGGACGGTCGTCGCCACCGCGACGCCGATGGCGGCGTACGACGCTACGCCGATGGCGTCGATGGTCGAACCGTAGGTCTGAGCGATGAACTCGTCCAGGTCCGAGACCTTGGCGAAGTCGAACCTGGCCGCGTACTCGGCCGTCTTCGCGTCGAGCAACTCTGGATCCGTGAGCTCCGCGCCGATCACGCTCCGCATGGGATCCGCCGTTTCGTCGGTGAAGGTCGCCTTGGCGGTCTTGCCGCCGTTGGTGACGTCGGAGTAGGTTCCCGACACGGTGAGGGCTCGCTCCCGTCCCGCGATCGTCACCGAGAGGACGTCGCCCACCCCCTTGCCCAGGTCGCTCGCCTGCATCACCGAGAGCGCGATCTCGTCGTCGCCCTTTGGTGCGCGCCCGGAGGCGTAGGTGACGGGGAACACCGAGTGATCGCCCAGCTCGATCGTGATCCGTCCCTCCGATCCGTCGTCCATGCTCGCTCGGAACGCCTTGGTCGTCAGCACGACGAAGCGGGCGACGTCGACGTCGCTCTCGATGGCCGTGGCGACCTCCGCCACCTTCGTTGCGACGTCCTCGGCTTGCGTCACGTCGATGCGGAGATCGACGTCGCCGACGCCCATGTAGGACACGAAGCTGTCGGAAGCGATGGTGTGGTGCAGGTTCCGCGGCACGATGATGATGAAGGCAGACAGCACCAGCACGACCAGCATGGTGGCGTAGAGCTTCCTCCGTGCGAGCACGTCCTGCAAGCCCAGGAAGGCGTTGGTGCCGAGCAGCCCGTTCATCGTCAGGCGGAGGCGCCGGCGGCCGCGGGGCGCTTCCGATGCGCTCCCGAAGCGGATGGCGTCCGCCGGTGCGACCCTTCGAAACCGCCCCAGGACGCCGTTCACGTAGGCGACGATCGCGACGAACACCATCGCGATGCCGACGAGGCCCAGAACCGGGGCGAGCGACGCGTTGGCGCTCTCCCCCAAGTACAGCCGGATGTTCTCGAGCAGCGCGCCTTGGAACGCGAACGAGAGCCCGTACCCGACCACGACGCCCACCGCCGCGAGCGCCGCGTACTTCGCCAGGTAGATCTTCTTGATGTCCGAGACGCGCAGCCCGATGGCCTTCATCACACCGATCTCGCGATAGTCGTCTTCGATCTTGGCGAGCAGGGTGAAGCGGATGCAGAGGAACGCGATGGCGATCACGAGCGCGCTGACCAGGAGGAGTACGGCGATCATCAGCCCATCGGCGAGGCCGTTGACCGTCCTGAAGAGCGGGTACGTGAGGGTCGGCCCGTTCGCCTCCAGGCCGGCGTTGGTGTAGGCGGTCTCGAACGCGCTCAGCGCCGCCAGGTCGTGGAGCCGGAACTCGATGAGGTACTCGACGCGGCCCGAGGGGCGGATCGCCTCGAAGTCGCCGTGGCTGACCAGGAACCGCTTGGACGAGGAGAGGAGGGGCTGCATCTGGGAGTCGCGGAGCGGACCCGCCACCGTCATCGTTCGGCCAGCCACGGTCGCGCGATCGCCGACGCGGGCCGAACCGTCCTGCAGGTACGTCAGCGGTACGTAGATCTGCCCGTCCGTGACCGAGATGGCCTCGCCGTCCAGGTCGAGCAGGAAGTCGAAACGTTCGCTCTGAACCGTGAGCCCGTTGTCCTGAACGCTCCCAGCGAGCGAGCCCTCGCCGAACACGAACGCCGCGCTGTCGAGGTTGAGGAACTCGAGCACCTGGTAGTCGGCCACCGATGCGTGCGCTTCCGCGAACGCGTTCAACCGCGCTCGGTCCAGATCGCCCACGTGCATCTGCATGAAGTGCGGCGTCTGGGCGCGCTCCATCAGCGCGTCGATGGCCCCCGACAGGTTGACGACGAGGGTCGCCGCCAGCGCCACCAGCATCGCCGCCGCTGCGACGAACAGCGTGATGGTGACCGAGATGGCCTTGCTCCGGAGCACATCGCTGCGGATCGCCCTGAAGTACATCGCGTGCCTCCGTGACCCGATCGCGCGGTGCCGCACCTGGTCCGCGTCCTTGGGCACCGGCGGAACCGGCCGCGAGCAGGGTACGCCCGGTGTTCTCATGTGGCGAGGGACATTGCGCTACTAGGACGGTGTGCTCCGAGATTCGGGGCGTTTCACGCTCGCCACCGCAGAGCGCGGTGCGTCGGCTGCAGACGTGCTTCGTGATGGCAACGGAAACGGCCGCACGACCGCGCATGGCTCGGGCGTATGATTCCGGACGGCGATGCGAGCGAGTCGCGGACCCGTCAAGAACGGACTCGTCTCCGGGCGCCGATTGGGGTTCGATGACCGACGCGGGAAGCCTCGCCGGATTGAGCGACTACCTGGCGTACGCGCGCACCGCGCCCGCGCCGCAAGTGATCCTCCTGTGCGGCACGACGGGCTCGGGCAAGACGACGCTGGCCGCCGAGCTCGAGCAGGCTCTGCCCGGGATCCGGTTCGGCACCGACGCATGGATGATCGAGCTGTTCGGCCACCACATGACGCGCGCGCTCTTCGATGCCCGCGACCGGTCGATCAAGGAGCTCCAGTGGGGGATGGTGGAGCGACTCGTCGCGCTGGGCGTGCACGTCGTGCTCGACTACGGCTTCTGGAGCGCGGACCAGCGAGCGGACGCTGCCCGAAGGGTGGCGGCCGCGGGCGGCGAGCCCGTGCTGATCTACCTCGACGTTCCGGTGGCAACGCTGCTGCAGCGGCTGGAGCGACGCAACGCGAACCTGCCGCCCGGGACGTTCGAGGTCACGAGCGAGATGCTCGAGCTGTTCCTCGCGAAGTTCGAACCGCCGTCGAACGCTGAGCCACTGAAGATCATCGAGATCCGCGACGACGAGCAGGCTGTGGCACGAAGCTAGACGACGAAGACGCTCGCTTCGCTCGGCGGCACGACCGTCCCCCGCGCCTCGAACAGCTGCCGCAAGGCGGTGATGGCATCGACGCCGGTGCTGCTGCGGTCGCGTCCGAAGCGAGCGGGCACGCCCTGTTCGGTGATGAACGCGACCTCGTACGTGTCGTCCGGCTCCACGGGCCGGTCGGCCACGAACACGCGATCGATGCGGTGGCCGAACGGGTTCTCGACCTTCAGGTAGAGCTTGATGCCGCGCATCCGCTTGACGTACCCGCCGATCTGCTCGAACGGATCGGCCGCGAAGGTGCGTTCGAGGTTCTCCTCGAGCATGTCGATCAGCTCCGTCCCCGTCAGGGTGGTGGTCATGATCGGCGGGTTCGTCGGCACGATCGCCCATAGATCCTCGACGGTCACGGGGCCCGGCGGGATCGGCGCCCCGTAGCGCCAGCCGTTGGAGAACGCGACCGGCACGCCCGCCGCCTCGGCGATCGCCTCGAGCAGGACGTCGTCCATCGGCGACTCGAACATCGCGTACCGGTGCAGCGCCGCGCCCACCTCGCCCACCACGTGATCCAGCTCAGGCCGTCCGTCGGTCGCCGCAGCGACCAACGCCGCCATCTCGGCGTCCTCGGGCCACCGGTCGTCGACGGGGAGGAGCTCGTAGCGGTGGGCGACGACGCGTCCCCCCTCGACCTCGACGTCGAGGCGGCCCACGAACGCGCCGTGGCATCCGGCCTGGACGACGAGGGTGTCGTGCACCCGGATGGCCTCGTGCAGGCGGTTGTGCGTGTGCCCGCTCAGAAGCACGTCGATGCCGTCGACCTCTTGGGCCATCTTCAGGTCCTGCGGCAGGCCGAGGTGCGACAGCACGACGACCAGGTCCGCCCCCTCGTCCTGGCGCACGCTGCGGACCCAACCGGGGAGTTCGTCGCGGCCGATGGTGAAGCGGAGGCCCTCGCTGAAGGGGGCAGGCATCGTCCAGCCGACGACGGGGCACGCGAGGCCGATCACGGCGATCCGGAGGCCGGCGCGCTCGATCATGGCGTACGCCTGGAACGCGAGGCCGCCGCCGTTCCGATCGAAGCAGTTGATCGCGAGCATGGGGTAGGTGAGGCGCCGTTCGAGGTCGCGGACGCCGTCCGGCGTGTACGCGAACTCCCAGTGGAGCGTCGTGGCGTCGAGCCCGAGCCGGTTCATCATCGGCACCAGCGCGTGGCCGCGGCTCTCGACCGCCAGGTGGGTCCCGTGGAACGTGTCGCCGTTGTCGAGGGCGAGCACGGCGCCGCCCCTCTCCTCACGGACGTGGTCGAACAGCCCCGCGATCCTCGCCAGGCCGCCGAGTTCGGTGAGGGTCCAGGTTCCGTCGGGCCGCACGAGCTCTGGGTGCGCCCGGACGTAGCCGTGCAGGTCGTTCAGCTGGAGGATCGTGAGCGATCGCTGCATGGTGGCTCCTGCCGATGCGGGGCGGGCGCCGCCGATCTCGACGTCGCCGGCCGTGACGAATGGAACCCCCGGAGTTCTCAGCCGCTCGCGTGCGTCCATCCTATGGCCCGCATGCTCGTGGGACCGCGACGGTTGCCAACCCTGATGGCGCGTACGGGGGCCACGTATGCTGCGGCTCATGCACGCAGGTCGAGCAAGGCGAAGCGCGCGGACGAACCTGGTGGGTTCGCGGCTCCGGGGTGCAGCGAGCGGCTTGCGGAGCGCGCCCGCACGTCTGGCGCTGGCGATCTTCGCCGTCGCCGGGACGTTGGCCGGCTGCGGAACGTCGCCCATGGCGAACGACGGCCCGCCGGTCGTATCGCTACGAGCCGACCAGGTGTCGGGCGAGGCGACCTTCACCACGACGTTCCGCGCGATCGCCAGCGATCCCGACGGGAACCCGTTGACGTACGCGTGGAGCGTCGATGGCGCGACCGATCCGAGCGCCGCCGGGACGACGGCGAGCGTCACCTTCGAGGAGGCCGGCACCTACCTGGTGGCGGTGCGCGTCTCCGACGGCGTCCATTCCGCGAGCGCGAGCGTCCGCGTCGACGTCCGGGACGAGTACCGACCCACCGACGCACCGGACGTGCTCGTGATCGGCTTCGCCGGTCGCTGCGGCGTCGCCTTCGTGCAGTGCATGCCGCCAGGCGAGAACCGCGACTACCTCGGCGACGCGCCGCAACCCGGAACGATGGAGGCCATCGCGGGCGCGTTCGAGCAGCTCGGGTACACGACCGCTGCGGTCGACTTCCGTGCCCACGTCGACGACGACCTCGCGCGCGGCTTCGGCTACCGGGCAGCGAGCGACCTCGTCGAGCACGCGCGCGACGAGTGGATCCGCGACTTCCTCGACCCCACCCGGGTGGTGCTCGTCGCGCACTCGCACGGCACCCAGTTCATGAGCTTGCTCGCGTTCGATCACCCCGAGGTCCGCTACGAGTACGGCGTCTACCTCGACGCCGTGTGCGAGCTGTGGGACTTCGACCACGTGGAGGGCGGATGGTTCGCGGCGCGGTACGGCGCTCAAGCGAACTACCCGCGCCCGCTCGACGTGACCGGGCGCGCGTGCGACGCGATCTCGGTCCCAAGTCTGATCGCGGACCAGCACATCGGCGACGTCGTGCCGTGGAACGTCGCGCGAGCGCTCGAGGTGCAGAGCAACCGCCTGCTCGGTGGCGTTGCCGACCTCCGCGACAACCACCGGCCCGACGGCAGCAGCGGTGCCCAGACGGGCATCGCGACCGAGTTCTTCGACGAGGCCCACACCACCGTCCACCGGGCGGACAGCGAGGCGATGAACTGGGTCGTCGACATGATCCTTGTCAACGGCTTCGCCGTTGTGGGCGCCACGAGCGATCACTCAGTGATCCTCCAGCAGCGCTCGACCGCACCGTCGCGATCACCCGCACCGTGAGCGGCGCGACGAACGCGCGCGGCATGGTTGGTCCACGCTGCGGCCTCTTACGCGGTCTGCCTCGGTCAGCCTTGCTGGTGAACGTACGCCGTCTCGATCTCGATGGGCGCGGGTTCACCCAAGCGGAGGAGCGGCCGTGGCTGCCGGCAACCGCACGTGGAACACCGTCCGGCCCGGTTCCGAGCGCACGTGGACGTCGCCTCCGTGCTCCATCACCACGCGCCGCGTGAGCTCCAAGCCGAGGCCGGTGCCCTCCCCGACCGGCTTGGTCGTGAAGAAGGGTTCGAACACCCGCCAGACGATCTCGGCCGGGATGCCCGGTCCGTCGTCCTCGACGTCGATCAGCACTTCGGCGTATCGTCTGGGACGGGGT